>JBIKZJ010000006.1:0-41169 GCA_044354755.1 Schlesneria sp. | reverse complement strand
GCTGCAGGAACTCCACCCGTTTTTGGCCAACGTGTATACGCAAGTGGGCGACCCCAAAGCGGCGGAAAAACACCGGGCGTTGTTGGAACGTTTCCCCCCGCGCGAACGTCCGGCAACGAAAACTGGCTCGGCATTGCCCCGTTAATCGCACCGCCGCTCCGCAAAAACATCCGGGATTACCACGCGTTTTGGGGACACCACACGGAACGGAGTTTTCATGCGCTCCGGGCTCAGTCCTTGTCCCTTAACCCTCGACCCGCGATGCGATACCGAGCATTGAACGCAGAATATTCAACGCAGAATATTCAACGCAGAATCACGAGCTCTGGTAAATCTTTTTGCAGTTGGTCAACCGCTTCGTCAGTGATCCAGATACTGGAAAGAGAGAGTTTTTTGAGATTTTTGAACCCGGCCAATTCCTTGAGTCCCTCATCGGTGACTTGCGTGAGTAGAATTCGCAGTTCGGTCAAGTTCGGAAGTTTTTGCAGGTGCTGGAGTCCCCGGTTAGAGATCCGGCAGTCCCCAACAACGAGGCTTTCCAGGTGTTCCAGACTTTCCAGTTGGGCGAGTCCGTCATCGGTAATCTCATTGCCATACAGTCCCAGACTTTTCAGCTTCGTCAGCCGGTTCAGTTGTTTCAGCCCCACATCAGTAATCCCTGTCTGACGAAGCTGCAGTGCATTCAACTTTTTCAGTTGTTCGATCTCGGTCAGATCCGATTTGGTCACGGGAATTCGGGTCAGGTTTAATGAAGTCAATTGGGACAGCATTCCCAATCCCTGCAGTCCCCGACTCGATGTTCGCCCGTGCGAGAGATCGAGTTCCGCTAACTGGGCGAGTTCGCTCAAATCCTTCAGTCCATCTCCGTTGATCTGCAGATGTTGCAGCGTGAGCGTGGCCAGTTGATCCAGGTTGTGCAACTCTTTGAGACCCGCATCGGTGACACGGGTATGACTGAGATCCAAACGCCTGAGCGAGGTCAACTTCCCCAATTCTCCGAGGCCGGCATCAGTGATTTTGGTGTAGGTCAGGCTGAGATTCGTCAGCCCCTTGAGCTCACTTAAGTAACTCGCCCCCGCATCCGTGAACTGATCCGCATCTTCGAAATGATGAAAAGCGAGTTCCAGGGACTGCAGGCTTGGAAACCCTTTGAGCAGATGCAGGTACTTATCGCTGAATCGGCACTTGTGATCGATGACGACCGCCACAACCGGCCCCCCATTCACCGCAGCATCGTGACTGACGCTTCCCCCGAGAAGCATCAGCCGTTTGATCAGTCGTGACTCATCAACGCTCTCTTGTGCGATTGCCAACGGGACCACACCGGCAAGAACCAGAGACAACGCGATCATCGAGATCCATCGAAGGGGTACACCCCTTTTCAGTGATCTGCTTTTCAGTGGTCTGCCCGATTCGACCTTGATTCCATGGTCGCTTTCCATTGAGTTCCCAGCCGAAATGATTTGTTTTCCCCTCATCGGATTCCTTGCTGCGTCGTGCCCTTATGCTATCAAAATCACCGATTTTGGCCAGTAGAAATGGTCAGTGGTCAATCGAGGGGACTCTTGACAAGGGATTCGGGGTTTCCGACTCGAACCAAATTTCCTGCGACCGGTTTGTAATCTTCAGACCCACGAATGGAAAATCTACCCCACGAAAATGGGGCGGGATTCATTTGCCCGGAATCGGAATCTGATTGCCTGACGTTTTCCCTTTGTTGACGGTTGCCGTTAGAATACAAAGCGACGAATGAAATGGCATTTGATGAAATCAGTGGATCGCGCATGAATCCGGCAGAAATTCCGCACAGAGAGCACGAAAATCTTGTCATCGGTGAGACGGCCATCGCGTCGCTTGGCGAGGGTTTATTTTATCGCGGGTATGCGATTGAAGAGTTGGTTCAGGAATCGAGCTTTATTGAAGTGGCATTTCTGATCGTGCAGGGGGACCTCCCTTCCCAAGAACAATTAGCCGATATGCAGGCCGTTTTGGCCGAATCGGCAGTGTTGGAGAGCGACATTGCTGCCTGGATTGAGCGTCTTCCCTTAAATGTTCCCGCAATCGATGTACTACGTACCGGAGTCTGTCTGCTGGGATTGTCTGAGGCGTATGAAGAAGAACTGACTCCCAGCGACGTTTGGGAAACGCTCCAGCGATTGATGGCACAGCTTCCCTTGATCATTGCCGCACGACACCGAAATTCACGGCGACTGGCCCCGGTTCAGTATCGTGACGACTTAAGCTATGCGGGAAATCTGATTTGGTATCTCACGGATTCCGAACCAAGTACCGAAGCCGAACGAGCACTGGATGTGTTTTTGATTCTGAGTGCCGAGCATGAATTGACTCCGTCGACTTGCGCGGCGCGACTCGTCGCATCGACCCGATCGGATTTCCTGTCGGCGGTGATTGCGGGGATCTGCACCATTAAAGGGGTCTGGCACGGTGGGCCTGGCCGTCAGGCAATCGACATTCTCGAAGCGGTTGATTCGCCTCAGTCTGCGGCAACAATCGTGCAGGCGGTACTAAAACAGTACGAGCGACTGCCGGGATTTTGGCATCGAGTTTATGAAACCAGCGACCCCCGGTCGGAAATCTTGCGGCCAATTTGCATGGAATTGGCGGAAGTGACCGGAAAAACGTCACTGGAAAATGTGGCGGCAGCAATTGAACTGGCGGTCTGGGAAGAACAGCAGGTTTTGCCCAGTTTCGATTGGGCAGCGGCCCGTTTGCTGCATTTTCTGGAAATGGATGCCGATCTGTTCGGACCGTTGTTCGTCATCAGCCGGATCGTTGGCTGGGGAGCGCATTTCATTGAACAGCAAGTGACGCATCAACCGATACGACCTCGGGCGACTTATACGGGACCACCCCGGCGATCTTACCTGCCCCTCTCGGAACGAGGCTGACAGCAAATGTTGGCCCTCGGCCAATCTGCGGATGAGACGAAGTACAACAGTAGAATACGACAATAAACCACCACAGCACACGACAATCGAAACCAAGCGAGTAGAGCTTTCATGTATGCCTTTCAACGATGTATTGCCCCTCTTTGTCGAGCCACATTTGATGTGACCGAGGTGATGACATCGTGTCCCGATTGTGGAAGTCTGCTCGACATCGATTACGAATGGGACAAACTTCCGGTCCCCAAGTCCCTGCGTGAATTCGAAGCCCGCTGGTCCAATCGCCACAATCCCCTGGATTATAGCGGCGTCTGGCGTTTTCGTGATTTGCTCCCGTTCGCCGCCGACAAAGACATTGTCACGATTGGTGAAGGGCAAACGATCCTGCAGCAAAACCAGCCGGTCGGCAAATACGTCGGAATGAATCCGGGTAAACTCTACCTGCAATACGAAGGACTCAATCCCTCCGGAAGTTTCAAAGATAACGGGATGACTGCCGCCTCAACCCATGCCCGGATGGTGGGGGCGAAAATGGCGGCGTGTGCCTCGACCGGCAATACCAGCGCCTCGCTCGCCATTTATGCCAGCACCGCACAGCTGTTCCGCGTCGTGGTCTTCGTTGGCAGTGGAAAAATCGCCTACGGCAAACTCTCGCAAGCTCTCGACTATGACGCCCGCACCCTGCAAATTTTGGGTGACTTCGACGATGCCCTGGAACGAGTACGGGAAGTGGCGGGCGAGCGTGGGATTTATCTTTGCAACAGCGTCAATCCGTTTCGACTCGAAGGGCAAAAATCGATTATGTATCGCGTCTTGGAAAGCCTGAACTGGCAAGTTCCAGACTGGATCGTCGTACCGGGGGGAAATCTGGGAAATTCTTCGGCGTTCGGAAAAGCGTTTATCGAACTGAAAATGCTCGGCCTGATCGATCGAATTCCTCGACTGGCTGTGATTAATGCCTCTGGTGCCAATACCTTGTATCAACTGTACGAGCAGCGCGGGGTTCGCTGGGATGGTGGCATGTCCGATGACGGAACCGTGAACCAGTTTTTTGCGGACATGGATCATGACCAGCGTAAAGCCTCGACGCTCGCGAGTGCGATCGAAATCAATCGTCCCGTGAATCTCAAGAAATGCCTCCGCGCCCTGGATGCCTGCGATGGTGTCGTTCGACAAGTGTCCGACCAACAAATCCTGGATGCGAAAGCCCAGGTGGGAGCGGGAGGATTTGGTTGCGAGCCGGCCAGTGGTGCGAGTGTCGCGGGAGCCAAGCTTTTGCGCGCCGAAGGGGTGATTGCACCGAGTGATCGCGTGGTCTGCGTTCTGACCGGACACCAATTGAAAGATCCCGATATCACCGTGGCTTATCATTCCGGGAACAAATCGCTGTTCGACGAAAAGCTGCGACCGCTGGGTGTCGAGTCGGCCGAGTTTGCCAACAGTCCGATCGTCGTGGAAAACAACCTGCAAAAAATCATCGAAGTGCTGAGTCGCTGACCGAGATGGCGGCCCTGTTCAGACGGGGGAGGGCCCGTCGCGGGCTGCATTCCGTCGTCACGTTCCGAATTTGCAGCAAGAGGGTGTCTCGTTAACGAGACGCCCATTAACGAGACGCCGATTAACGAGACGCCGATTAACGAGACGCCAGAGTCGTCGGCATGTTGCCATCGCTCCATAAGAGGCCGAGTGTCCCCAAAGCGTAAAAAGTGTATTCCACGTCGGTTGCCTGATCCCATGCGGCGGCACGAAATCCCCCTCCAGGGTGCTCAAGCGACAGGATAAACTGTTCGATGCGCTGGGGTTCAATGACAGCGGGGGCCGTCAGGTCGAGGCTCGTCAAATAGCCAGTAAAGGTTGACAGCGAATCGGCAAACGGGATCCGCGTATTCGCCTGAAATCCCCCCTCGCCACTGCGAACATCGGTCAGATAGGCGAGCACGTCCTCGCGGAGATTTGGCCCGACTCCCGAGTGGATCATCAGAATCCCGATCGCCGCCGCAGTGGGGTTGGTCCCGCTCCGTTTCATGGGTGCAATTTCCACAAAGCCACCGTCGTCTCGCTGACGGGTGCGAATAAAATTGACCAGCGATGCGGGGTCTGGCAGCGTCTGGCCGATTAACTCGTAACACAGAGCGACCAGAAACGAGTGGTACGTACTTCCCAATGCCCCTTCATGTGTTTTGGCATAACCCCCATCCTTCGAGCGGAACCCTTCGAGCGTTCGCGCCAGTTGTTGTGGCCAGTCGGAATTGGCGTGGGCGAGCAAATCGATTCCCGCCGAGGCCTGCACCATCAGTGCGGAATAGAGCCAGCTGACGACATCGATGACGGTTGACTGATGCTGTCGGGCCATGTTCAGATAGTTGGCCACACGCCTGGCATCCTCGGGGGTAAACATCATCAATCCCGAAAGGGCACGGATGGCGAAGGCGGTGTAGTACAGATCCGACTCGCGTCCTTCCGGTTCGGCATTGGCGTACTCGACCGGAAGACCTCGTCCGCCAAACCCCCCATCGGGGTTTTGCTGAGTCAGAATAAAATGACGATGGCGTTCCCGATGGGATTGATCCCAATGAGACAAACCTCGCGAAATGCGATCATCAAGCCTAAACAGATACGGGTGAGCCATTCGATTCTCAGGTTGCGCCGACGGTTTTGCCGACCAGCGGTGGCAACCCGGAAAGTGAGACGAGTTGAACTTGGGGGACGGGGACAGTGGTGTCTGCCAAAACGGTATCCACCAGGAAATACAGCAGTTGCCGCAGTTCTTCCGGTTGGACTTCGTCCGCCAGAGCCTCAGCGCGACTTCGGCATTTTTCCACTAAGATTTGTGCCCGTTCAAACACCCCCAGCTTGTGATAAAGCTTGCGTAATTTTTCGGAACGTACCGTCGCCGCCAAGGGTTCCAGGATCACACTGGTCAGCTCATCACGAACCGGGCCTTTGGCCGCTTCGAGGGCCATCGCCAACAGCAGCGTCGGTTTGGCCAATTCGGCGTCACGACCCGCGACGATTTTATTCGGTGCTTGCTCTTCCCAATCCAGCAGGTCATTCAAAATTTGAAAACCAACGCCGAGGTGTCGACAGAATGCGGGAACCATGGATTCGTAAGCTTCGGCAGGGCCTGCCATTCGCAAACCAGCATACAGGGCCGCGTCAAATGCCGGGGAAGTCTTCAGAGCGTAGAGTTTCATCGCATCCAGCGTGGTGAGGTTCAGCAGGCTCTCGCCGGCCCATCGCAGTTCGGCCCCTTGACCTTCGCAGAGACGAAGATGGGCCTGTGCGAGGCGATCCATGATGTCGCTGGCCGCTTCGGCACCGAGTTCTCGCCGACTCTGGCTGACCAAGCGATACCCAAGCCCGATCAAATAGTCGCCGACGTTAATGGCTGTCCCGACACCGTATTGGCGATGCAGCGTTTCCTGTCCATATCGGTACGGGTCATTATCCTGAATATCATCGTGGACCAGCGAAGCCTTGTGGAAGGCCTCGATCGCCATGGCGGTGCGGCGGGCTTCGAGCGAAAACGTGGGCAATTCATCCCCCGCAGCGGACTTGAGTCCGACCCCACCCATGACCGCATCGTAAGCGGCCAAGGTGATAAAGGGCCGCAGTCGCTTACCCCCTTGAACCAACCAGCGACGGGCAATCGACTCGGTTTCCCCGAGCAGCAGATCCCCTACTGAAGTTCCCTGACGAACCTGAGGCAACACTTCGTCGAACTGTTCGTCGAACATCTGGTTCGAGGCCCGCATCATCGGGATGTATCCCGATGTGGGAGATTCTTCCAGCGGTTCGTATTTTTCCAGGCAATGCCAGACCCAGGATTCATCCAGTTTCGTGTTCTTGCAGTCACCCGAATGCAGGGGAACGGCATACGAGGGAACGCCGGCAAGCAATACCTTGTCGATCGCTTTTTCCAGCACATTCAGGCAGGCAACCCCGAGGATTCCATCGACATGACCCGAGACGATGATTTTAAGAACGATCGGCGAACCTTCGGCCACCAGGACTTTATAGCCCAATTGCTCGGCCCGTACCTTGTAGTCGGCAATCGAACAGGCACCGCACTTTTCACAGTCGAGCCCGAATTCGTCATAGTCCGCAGGGCAGCCGTCGGCATGCTTGAGGCAATGTGGTAGGAGCAGCAGGCGACGCTCGAAGGGAATTGCGAGGAACTGACGTTTCCAGAACGCGTTTCCGATCAGCACCATGGCAAAGCCGAGGAACCCTTCGGGCTGGCCCTGTTGCTCGAGCAACTTGCGCGAATGCGATTCGAGTGCCGATTTATTAAACGGGCGGCTTTTATCCAGGTACTTGGAATATTCTTCCGCCGCTTCCCGAAGTTTTTCCCGAAGCTCCAGCGTTTCGGGAACCAGCTTCAAATGAGACGTGCTCCGATTCCGCCGAGGTTTGTCCTCGACCGGCACCGCTGCCTCGTGAGACTCGATGGCCTCTTCCGCTTCCATATGCTCGTGAGACTCAGTTTGATGAGCCCCCACATGCTCACGAGCATCGGGATGCTGAACGTTCGTCGGCGATCCTGCAGCCATCTTGGCTGTCGGATTTGCGGTCGATTCTTCGTTACCGTTTCGCATTGTATTGGTCGCAGCGATCATCAACTGACCTTTCTGGATTCCCTCGTCAGCAACTTGACTTCACGCCAAACCGACTGAAGAACGAAAACTGGCACCCTATTTTCACTGACGATTCATGATAACGACCCGGCACAAAAAATGCCGAGCTGCATCAACTGTTTTTCAGAAACACTTCAAACACTAACAGCTACGTTACCGCCGTTTTCGATTCGACCGACTCGCGGGCCTGCTCAATCGCTCGACCCAATGCCGAGACTGTAAAGATTATTGGATAAAGTTGCTCAAAATACCACAGCTTGGCGAAGTAAAGTCCAATCGGGGAGGGTTGCCGGAAGGTTCCCGCTTCGACTTGATCGAGTAACCAGCCTAATCCACGCTGAACCGCTGCTGCGTATTTCGTCACCAAAAGCAACGTTTCCACAGCCAAAGCGGTCTCTTCCACCGACGATGGCGTGTTTTTTGCCCCGCCCCAGCCCCCATCGGCATTCTGAACGCTGGCCAACCAGGCGATTCCTTTCTCGTAACTGTTTTCCTGTACGAGGTTTGTATCTCGATAGGCTACCAGTACCCGCGTGGTGCCGTACACGGGGTTCTCGTCATCCGCTGCATGCTGATTCCCAAACCAAAGCGGTAACCACGAGCCATCCGCACGCTGTGTTCGGGCAAGATAAGCAAACCCCGCAGCGGTGGCCCGCTCAATGCGGCGATTTCCAAGGCTCGCGGTGGTGACCGCCGGTTGGGGAGATTTTGTTTGATTTGGCCGCAGCCGATGTCGGTTTTTCCAGGCGAATAAGGCTCGCAAGGCGTGCGCGGTCAAGTCCGCAGCACTGCGATCAAAGGGCAGGGCACCCCAGCCGCGACAAAATGTCGGCCAGCCACCATCCCGGTTTTGCAGATCGAGCAGCCATTTCACCCCGGCTTCGAGTCCCTGCGAAAATTCGGGATGATCGGGAGCCAGCTTCAGCAAGGCCAGGATGGCTCCTGGGGTATCATCGGCATCCGGGACCCCGCCAGAGAGATTCGTCCAAGCCCATCCGCCCGGAGCGGCATTCGTGTAGGGGTGGACCACCCGGTACTGTTGATTGAGCAGAAACGACGCGATGGAATTGGCTTGGGCTTGGGGGAGCGATTCGGGACGCAAGGCGTTGACCGACAGTGTCGTGACCCAGGTCGCCAGATTCGTATCGATCGGCCAGCTTCCGTCCGGACGAACGGAAGCCTGTAAAAATGCGATCCCCTTGCGGGCCACAGGATGGTCCGACTCCCCCATCGCCGCAAGACTCATCGTGACGAAACTAGTGAGCGGTGCGGCTTCGAGAAAGCCACCACTTTCGGGTTGAATGCTTTGCAATCGACGTAGCGTCGGGCGGACTGCCGCCTGACGGATGGTTCGCACCAGCAGGTAGGGGGATGGGGCCAAATGATGCCGGACCTGCCCAATTGCAATCAGCGCGGGAAGTGCATAACTGACGACAGGCAATGTGATCCAGCGATAAAACCAGTGGGGAAAACAGCCCAATTCGAAGGGAAGTGCGGGCATTTCCTGCCAGGAAATCAGCCCCGCCAAAGCACATTGGGTCAGGATCGGCACCGAGAACGTGTGGTCTTTTCCATACCGCGCTTTGATCGCTGCAAACCCACCGTGTCGATCGATGTAGTCTTTGGCCTGCCCCATTGCGGCCGCAGCAGGTACTGCCGATCCTGCCAGGCAAAAGCTGGAGTAGACTAAGGTTGTCGTCGAGATATTGCTGTGACTCAGAACAGTGTCGCCCCAGCCCCCATCGACGTTCTGGTGCTCGATCAGCCAATTCAAACCGCGCGTGATCAGCGGCTCAAATTCGGCCTGTCGTTGCGGTTGATCTCTGGCAACAAGGATCAAGGCGGCGATCGCAGTCGCGGTTGACAGCGGCGACGAAGAAAGTTCTCCTTGCCACGATCCAGCGGGTGTGGCAGCACCAAGTAAGGCCTTGGATGCCAGATCGTATCCGCGACTCAGGCGATCCCTATTCCACATGCCGAAACCTTGCTCAGAGCTTGATTGCTGGTGCTGTTTTAAATGTCCAAGTTGTCCAGGTCATCCATCAGATCGTCGAGATCATCACGGGGGGCTGACGAGTTGGAGCTTTGTCGTTTGGGGATGCCTACGGACACACCCACCGCATTTCGCCCGTCGGCGACGAGCTCCACATCCCGCTCCAGCACGGCCATTTCGAGTGCTGAAGGGGCCCCAAATAATTTCGAGAGGTCGATCTTGAAGTCTTCGACGACACCCCCCTCGGCCCCTGCAATCGCGGGAGTCTTGTGTTCGGGAAAGACGATCGCATTCGCAGGACAAACCCGGCTGCAGGCAGGACAACCCTTTTTGCAGTTGTCTTCCTGTTCCACCAGAATTCGGTCGAGCAGATCAACCCCGTAGACTCCAAACAAACAGAAGTCGATGCATTCCATGCAGTTCGTGCAACGGCTGTAGTCAATCACCGGATACCAGCGGCGGCGAATATCGTCACCGGGGATGATATGAAGTCCCTCGTTGGCCTCGGCCGCCGGGGATTCCCCGTCAGCCTGTGCCGCACCATTCAGGTTCGCCGCACCATTTGTGGAACCGTTCGTCGCACTATTCGTGTAAGCAGCCCAGTTCATGGTGGTGGCCCCGTTGGCGGAACTGGCACCAGCCACCCCTGACGGGGATGACGCGGGAGCGGTCGTCCGGAGGGGAATACCACCTATTCCCCCGATCTGGACCAGCGGAACCGTCATGACTTGACTGAGTCGTTCGATCTCTTTCACGTAGGTTTTGGGATCAGGATCGTTGCGCAAGTCGATCGCAAACAGCGTCCTGTTCGGAACATTCAGTGCGCCGATCCCCTTTCGGCTGGAATCGATTTCGGCGGTCAGTTCGGCGGGGGCCTCGTCGTCCCCCTCCTGCTCCTCCTCGGAAAGATTCAGCAGCGACTCCCCCTCTTTCCCTTTGACGCCGTTCCGATCGAGCACCCAGCGAATGGCGCGAGGATACAACCAGCCGAGAACAACCAGATCTCCTCTCAGCGATTTCAGCCATAACATCCCGGTATGTTCCGCCGTCAGATCATAGAGATGCGGCACCACCGAGACCTCTGCGGTCCCTGAAAGGATCAGTTGTGTGGCGATCTCTTCTTCGAGATGTCTCTTGACCGGATTTTTCCCCGGAGCTTGAGAAATTACTACCGTTATCTTTTTACCGGCCACGTGAGGGCCCTTTCTAAAGATTCATTCGTTGAACTGGTTCTTCAGCATCCGTTGCGTTTGATCCCAACCTGCATCGAGAACCTTGAGGTAATCCTCGGGGGATAACAACGGAGATGTCGTCACAAATTCGTACAACCAACCCTGCTCGTAATTGTCTGCGTTAATCAATGACGGATCATTCAGCAGGGCTTCATTAAATCGAACGATCCGGCCGTCTGCGGGAGCATACAACGTCGACATCGCCTTGGAGCTCTCAATCTCGCCAATCGCTTGCTTGCGACGAACCGGGGTATCCGGATCGATTTGCCAATCGAGAAAGTAGACATCCTGCAGCAGTCGCACTGCGTAAGAGGTTAAGCCAACCCGTAACAGATCGCCAGCCTGCTGGCCCCACAGATGCGACTCGAAGTAAGCGCGATCGACAGGGAACCGGGCCTCAAACTTACCCATCATAAACACAAGCGGATCAAGCATAACCACGCACCAGAGGCAAAGGCGTTTTGGGAGGGTCATTCCGGAAAAAATTCATTGGCAGGTGCAGGCGATTCATCAGGTGAATCATCGGGAGTCGACAGAGTAACCGAATTGACTGGAAGGCGAAAGTTCGCCGGCATCGCAGGAGGGGCTTGAGCGGGAAACTGCTTCAAAATCGCTTCCAACTCGGCGAGGCATCCATTCAAAGAAAGAACCGCCTGCCGGAAATTTTCGTGATCCGACGCAACGGGGGCATCGACGCGAAATTGCACCACGGCAGCCCGAAGTTTCGAAATCTTTTTTTTCAGCGTTGTGAGATACGCTTGTGGATCTGGCACCTTTGGCTCTAACGCCCGGCACGTATCAAAAACGGCCCGCACAATTTGCATCAATTCCGGAAAATCTTCCATCTCGTCACTGTGTTTAACGAATGTTCGAACCATCCAGGCATGGGCAAAAATCGTCTGGCACTGCGCGACTGCCTCGGCAGCCCGCTGAGATGTCTCTTCGGTATCGTGTGGATTGGTCATCGTTTTTCGGATCTTTTCCGTTTTTTTGGTGTGGGCATTTGCAGGCAATTTGCAGGGGTTTCACCCTGATGATTTTTCAGCTGGGAGTTTTTTCACCCTGATGCTCACTTTGACGCTGAATTTCGCCACTCCAGTGCGAAATTTTCTCAATCGCCACCACAATTTCATCGATTGCGGCCGGGTTTTCCAGCAGGATAGGGTGGTGCAGGGTCAACATTCCCGCATCCGCCAGGCTCGCTTCAGTCAGGTCATCGGCAGCCCGAAATCGCCGTGTCGCGTGGATGCGGTGCAGCCCGCGAAAACCGGCATCCATCGCAATCCCTTCAGCATGCACCGCCTCGATAAACTGCTCCCGAGTCAGCCCCCCAAAACGCTCGGCACAATAGCGAAATCCGACTTTGTAGTACGCGGGAAACACGTTTTCAGCGGGAGGCTGCAAAATCGAAAGTCCCGCGATACCAGCCAGTCCCCGCTCCAGGCGGCTGACGGCATCACGACGAAGTTGATTGAACTTGTCCAGTTGTTCGAGTTGTGGCCGCAAAACGGCCGCTTGCATTTCCGCAAGAGGATACGCCTCGTTTCCACGTTGCTGATACCGTTTCATCCGTTCGGCCACATCGGTGCGGTTGGTCAATACGGCCCCCCCTCGCCCCGCCGTCAACAGCTTGCTTCCACCAAAACTCAGCACGCAGACATCGCCTGAGGTCCCCACCTGCAGGCCCTGGCTACGGGCACCAGGGTTCTGACAAACATCTTCGATGACCATCAGCCCATGCGTCTCAGCAATGTTTTTCACCGCCACCGCATCCACCAAACCGCCATGCAAATGGGAAATCAGGATGGCTCGCGTGCGGGAGGAAATCGCGGGGACGATCCGCTCGGGATTGAGTTGCCAGGTGAGCGGGTCGAGATCCACCAGCACCGGGAGGGCACCGACGCACAGAATATTCTGGAAGTTGGCCTTAAAATCATATCCCGCCAGGATGACCTCGTCATCGGCCTTGATTCCAAGGCCTCGCAGGGCCAGTTCCACGGCCGCCGTCCCACTGCTGCAGGGGAGGACGTGTTCCCGTTCATGATACTCCGCCAGTTGTCGACAAAGTTCGGGAACATGGGGACCATGATACCGCCCCCAATCCCCTGTCTCAATCAGACTTTGCAGCGCGAGGGTGACCCGCGGGTCCTGCTGCGGCCATAACGGCGGTCCCGAGGGACGGACAGGGATCCCTCCGAGAATTGCCGGATGTTCCGCAGAATCAAAACGCATAAGGCCGCCATTCAATCCCGAATTGGAAAAGGTAACTTGATGCCGCTGCCGCAGCATTGTCTACTATGTTGTGCAGTGACTCTCAGTGTCAAACGACGATCTGTGTTAAACGACGATCTGTTTTAAAGGTAATGCATGTCCCACACCATCCGATTCATCATGGTCGGCGGTTTCCTTGGCGCGGGGAAAACCACGACACTGGCTCGCCTGGCCCGAAATTATGTCGCCCAAGGTTTGTCGGTGGGAATCGTCACCAACGATCAAGCGGCCGATCTGGTCGATACCAAGTCGCTCCGCTCGCAAGGTTTCGATGTCGGCGAAGTCGCCGGGGCCTGTTTCTGCTGCCGCTTCAATGACCTGATCTCGACGATTGATCAGATCGGTCGCGACAAATTGCCGGATGTGATCCTGGCGGAACCGGTCGGAAGTTGTACGGATCTGGTTGCTACTGTGATTCAGCCACTCAAACAGCTCTACAAATCCCGATTTCAAATTGCCCCATACGGGGTGATTCTGAAGCCGAGTCAAGGTCGCAAGATCCTGAAGAACGAGCCGGGAACCGGTTTTTCCCCCAAGGCGGCCTACATTCTGCAGAAGCAGCTGGAAGAGGCGGATTTAATCCTCATCAATCGTGCGGATGAACTCGCCCCCGCCGAACTGACCGAACTACACGCTCTGCTCGAACAGCAATATCCCCAATCTCCCCGACTAGCCGTGTCGGCAAAAACCGGCGAAGGTTTTGAGGCGTATTTCGCATTCCTGGATCAAGTTGGTGATTTTGGTCGGCGGGTGCTCGATATTGACTATGACACATATGCCGAGGGAGAAGCAGAACTCGGGTGGCTCAACAGCACCATTCAAATTTACTCGCCAGCGGAATTCCCCTTGGATCGCTTGTTGCTTGAGGTCATTCAGGGACTGAAAAGCCGGCTGGTCGCCGCCGATCTCGAAGTGGCACATTTGAAGGTGATTGGGCTGAGTGACGCCGCATTTGGCGTTGCGAATCTCGTCAGTCGCGATCTTCCCCCGGAACTGTCGTTACCGTCGCACACGAAAACCCGGCATGTGGATTTGGTCGTTAATGCACGCGTTGCCTGTGATCCCGAACAACTGGGGAGGCTTGTCGAGCAGACAATGATCGAAGTTTGTGCGCAAAATCAGGCCGAGCCTCAATTTGGAGAATCGCAGATGTTTCGCCCTGGTCGACCACAACCGACGCATCGCATGTCGGCAGCGGGTGCCGTATAATCCGGTTGGGGACGTTGACTGGGCGCGTCGGAACACTGGCCACATCGGAACACTGGCCACATCGGAAGACTGGCCACATCGGAAGACTGGCCACGTCGGAAGACTGGCCACGTCGCAACACTGGCCACTTGAAAATATGGGGAAACCGGCTTTGAACGGTATCTATGATTGGAGTTTTGAGAAAAAACTCGGCTTGAACAAGCCTGCGACCTGCAGTTTTGAAAAGCCGAATGTTGATATATTGTTGACACAATGAGAGATAAAGTTGTCTCGTCGCCTGGGATTTGCGGTGACTGCCGCAGAAGGAATTCACTGATGTATCTAAGCATGGCCCGCCGGCTACTTCTGGAAACCGACAAGCGTTTGCTGTGGAAGCTGGCTTACAATTTTGGTTTTCAGGGGATGAGGTCGGTTCAGCGATTCAAAAGTCGATTGAAACGAGGCGAGTTCTTTCCGCCGTTTATTTATATTTCGGTCATCAACAGCTGCAATCTGCGCTGTCAGGGATGCTGGGTGGATGTCTCGGCCAAACAGCAGACGATTGATCTCGAATCGATGAATCGGTTACTGACGGAAGCCAAGGAAGCGGGGAACCGTTTCTTTGGGATTGTCGGCGGTGAACCCTTCATGCATCCGCAATTGCTCCAGATTCTGGCGGCACATCCCGATTGCTACTTTCAAGTCTTCACCAATGGTCACTTCATTACGTCCGAAGTTGCTGCGGAATTGCGCCGGCTGGGAAACGTCACCCCGCTGATCAGCGTCGAAGGGACCGAAATCATCAGCGACGAGCGGCGCGGGCGTCCGGATGTCCTTTCGAAAACCATGCAAGGGCTGCAAAACTGCCTGAAACACAAAGTGATTACCGGCGTTTGTACCAGCGTCTGCCAAACGAACATCGACGATCTGGTCAACGAGGCCTGGCTGGATCGGCTGATCGCCATGGGGGTGATGTATTCCTGGTTCCACGTCTATCGCCCGATGGGTCCCAATCCGCAGCCCGAACTTGCGCTCTCGCGTGAACAGCAATTGCGAATCCGTCGGTTTGTCGTCGACATGCGCGTCCGCAAACCAATCGGGATCATCGATGCGTACTACGACGGCGAGGGGCAGGCAATCTGCCCGGCCGCCTCGGGGTTAACCCACCATATCAATCCCTGGGGAGGGATTGAACCTTGTCCGATCATCCAATTTGCCAAAGAATCAATTCATGACCGCCGCCATATTCGCGACGTGATCGGGCAGTCAGAATTTTTACGAGACTTCCGTCAACTGGCGGCATCCTCGACCCGCGGCTGCATTGTGCTCGAACGGCCTGATCTGCTCCATCAACTGGTGGTGAGTCATCAAGCGGGGGACCAGACCGCCCGAAAAACTGCCCTCGCTGAACTGACCAACATGAAGTCACTCCCCTCCCAATACGGACCAGGGGAAGAAATTCCGGAGCGCAGCTGGGCATATCGATTCGCAAAACGCTACTGGTTTAACGACTTTGGGGCGTATAAAGAGCTCGATGCGGCCGCGAAAAAACCGATCTCGGTTTGAAAGCAGACCAACAACGGAACGATCCCGCCGGAGGATCGTTTCATTGTGTTTTCATTTCGGGGCGGGGCAGCGGGCTCAACCCCACCCGTGAAAATCGCGGCGAGGCCAGCAACATTTACGATTTCCCGCTGGCGCTCCCTGCGGCCCGACCAGCCGACCAAAATCAAAACGGCTCAGAATTAAAAAATGTTTGAGAAACCAACAACCTGAGCAGGTACTCATTGAGGATCGAGTGAATGGCACGGAACGCCGGCAAAAATACGACGCCCTGGTCCATCTGGCTGACTGTGATCCTGACCTCACTCGCCGGGGTTCTGGCGACGTACTTTTTGTTTGTTGAGGCACCTCCACCCCGTCATTTTGTGATGGCAACGGGGAGCGAAGAAGGGGCCTATCATCGATTTGCCGAACGATATCGTGAGCTGCTGGCAAAGGATGGAATTACGCTCGAGATTCGCATCACGAATGGCTCGGTTGAAAATCTAGAACTTTTGAAAGAAGAAAGCTCTGATGTTCTCGTTGGCTTTGTCCAGTCGGGAATCGCAGATCCTGCGACCTCCGAGTCGCTCGAAGCCCTTGGCTCCCTTTACCGAGAACCCCTTTGGATCTTCTATCGTAGCGCGAAAGTGGTTGACCGCCTGACCCAGTTACGGGGCCAAAGGATCGCGGTTGGTCCCGACGGGAGCGGCACTCGAGTGGTGGCATTGCAATTATTGAAAGCCAACGGACTCGAAATTCAAGAGGATGATTTTTCGAACTTGGGAGGGAATGCCGCAGCCACCGCATTAGAAACAGGAGAAATCGATGCCGCGTTCTTTATCGCAGGAATTGAAGCGGCTTATATCGGTCGGCTGCTGAAAAATCCCGAAATTCATCTGGTGGAATTGGTGCAATCCGAAGCCTACGAACGTCAGTTTCGCTATTTGTCTGCGGTCAGAATTGTCGAGGGTTTACTGGATCTCAAGCAAAATATTCCCAGCAAGGAAATGAATTTGATTGCCCCGGCAGCGACATTGATTGCTCACAAATCTCTGCATCCCGCCCTCGTGTCGCAACTGCTCAAGGCCGCCTCGAAGATTCATCATCACGGAGATCTCTTATCGGCAGCAGGAGAATTTCCTTCTTCCAAGCTGATTGATCTTCCGCTGAACGCCGACGCGGAACGCTATTTTCGTGTCGGGCTGCCTGTGCTGCATCGCTATCTCCCGTTTTGGTTAGCAACGCTGTTGGACCGCATGAAAATCATGGCCATTCCCCTGGTGATGTTGTTCATGCCACTCTTACGGATGGCTCCACCCCTTGTTCGCTGGCAAACCCGGCGAAAAATCTATACCTGGTATGCGGAACTGCGGAAAATTGATCAGCATTCGATCAATGGAATGTCCCCCGAAGAAGCGATGCAGGCCCAGGCGAGTCTCGCAACACTCGAACTACAAATCTCGCAGGTCGGAGTCCCCCTCAGCTATATGCAGGAATACTATAATCTGCGCATGCACTTGAATCTGGTCCGTTCGCGCGTGACGTCATCGCTGCTGAGCAAACCTTAGGCTGCATGCCACTGCTTGACCGCTCTGGGTCAAGCAGTACCGGGTATGAGTTTGAATGCATTCGTCTTCTTTTGAAATACCATCTGTGATGGTCTCAAGTTCAACTGACTTGAAAATGAGACGGTTACAGTTGACTCGGATGCAATGCTGTGTCGCGGTGAGGCTTCGCAGGTCGAATTTATCGTGCAAGAGAAGATTTCGACGTTTTGTGATTTTTCCCGGCTGCATGACATTCGAGGCTCGGATGGTTTCAGCACGAAGTTCTGCGGTGCGAGGGTTCGATGGGAGGATTTTCTGTGGGTGGTCGGAACGGAAAATGGGTTCCGTTTGTGTCAGCGATGATCGTCCGATTGACGGGTGAAGCACTTTCGAAACTCGCGTCAAGAGGCTCGATCGCTCTTGACGACTACCGATCTTGTCAATAATATCACTGCGCTGGTCGTACTTTAATTGCAGGTGACGAGGTGAGGTGTCGATGAAAGTATCGCGCAAATCGGATTATGCACTCCGTGCCTTGATGACCCTCGTCGGTCGCTTCGGCAAGGGGCCTGTTTCCATCCGTGAACTCGCAGAAGTGAATGATGTTCCTCGACGATTTCTTGAGCATATCATGCTGGAACTGAAAGCCCATGGAGTGGTGAAGAGTATTCCTGGGAGGATTGGTGGGTTTGAACTCGCAAAACGCCCCGAGGAAATCACCATGGGGCAGATCGTTCGGTTTTTTGATGGCCTGATTGCCCCGATTGGTTGTGTTTCGGCGACCGCGTACGAGCCGTGTAGTCAGGAATCGAGCTGTCGATTTCGCCGTATCATGCTCGATATCCGCAATTACTCGTCCCGCCGGATGGACGAAGCGAACCTGGCAGCCGTTTATGGCATGGCACCCGTGACCAAGACGGAAGTTTTTAGTCTCGCCTTTATTGGCGGCGACGGAATCTAGGTCCCATGCATGCTTTTTGTCGCCGGGTGCCGCGTGTCTGATGTTGCCGCCGAGTCCTGTCGTTTGTTTTTTACCCGTCGGTCTTTGCGATTGGACCGTCTTCGCGATTGGAAAATAGGATTTTGAAATGAGTCACCTTTCTCGGCCACGTTCTGGTATGTTTTTCATGTTCGCCACACTGGTTGTCGGGCTTGGTTTTGTGGCAATGTCGGGTTGCTCAACCGATCAATCGACTCCGACGACCAAGAATTCGAAGGGCTCATTCAAGCTGTTGAATGTCTCGTACGACCCGACTCGCGAACTTTGGAAGGATGTGAACAAGGCTTTCATCGCGCGTTATGAAAAAGAGACGGGAAATTCGGTGTCGATTGATCAGTCGCACGGTGGTTCCGGTAGCCAAGCCCGTGCGATCATTGATGGACTCGAAGCGGATGTGGCCACGCTTTCGATTTGGACTGATACCGATGCCTTACGAAAGCAGGGGTTGCTTAAGGAGGGGTGGGAACAGACGTTCGAGAATCAATCTCTTCCTTACACTTCCACGGTGGTTTTTGTTGTTCGCAAAGGGAATCCCAAAGGGATCAAGGACTGGGGCGATCTGGTCAACGAGGGGATTCAGGTGATCACTCCGAATCCCAAAACATCCGGAAATGGCCGGCTGAGTTTTCTCGGGGCCTGGGGACACATCGTTCGGCATGGCGGCACCGAAGCGGCGGCGACGGAATTTATCAAAAAGCTGTACGCCAATGCCCCGAATCTCGATACTGGTGCGCGCGGGGCCACCATGACATTCGCTCAAAAGGGGATTGGTGATGTGCACCTGACGATGGAGAGCGAAGCGGTCATGGAAGTCAACGAGTCGAGCGGGGAATTGCAGATCGTTTATCCGGCGGAAAGCATCCTGCACGAGCCTCCGGTTGCGGTCGTCGACAAAAATGTCGATCGCAAGGGGACGCGAGCGGCCGCAGAAGCTTACTTGAAATTCCTCTACACGAAAGAGGGACAGGAAATCATTGCCAAGCATTATTACCGACCGACCGATCCAGAAGTCGCGGCGAAGGTCGCGGGACAGTTTCAGGATCTGGTTCGATTCCCGATCACCGATCTCGTGCCGAATTGGGATGAGGCACAAAGCAAGTTTTTTGCGGATGGGGCCGTCTTCGACAGTATCTATTCGCAGAAGTAGTTTTCAGTTTTCAGCATCGAGCTTTGGGATCGCAGCATGTAGACTGCATGTTGCCGACAATTCGGGATTCCTCTCGCAGGGATTTTGGTCAATTGGCTGGAGTCCCTGCTTCAACTTTTTCAATTTTCATTCCCTCGATTTTGCATGCTCCGAGGGATCTGTTTGGAAAGTCCAAGAGTCATGTCCACACAGCGTATTTTGCCAGGATTCCGCCTGAGTCTCAGTTTTGCCATCAGCTATCTCTGTCTGTTGGTGCTGATTCCGCTCGTGGCGTTGTTTGGCAAAGCCTCGACCCTCAGCGCTCAGCAATTCCTGGCGGCGGCATGGACTGAGCGGACGCGAGCGGCCTACTTCGTGACCTTCAGCAGTTCTGCGATTGCTGCGGTTGCGGATACCGTGCTGGGTTTACTGCTGGCGTGGGTGCTGGTCCGGTATGATTTTCCTTTTAAGCGACTGTTTGACTCGCTCGTCGACCTCCCCTTCGCACTGCCCACGGCGGTGGCGGGGTTGGTCTATTCGAGCCTTTATGTTCCCAAAGGTTGGATGGGACAATTCCTGGTCCCTTGGGGAATCAAATTGGCCTACTCGCAATCGGCCATTGTGCTGGTGTTGACGTTCATTGGATTGCCGTTTGTGGTTCGTACTGTGCAACCGGTGCTAGAGAGCATGGATGCCGATATCGAAGAGGCGGCGGCCTGTTTGGGAGCCAGTCGCTGGCAGACTTTCAGGCGGGTGCTGTTGCCTGCCCTTTATCCGGCGTTAATCACGGGGTTTGCGTTAACGTTCGCGCGAGCGATTGGCGAGTATGGATCCGTGGTTTTCGTTTCCAGTAATACTCCGATGAAAACCGAAATTGCTCCGGTGTTGATTGTGCAGAAGCTGGAGGAATTTCAGTATGCGGAAGCAACGGCGATCGCAATTGTGTTATTGCTCGCCTCGTTCATGATGCTGATTGTGATCAATACTCTCGAACGTCGCACCGAGGCGGCAAACTCGTCGGCAAATTAAGTTCGGCAAATTGGATCGTCGAATTGTTTCTGCTCGTTCTTCCCCGAAAGTGATAGGCATCGGCCATGCATTCTGTGCCAAAACATTTACCGAATGCGGCCGCGGCGTCCTCCGGGACGTTACGCGGTCGAGCGGCTCAACAGGATCCCTGGTGGATTCGCTGGGGCCTGATTAGCTGCTCAATTGCGGTGCTGCTGGTGCTGGTGATTTTACCTGTCGCCAACGTCTTTTATCACGCCTTTTCTCATGGCCCTGTCGTTTATTGGCAAAATCTGACGGCGGATGCCGAAACGTGGAACGCGATCCGGTTAACGTTATTGGTTGCTCCGGTTTCCGTCGCTTTGAACGTAATTTTTGGTGTGGCGGCGGCCTGGGCGATTACCCGCTTTCGCTTTCCCGGTCGTACGCTACTGACCACCATCATTGACTTACCGTTTGCGATTTCGCCTGTGGTGGCAGGGTTGATGTTTGTCTTGTTATTTGGTGCCAAAGGTTATTTTGGCCCCTGGCTGCAGGCAAATCACCTGCAGGTTTTGAATGCGTTTCCTGCGATCGTGATGGTGACGACCTTTGTGACTTTACCCTTCGTGGCTCGCGAGCTGATTCCCGTCATGGAAGCGATTGGTTCCGATGAAGAAATCGCCGCCATCAGCCTGGGGGCCAACGGTTGGCAGATGTTTTGGCGGATTACCGTTCCCAATATCAAATGGGGATTGTTGTATGGGGTGATTCTTTGTAACGCGCGGGCGATGGGGGAATTTGGAGCGGTGTATGTGGTTTCGGGGCGGATTATTGGCAAAACCGAAACGATGCCGATTCGGGTGGGGACACTGTTTGAGGGAGGGACCTCGGCAACTTACGCGAGCTCGTTTGCCCTCGCCTCGCTGCTGACGATGCTGGCACTGGTGACGCTCTTCATTAAAATTGCGCTGGAGCGGAAAACGGCGGCGGATTTAAAAGAGGCCGCCTCAATCCAGCAAACCGAGTGACGCCGGTTCTGTGCTTTTGATCCGAATGAATTGAAATTGATTGAATCAGAGTTGTTTTGCTTACCGAGTTGGAATTCCCATGAGTATCGTCGTCAAAAATCTGTCGAAACAATTTGGCAGCTTCAAAGCCCTGGACGATGTCAGTCTGGAAGCCCAAAGTGGCTCACTGCTGGCGCTCCTGGGGCCATCAGGATCTGGCAAAACCACGCTGCTCCGCATTATTGCTGGACTGGAATCTGCGGATCGGGGGAGTGTTTTGTATGAGGCCGAGGATGTGACTCATCAATCACCGAAAGATCGGCAAGTCGGATTCGTGTTTCAGCATTATGCGTTGTTCCGGCACATGTCCGTTTTCGAAAATGTGGCGTTCGGGATGCGTGTCCGCAATCGTCCGGGTGCGGAAATCAAGCAGCGGGTGCAGGAACTGCTGCATTTGGTCCGGTTAGAGGGGCTCGCTCAGCGGTATCCGTCACAGCTTTCCGGGGGACAACGTCAACGGGTGGCCCTGGCGCGTGCGCTGGCTGTGCAGCCGCGAATTTTGCTACTGGACGAACCGTTTGGGGCATTGGACGCGAAAGTTCGTCAGGAATTACGGCAGTGGTTACGACAGCTGCACGACGAAATCCATCTGACCACCATTTTTGTCACCCATGATCAGGAAGAGGCCTTTGAAGTTGCCGACCGTGTGGTGGTGATGCGGGGCGGGCACATCGAACAATCCGGGTCACCTCAAGAAGTGTTCGATCACCCGGCGACCCCGTTCGTGATGGACTTTCTGGGGAATGTGAACGTGTTTCATGGTCGCGTCGAGAATGGAATGGCGATGCTGGGAGCCTTGAATGTCGCGTATCCCGAGTATCCGCATGCAGAATCACGCGATGCAACGGCGTATGTTCGGCCTCATGAACTGGACATTGAACGATTTCCGTTTGGAACATCCAGCCTGGAAGTGCGTGTCACCCAGGTCAATCCCGCTGGATCCGTAGCGAAGATTCGGGTTTTTTCTGAGCAGTTTGGTCTGGCATTGAATGTGGACCTCAACCTGGAACGCTATATCGAGTTACAGCTTAAGCCGGGAGATCAGGTCTATGTTTCTGCCCGCCGCGTGAGGGTTTTCATGCCGAACGCACCCGAGTATTCGATCTGATCGTTGGTTTTGTCCGCAGGAAATGCGCGAAAAACCAGGGAACTGCGTTGCCGCCCGGAGAGCTTGGCTGGTTTGCGGTCCCGAGGCAAATCCAAAATCGTTTCCAAACTCAAATACAATCCAAATTGACCCTTGCGCGGTTTTCCCTATAATCCGACGGCACGGAACGGTATCGTTGGCAGTGCGTGGGTTCAATTACGCAGATTTAATTTCGAGAGGGTCAACATGGCAGGGAATGTGGTCGAGTTTTCTGATGCAGGATTTCAATCAGATGTCATCAATAGCGATCAGCCCGTGCTCGTTGACTTCTGGGCTCCCTGGTGCGGCCCCTGTAAATTGCTCACACCGACCATCGAAGCTCTGGCAACCAGCTTTGCTGGCAAGGCTCGTGTCGGCAAGGTGAATATTGACAACAATCCCGAAGTGGCCAGCTCACTCGGAATTTCGTCCATCCCCACGGTCATCCTCTTCAAAGGGGGACAAATTGTGGATCGTTTTGTCGGTGTTACCCCATTGAGCAAGCTGAGTGCCGCGATCGACAAGCAGATTTAATCGCTGAATTCGATGCCGTTTCCAGTCAGCGACTCGACGGATTGAGTCACTGGCTGGTTTTGATTTATTGATGCGATCAGTCCATGGCCGGGAAAGGATTCCCCCAATGAACGAGCGAACCACCGATGAGTCTCAGCGTCGGGAACCCGGTCTGTCGGCAAATTCGCAGCGGGAGCAGTCTCCCCTGTTGGGGGCGAGGATCGACCCGGCCCACGGGGGATTTTCGAATCTGACTCGGCCCCATATCGATCTCGATTCCCTACGAGATTCTTCCTTCGCGGTCGAGCGTGAAAACGAGGCCACGGCGAGCGAAAAGAGTAGTTCGGCACCGAGTCCGGCATTCCTTGCGGCGCCCGCACCGGTCGCGGCGCGACTCAACACGCAGTTTCTGAACGAAGTGAGCCAACTCGCTCAGCAACTCCACCTCCAAATCGAGACCGAAAGTGCGGATCTGCGGACGCGGGAGCAGGCGCTGGTCGATCAGCTGGCGGTGTTTGAACTGGAAAAGCAGCGATTCGTTCACGAGATTGCGAACGATCTTTCGCAAATTGAAATCCTGAAAGGGGATCTGCAAAAGACCCAAACGTCACTCGCCGAGCAGCAAATCGAATACGAATTGCAATTCCAGCAGATCGAAGAAGAACGAGAGCAGCTCCGCCTGATTCAAGTCGAGCTTTCACAGCGGACGGAATCGGTTCGCAGTGAGATTCTGGCCGAGATGCAGATCGAGCGGGATGAATTTGACCGAGTCAGGTCTAATTTTCACGAAGAGCAGGATCGGGTTCAGCGACTGAAGGGGTGGTTGCAAAAACGTCTGGACGAACTCGCCAGCGAAAACGACCGTACGCTGCAGTCAGAACGGGAAAAGCTCTGGCAATCGTTGACGACCGAATGGGAACAACGGCAGGCGGCTTTTCAGCAAGAGCGAGAAGAGTGGGTTAAGGCCCGTGACTTGGAAAAAGGGGAAGTCGAGCGCGAACGAGCCCTGTTTGAATCGACGGTTGAAAGCGCCAACGCCGAATTTCTGGTTGCCCGACAAGCTCTGGCGGTGGAATTATCGACATTACGGGCGGCTCAGATGCTGCAGTTCCAAGCCGAACAAGCCGAGTGGCAGCAACTACGGGAAGCAGAAGAGGCAAAGCTTCGGGCATCCAATCTGGCTCTCGAAGCCGAAATGCAGCAATTCCAGCACGAGCAGGTCGCGCAGCGTCAAGCGGAACAAGCCGCCTGGGAAGAAAAACAGCGGGCGAACGAGGTGGAGCTGCAGGCAGCTGGCGAATTATTGCAGCAGGAATTGGCGGAATTACGGAGCCAGCACGACGAACGTTTGCTGCAAGAGCGCAGCGAGTGGGAAGAGAAGCAAGCGCAAGAGCGGAAGGAATGGGACGAGTCGCGTGTGCAGCAAGGGGCGGCTTTTGAGGCTCAGCATGGAGATTTGTTGCGTGAGCAGATGATGGTGGAAAACCGAATTCGTTTTCAGCAAGATCATCTCGAAAAATCCCGTTTTGAATTTGAGCAGGCGCAGAACGAGCATCGACGAGAGCGGCAGATCGAGCGGCAGCGGATCGAAGAGTCTGGCATGTTGATGGTTCGTCGGCTGCGACAAATCGATCTGTACCGGTCGTCGATCGATGAGCGGGAAAAATCGTTGGACCGGGAACAAGAATTGTTTCAACGAACTCAACGGGCGATTGCCGACACGGTGGAATCGGACCGGACCTTGTTGGTGGCTGAGCGTGAGGGCTGGGAAAAGGAACGTCGGATTCAGCAGGCTGACATCCGCCGTCAAAAAGAGGGTTTGGCAACGCTGAGTGAAAGTTTGGAGGGTCGTCGGGCGCGGCTGGATAAGCTGCGGAGCGAACTGGAGGAAACCCACCGAGCGACGCTGGAAATGCGACTGGCGGTGGAAGAGGCGTGGGCACAATTGACCCAGGGAGTCGGTCAGGACGAAGCGCGGAAGCAAGTCGAGCAGGTCCGGGAATCATTGCTTGGTTATTACCAGCAAATGCGAGGATCGCTGGAAGGGCAGACGCGCGAATACTTGGCCGCTCAGGCGACATTTGATCAGCAGCGTTTCGAATTCGCCGAAGAGCGTCAGCAACTGACGAACTGGTTTGCGGCTCGTGATGAAGAGTTGCGCCGCGGTGAAGAGCGTTTACAAAGTGCGGCGGTCGAGGCTTCGAGCCATCAGAATCAATGGTTATCCGCCCGCGATCGGTGGTTACTCGAAAAGGGTGAAGCCGAAAAACTGATTCGGCGGTTGCTGGCGTCGTTGGGTGAAAACAATCGGGACCAGTCCCGATCCACAGACACCACATTCCATGTCCATGAGCACGAGGGTCATTCGGTTCCCACCACACCCGCCGAATGATCGAACATCGGTAATCGGTTCCGTTGCGATCGTTCAATTCGGGGGAGATTCGCTTCCATTCGGACATGGGAGTGGAGTTCGGAATGGAAGCAGAAATGGAAGCGGGCTTCCCGTTGATGTCAGGTGTCGGGGTTTGTCTGGCGAACACAAGGAGGGGACAATGCAGGGATACTTTCCGCGATTCCGGGATGGCGGTCGTTTATTCTGCTGGCTGTCCGTTGCCATACTGTTGTGCCACTCGCTGTCCGCTGCAGAAATTCCCTCGACCTGGCTGGATGATGCGTATCTGCATGATGTTCGGCTGATTGGCTCGAAACTCGCTTTCGCTGTTGGTGAGCATGGGGCGGTTTGCAAATCGACAGACGGTGGGAGAACCTGGGCCACATCGAGCTGTGGTCAGGATGTGTCCCTACAGGCTGTTTGTTTTCTCGACGATCGCGTGGGCTGGATCGCGGGGAGCGAAAATGTCGCCTATGCGGGACTCGACCGCGGAGTTTTGCTGGCGACCCACGATGGGGGCTCGACCTGGCAGCGAATCGAGAGCGCGGAACTTCCCGCACTGCGTTATGTCAAGTTTTTTGGCATGGACGAGGGGCTGGTTGTTGGTCAACCGACGGCACTTTCTCCTGCGGGAATCTTCAAAACCAGCGATGGAGGAAAGACCTGGCATGGGGTTCAAGGTGAAGCTCCGCAGGCCTGGAAGGGGATGTGCTTTCTGGAACCCGAAATGGGAGTCGTCGCGGGGGTGAACGGGACCGTGTCGTTAATGGGGGGCGACCAGTTGTATCCCTCGAAACTTCAGCCGCAGGGGTTTCGTTCCGTTCGAGCGATCAGCCTATTACCGGACGACACGGGTTGGCTTGCCGGCGATGGCGGCCTGGTATTGAAAACTTCGACGGGCGGGGTTGTCTGGGAATCCCCGGCAAAACCCTTGCCGGAAGAATTACGGGACGGGATCGATTTTCGTGCGGTCGAAGTGCGTGAAGAAAAGGTCTGGCTGGGAGGTGCTCCGGGAAGTGCAATCTGGCACAGTCCTGACGGGGGAAAGCATTGGGAAAAGCAGTTGACCGGAGAGACTGCTCCGCTCGCCTCGATCCGTTTTTCTCATGCACAACAGGGGATTGCGGTCGGCGCGTTTGGGGTCATTCTACGGACGGATGACGGGGGAAAAACCTGGCAGGGGGTTCGGGGCAGAGGGAGGCGGGCGGCGGTGCTCTCGCTGCACACGACATCGGGTCGAATCAGTCCGCCGTTCCTGGCCAAATTATCGGGTGAAATGGGTTATCGGAGTGCCGTCTGGGTGGCACAACGAGACGATGTCGGGCCGTTGGCATTGTCAGCGACTCGTGAGGCGCTGTTGCAGTCGGCGGTACAGAAATGTGGTGGCAATGCTGCCGAGGTGAACTGGCAGTTGCCCCAGCTGCGACCGGGAGTCGAGTTCGCGGCGGACCAACTGTTGCTCGAATGGCAACGGCAAACGGAAGGTCGGCTGCCGCAAACGCTGATGGGGGGGATTGTCCGGCAGATTCGGACTTGGCGGCCCAATGTGATCATTCTCGATCAGCCCTCGTCCGATGATGCGGCGGGTCAGCTCTTATTGGATGCCTCGTTAAGGGGAGTCGCTCAGGCTGCGGACGCAACGCGGTATGTCGAGCAAACCGAGCTGACAGGATTGGAAAGCTGGAAGGTCGATCGGGTTTATTTGCGGCTTGCCGCTGGGGGGACCGGGGATGTCCATGTCGATCTCGATGAATTTTTGCCGTACCGCAAGACCTCGACTCGGAACGCCGCCGCACCGGCGATCAGCATGCTGCAAGGGGGGCGAGTTCCGCTGAGTGAAGTGGTTCCTGCTTCACGGCTGGCCTATCGCTGGATCGACCTGGAGGGAAATTTGGCGGAGAGTTTCACGAATCCTGCACGTGGAAAAGGGGGGTCTGGGCTGGTTTCGCGTGATTTCTTCGGCGGCGGGATGGTGACACCGGGATCGGCAGCACGGCGCGAGATGTTGCCGCTGGATGAAGCCAACCTCGATCGGATGCAGAAGCTGGTGGAAAAACAGCGGAACTTGACCGGCGTGTTT
This sequence comes from Schlesneria sp., assembly GCA_044354755.1. Taxonomy (GTDB): domain Bacteria; phylum Planctomycetota; class Planctomycetia; order Planctomycetales; family Planctomycetaceae; genus Schlesneria. Next base: position 13,556 of record JBIKZJ010000006.1, on the reverse strand, counting down.
CAGAAGTCACTGGATGACCCTCGTTTGGCCGGGCAGATGATCGGCCAGATTAATGGGATGATCGAGGGGATGGAACCGGCACAAGCGGTGGCGCTGCTGCGCGATTTGGCGGACGAATATCGTAAGCGTTCTGAATATGAACTGGTCGAATCGACTTATGTCGAATTGATCCGAAAATATCCGCGCGAGCCTGGTTCGCTCGATGCGATGCGGTGGCTGATCCAGTTTTGGTCGAGCAGCGAGACTGCCTGGCAACGGACGCGGATGATGAAATCCGATTCCAGCGTGAATCGAACCAATCCGAGGCTGGGAAGCGGGGGGATCCAACAGGCGGGAGGGGCCCGGACTGAGGGAAACGATGTCCGGTTGGCAAATCTCTTGAAAGAGGAACCCGCTTCGACGACCACTTCGAATTCCGGCAGTCCGACGCGACTGGATCTCAAGCTGGATTTCGATGCGAGCACCAAGGGAAATCGAAAAAATAAGAAACAGGAAAAATTGAAGGTGGTACGGGACACCAGCTGGCGAACGGGTGCAGTGGGTGAATGGCATGCTCGCGCGTCAGAGCTGGCGAAACAATTGCAGGGATCAGAGCCCAGCTTCTTCCAATCACCCGAGATCCAGTTTTCGCTGGCAGCAATGCGACGGTCGGAAGGTTCGACGCGAGCGGGTGATGCTCTGATTCGAAATTTTGTGACGCATGCGATCAACCTCGAAACGAAACAGCTTGCTGAACGGGAATTGTGGGCTTCTTTCGCCACCCCCGAATCCCCCAAGGGGTTAGTGCTTTGTTATCCGACGGCGAATCGGCCTCATTTGGATGGGCTGTTGTCGGACCCTTGCTGGGGTGATGCGAACGAATTGCATTTGACGGCGGAACCGTCTGCGACCGAAACGGCGGGGGCCAGCCGAAATCGAGCGGTTGGTGATGGGACCGATAGTCTGGTGATGTTTGCGTATGATGCCGAGCATTTTTATGTGGCCTTGCGAGTTCCGCGTGCGAAGGGGACCACACTAGCCCCCGTTCAATCGACGGGTCGTCAGCATGATGAAGATTTGTCGCGTTATGATCGGATCAGCGTTCGACTGGATCTCGACCGTGACTATGCGACGTGGTACGAATTTCAAATCGACCAGCGTGGCTGTACTGCGGAAAGCTGTTGGGAGGACCGACGCTGGAACCCAACGTGGTATGTTGCGGCCGAGGTTGATCAAACCGATTGGCGGATTGAAGCGGCGATTCCGTGGAGCGACCTGACACCGACGCCCCCGCATCGGGGAACGATTTGTGCGGTTTCGATTTTGCGAACAACTCCGACAGTGGGGCTGCAAAGTTGGAACCATCCGGCGACCGCTCGTCCTCAACCCGCCTCGTTTGGGTTGCTGAAGTTTGAGTGAGCCGGTAATGATTGCGGTCTCGGCCGAAACGTCTTCGGCGGTCACCCTAGCAAAGAAGAGTCGCACGATGCATCGAATCTGGCGGATTGCGGCCCACGACCGTAGTTATGTGAAGGACCTCAGCGTCCGGTTGAAGATTACCCCCATGGTGGCGCAGGTGCTGGTGGCTCGCGGTCACCACCGGCCGGAATCGGCGGAAATGTATCTCGCCAAGAAACTGGCCACGCTGCACGACCCGGAAACATTGCCGGGTGTGAAAGAGGCGGCAGACCGAATTGTTCAGGCACTCAAATCGGGTCGCCGGATTACAATTTATGGGGATTACGACGTTGACGGCGTGACTTCGACGAGTCTACTGTGGCACTGTCTGCAGCTCAGTGGTGCGAAGGTCGATTACTATATTCCGAGTCGTTTGGAAGAGGGTTATGGGCTGAATTGTGATGCGATTCGGCAGTTGCATAGCGAAGATCCTGAGCGGCTGCTGGTGACGGTGGACTGTGGAATCTGCAGCGTGGTCGAAGCGGCGCTGGCGAAAGAACTGGGTCTGGAACTGATTGTGACCGACCACCATACGTTTGGTGAAACGTTGCCGGATGCTGCGGTGGTGGTTCATCCCCGGCTGCCGGGTGTGGAAAAGCCATATGCGTTTGGGGAACTGTGTGGTGTCGGCGTGGCGTTCAAATTGGCGTGGGCGATCTGTGCCCGCATGGGAGACGGGAAAAAAGCGACACCGCAGATGCGTGAGTTTTTGCTGAGTGCCGTTGGACTGGCCGCGATCGGGACTATTGCAGACGTTGTGCCGCTCGTCGATGAGAATCGTGTGATTGTTCATTTTGGATTAGCGAGTCTGCTGGATCGTTCCAATCCGGGATTAAAAGAGCTGTTAAGAATTTCGAAGGTGATTGAGAAGGGGACGCTGCAAGCCGAAGACATTGCCTTTGCGGTTGGCCCTCGGATTAACGCAGCGGGGCGGCTGGGACAAGCCCGGCTGGCCGTCGAATTGCTGACAACGAGTGACAAAGAGCGAGCGGTCGCGTTAGCGGCTTATCTGGACGGACTGAACAAGGATCGGCAAACGGTGGAACGCCGGATCCTGAAACAAGCGCGGGAACTGGTTGAGGAACATCCGGACTGGGTGAATCACCGTGCACTGGTTTTGTCTCATCCGGAATGGCATCCCGGTGTGATTGGGATCGTGGCCACGCGGGTGGCTGAACATTTCCAGCGTCCGACGATCATGATTGCAATGGGGGGAGTCAGCGGTTTTGCTCAAGGTTCCGGGCGGTCGTTCGCGGGCTTTAACCTGCATGCCGGGTTGACGGCGTGTCATGACCTGCTGGAATCGTATGGGGGTCATCATGCTGCGGCGGGGTTGAAAATTCGCCCCGAGGGGATTGATGCGTTCCGGTTGGCGTTCGTGAAATATGTCAGCGAGAACCATGTGGCGTTGCCAGGTTCGGCGGAAATGGCGATCGATGCCGAGGTTCAGTTAAGCGACATCACGATCCGTTCGGTGACCGAACTGGAAAAGCTGGGGCCGTTTGGGGCGGCGAATCCCCGTCCGGTGTTTGTCGCTTCGAATGTGGAGCTGGCGGCTCCACCGAAAAAAATGGGGGAAGGGGAACGGCATCTGTCGATTTTCGTCCGTCAATTTGGTCAAAAGATGCGAGGAGTCGCTTTTGGAAAAGGGGAATGGGCTGACGAGATTGCGAGCCACAATGGGCCGATTTCGATCTGCTTTCAGCCGACCATTAACCGGTTTCAGGGGCGGGAAAGTGTTGAGTTTCACTTGCTGGACTGGCACCCTGAACATGCCGCTGCGGCGGTCGGGGTGTAGTGATGGGGTCGTCGTGGAGTCACGGCTGTTGTCGGGGTGTCGTCCGGGGATTTTGGTGACGATCGGCAATAATTGACGGTGTTAGAGGAAACCTCACTCGACAATTTCCCGAGAAGTTCGCTTTCCCGCAATTTGGCAAAATCGGTCTTTGCGGGGGTGTTTTTCTCTGTTAGAAACCGCGCCTTACCCCGAAACTCTTTCGCAGATACGAATCGACGTGGCCGCTCTGATTGCTGCCGCTGCGGCCGTAATTCGTCGCTTTTTTGCTGGATAAAATCATCGTGTGGTCTTTGAATGGTGCGAAGCGGGCGATCATCGTCGCTGGCTGTCTCGCCGCAGCGTATACGCAGTTAACAACGTCGCCCGCGACGATTGCCTACATTCGTTCGCTGGGCGCGAACGAGTTGCATATTGGGATTCTCGGTGCCTTGCCGACGCTGATGCTGTTTATGCAGTTCGTGTCCGCCGTGATTGTGAATCATTTGCAGTATCGACGTCGGCTCTGGTTCTGGGCAGCTTTGACGCATCGATTGATGTTATTGCCGACGGCGATCGGGCCGTGGCTGATTCCCGGGATGTCGCACGAATTCTGGGTCTGGACGCTATTAGTCACGACCGCCGTTAATCAAGGGTTACTGCACTTCAGCTCGCCGCTCTGGCTGAGCTGGATGGGTGATTATCTGCCGCATCAGGGGCTGAGCAGCTATTGGGGCAGTCGGCAGCTCTGGATGCAGGTGACGGCGGCGGCCTCGTTATTGGCGGCGGCGTTTCTTGTGCTTCACAGTGGGTTGTCGATTGAGATCAGTTACGCGGTGATGACCGGAGTTGGCACGGTTTGTGGAGTGGCGGATCTGCTGCTGTTTCAGAAGGTGTTTGAGCCTCCTGTTCAGCGGGCTCAAGCACCACGACTGAGCGAAGTATTTCTGGAGCCGTTTCGGAATCGAGATTTCCGTCGCTATATCAGTTTTATGTGTTTCTGGAATTTTGCGGCGATGGCGGGGGCTCCTTTCATCAGCCTGTATCTGCTGTCGGAAGTCGGAATGGATTTGTATCACGTGCTGTTGCTCTGGACGATCTCGTGGATCGGCGGTGCGATGCTGTCGCGAACACTGGGTCGGTGGGCTGATGCTCACGGTTCGCAGCCGGTGCTGGTGATGTGCGTGGCCTTGAAGTCGAGCAACATGCTGGCGCTCTTGTTGATTCCTCCGTCCCCGACGCTGGCGTTCTGGATTCTGATGCCGTGCTTCATGCTGGATGCGGTGCTAAATGCCGGGATTCTGATCGCGAACAATGGCTTCATGATCAAGAACTCGCCGACGGAAAACCGGACGATGTATATTGCCGCCACGCAGGCGATCGCGGGGATTGTGGGTGGCCTGACCTCGATTTTGGCTGGAGCGGTGATGATGCGCCTTGCGGGCCATCACTGGACGATCGCGGGGGTCACATTCGGGCATTTTCAGGTGATGTTTCTGACCAGCATTGCGCTGCGGTGGGTGGCACTGGGACTGACCAGATACGTTCAAGAGCCCGAGGCACGGCATACGTGGGATGTGGTGCAGGAACTCGTGAGTGAGATGCTCGATCGTCTGGACTTTGGTCTCGCTTTGCCTCGACCGGAAGAATCATCCGCCTCGTATCGATTAGCGACGATGGAATCTTCGGAGCGAGCGACGGATACGGGGAGCAATGTTATCAAGAGCGATCTCCTCGCGCGAGAAGCTCTGGATGTGGAATCGGTTCAGGAAGAATCGCATTCACGGATTCCGGCTCCCAAACGGTTACGACGAGTGCGTCAGCGGGAATCCCAGCCGACTTGATTTGTGGACTGACTTGATTCCCTTGCGCCGTATTCCTACTTTTTGCCAGCGGAATTGGGTTCTCACGCGTTGACTGCGGTCGCAGACAGCTGATCGAAATTGGGGCTGGCTGGGCAGGATCGCGTTGACCTCCAGGATGGTCATTTTGAATTTGCAGATCTCTTCGTCAGGAATGGGTTTCCATGGAATATCGCAGCCTCGGTCAGACCGGCCTGAAACTCTCGGCGCTCAGTTTTGGTGCCTCGTCGCTCGGTGCTGAATTTCGAGCGGTGGATATCAACGAGGCGATCGCTGCGGTTCCGGCGGCATTGGATGCAGGGATGAACTTCATTGATACTTCTCCGTTTTACGGACGGGGAATGTCCGAAGTGTTGCTGGGGGCTGCGCTCAGGGATATTCCGCGTGACCGGTATTTGCTCGGCACCAAACTGGGCCGATACGATAAGGCTCATTTCGACTTTTCCGCCAAGCGGGTTGTCGAAAGTATTGATGTCAGTTTGCATCGGATGGGTGTGGATCATCTGGATATTTGTTTGTGTCATGACATTGAATTCGTCGAGATGCAGCAGATCATCGATGAGACTTTGCCGGCGTTATTAAAAGTGAAACAGCAGGGAAAGGTTCGTTTCATTGGGGTTTCAGGCTATCCCATGAAGATGTTCCGATTTATTTTGGATCAAACCAATCTGGATGTGGTCCTGTCATACAATCACTACACTCTGCAAAATACGATGTTTGGCGATCTGGTTCCTTACCTCAAATCCAAACAGGTGGGGATCATGAATGCCGCACCCTTTTCCGCTCGCCTGTTAACGAACGATCCGCTCCCTCCCTGGCATAAAGCGACTCCTGAAGTTCGCCGGATTGCGAAACAAGCGGCCGATCATTGTCGGGATCGGGGAAGTGACATTGCCAAGCTGGCGTTGCAGTTTTCGCTCGCGAATCCCGAGATGACCACTTGCGTCACCGGATCGGCTCGACCGGAACGAATCCGTGAATGGGCGAAATGGGCCGCTGAACCGCTGGATTTGCAGTTGGCGGCGGAAGTACAGCAAATCCTGCTGCCGATCCATAACTGGTTCTACATCGAGGGCCGCCCCGAGAACAACGACCCTCTACCGAACTGAATCGGTCGAATTTGATGCGTCGATAGGGCGGAATAAAAAGAGCATCGCTGCCGGGTCAACGGCAGAGTCAACTTTTTTCGCAAATTCTTGCCCGGTGAGCTCACGACAAGTCAGGAAAAATTGTTCGTTGGGAATTTTCCGACTTGTCGGGCCTGAGTTGAAAAAAGTCGCCCGTGATTCAAACAAGCGGATTGACCGCGCTAGTCGAACTTGTGATGATCGCGAGTCGATTGTCTGCAATTTCAGACCAACATCCGCTGGCCTGAATACTACCGCGAATCTGCTGATGATGGGATGGAATCCCGCATCGGGCGTTCGCAACTTGGCCCGGGCTGCAGGTGTCTATTGGTTGTACCGGTATTCGGGATCGAGCCCTTGTTCGTCAGTTTTTTGGAGCGTCCGTCCAGAGGAAGCTTTGACTTTCCGTTCGTCCCGTGCGAACGGAAAGTCGAATCTTCACGAAAGTCCCTTGTTTTTGCGTCGGTTAGCGCCGACATCAAGCTAGAAAGAGAGCGTTTTGATGGAGCATCTGGGTCGGCATGTCATCATTGAATTGTGGGGTTGCAGCGAAGTGATCAACGACGCGAGTCTGGTCGAACGTGCGATGAGAAGTGCTGTTCTTGCCGCGAACGCGACGTTGCTGGATCTTTTTGTGCATGAATTCAGTCCGCAAGGCGTCACCGGAGTCGCCGTGCTTTCGGAATCCCACCTTTCGATTCACACCTGGCCCGAGCATGGTTATGTTGCGGCGGATGTTTTTACATGTGGTTCCACCACGAATCCCGCTGCCGCTGCCGAGGTGCTACGTCAAATGTTCGAAGCAACGACCGCTGACATTCGGGAGTTGGAGCGTGGGGTGATGCCGCCTGCCCCGAGTGACAGTCGCCCACGTGCCCTTGCGAATGTGTGAAGGGCTAACGTGGTAGAATTGTGGGAAAATCAGTCCCTCGTGTAACAATATTTGTGTCGTATTGCGGATGAACCTTCGACCTGGCGTACCGTGTTCCGGTTTCCAGATCGCGAAAATCCTCACGACTGAGATCTGAATTGCATTGAAACTCGGTTCTTCGTTTTAGAAATACGGATCGCCATTTTGAGTAACTCACCTGCGGAAGACTACGACGACTGTGTTCATGGCTCACCATCAGCGAAAGAGGCCCCCAGTCGCCTTCCGCCGAAACCCAAGCCGACGGTTGATCTTCCCCGTATGGAGCGGGCTGTCCGGGAAATTTTGGCGGCGGTGGGTGAAGATCCTGATCGCGATGGATTGCTCGAAACACCCGGACGCGTGGCACGAATGTATGCAGAGCTCTTCATGGGTTTGCATCTCGATCCAGGTCGGCATCTGAAAAAGGTGTTTGTCGAGCAATACGACGAGTTGGTACTTATTCGGGACATTTCGTTCAACAGCATGTGTGAGCATCATCTGTTGCCGTTTATCGGTGTAGCCCATGTCGGTTACCTGCCGCGAGGTCGCGTGGTCGGTCTGTCGAAACTGGCGCGCGTCGTCGAAGAGGTCTCGCATCGCCCACAGGTTCAGGAACGGATGACGCATCAGATTGCGGATTTGCTGCAGCAGGAACTGGATCCGAAGGGGGCAATCGTGGTCCTCGAAGCGGCTCATTCGTGCATGACTATCCGGGGGATTCGCAAACCGGGAAGTGTGACGATCACGAGTGCTGTTCGAGGCTTGTTCAAGACCAACCAGTCGAGTCGGGCCGAAGTGATGGCGTTCATCCAGGGGCGGCGATCTGATATCCAATAATCGAATTTTTGGGTACGACAGCCAGATCAGGGAAGACAATTCCTCTTGGATCGGTCAAAATGAACCTTGGTTCTGAATCGTCGCCCCGGGTTCAATGATCATGCGCTTGAAACAGCAGTTTGGGTTCGTCCTTCAATTTGTCGTCCTGACTTTGACACCATTGATTTCCTGGTGGCAGTTGCAATTTGGATACAAGCTGATTTGGATGCCAGCATTGCTGCTCTCGGCAATGATCTTGTTTGGGATTGGAACATGGTTGAGAGAAGCGTCGTGACCCGCGGCGATCGTTTCGCGTGGTTGATCATGGTTGTGTTCGCCGCGTCGGGAGGGACTCGGTCGTCCGTCGAGGGACAACAACCCGCCAAGCCCCCTCCTCAACGACCACTTCGTGAAAATGTGACGTTGCCGGTTGACAGTCACCTGTTAAAACAGCTTGGTACCGCCGAAGACCTGCTCAGTGATCAGCGGGGTCGCGAGGCGATCGGGGTTTTGCAGGAGGTGGCCCAGGCTGAAGGAAAAGGACTCGTGCAGGTCCGCGCGGGAACGGCGGGGGGAGTCGGAAACTATCTGAACGTTGGAACGCGTTGCAACATTCTGATGTCACAAGTTTCTGCCGATAGCCTGCGAAGTTATCGGCAAAAGATCGATCCCCAAGCAAAGAAATGGTGGGAGAACTGGCAACGAACCCGAGATGAAAATGAGTTGGTTCGCATCGTCCGTCAGGCATTTCTCAGCAGCTATGGCGATGACGCCCTGAATGCCTTGGCGGAAACGTGCTGGGACCGCGGCGACTATTCCGCAGCGCGGCTTTTTTGGGAGCAATTAATTCCGCTGCCGGTTGAGGCAAAGCCTGTGGACTATCCGACGGTCTTGCGGTTTCCGGATACCGATTTCCATCAGGCTGTCATTCTGGCACGACTGATTCACTGCTCGATCCTCGACCGAAATTTTGTGGCAGCAACGAAGGAACTACGGCAGTTTTCGGCTGAATTTTCGGACGCGGAAGGCTGGCTTGCCGGTCAGCAGGGGCGACTGGTTGATCGCCTGCAGCAGATTCTTGATGCGGCTCGCCAATGGCGGACTGTCCGATCGACCCCTGAGGTGGAAACCTTTGGGATGTCGCCAGCCCGGTTCCGGATCGTGCCGGACTCATTGGATGTCGGATCGCTGTGCTGGGCACACCCGTTGTCAGCCAATCGATTGACACGCCCTGTGGACGGGCGTCCTTTTCAGAACGTCCCCCTGAGCTCCCATCCGGTGGTCTATGATGATGGCTACGAAAAGGTCGTGTTTGTGAATGACTCGAATTCGATTCGTGCCTGGAATTTGCTGACGGGAAAGCCTGCCTGGAAATCCGAACAGGCAGATCCCGCTGCGGTCTATACGTTATCAAGTGAAGAATCGGGCATGCAGCGGAACCTGTTGTCGGTGGGTGTTCCCGCCTTCAGCATGACGATTGCCAACCGATGTCTCTATGCGCGGATGGGGTCTCCGGTCACGTGTCCCGCCACTCAGCAGATTCGCGACTTGGCTTCGGAGCTGATCTGTCTGGACCTGACTCAAGAAGGAAAACTGGTCTGGAACATTGCCGCACGCGAATTATTTCCAGGGGAAACGTGGCGGTTTGAAGGAACACCCTTAATCCTCGCGGGGCGAGCGTACGTGACCGTATGCCGCCGCAATCCTCAACTCGAATTAATGGTCGTTTGCCTGGATGCCTCGGATGGACGTTTATTATGGCAGCGTCCTGTCGGCGGTTTTCGGACTTCGGTGAATGACAGTCATCACCGAGTCAGTCATTTGCTGTTGACGGCGGGTGGCGGGCGTCTGTTTCTCTCGTCGGATTGCGGGGCCATTGTGGCGATGGATCCGCGAGATGGCCGGCTGGAATGGGCGATCACCTATGAAAGCCGTGCGAAATCTCTGGTGACGCTCAGTGATCCAACGCAAAATGAATTGTTGCCACCGCTGTTCGCAAACGGACTGCTGTTTGTGGCCCCCAATGATGCCGATGCGGCGTTTTGTATCGAAGCGGATTCGGGACGAGTTCGCTGGAAGTACGCGTATCTCACCCCCCCGGATCAAAATGTTCCCGAGATTCTTCGTCAAGAATGGGAATCGACGCAATTGCACGAACGTCGATGGCGATACCTGCTGGGAGTTGTCCCCGGTGGAGTCGACGGTCGATTGATTGTCAGCGGGGAATCTCTGGCCGCAATTGATATTGAAAGTGGTCGCGCTGTTTGGCAACACTCTGTGCCTGCAGTGGGGCGTGGAATCCTGGCGGGAGACCAGATTCTGTTAACCGAGCAAAACTCATTGGAAATTCGCTCTCAACAAACCGGCCAACGGATTCGGAAGATTGAGCTCAACACTCCCGATTCCCCCCAACAGGGGGGAAATCTCACAATTGCTCATGGGATGCTCCTGATCGCTCAACACAATCGTCTCGCGGCGTTTGGCGATTTCAGTCAATGGAAAGAACGGATTGAACAAGACCTGACGGTCGCTCCGCACGAAGCAGGGTTGCTGATGCAGCTTGGGCAACTCGAATCGCTGGCGGGAAGATTTGACGTGGCAGAACGTGTATTCGATCGGCTACTCAGCGTGATCGAACAGGATGACCCTTCCCGCCAGGTGGTGCGTCAAAAACTGGGTCGCTGGTGGTACGACGCGGGGATTTCGGCTTTTGATCAGGCGGATCATGTGCGCGCTCAGGAAAACTGGACTCGGGCGCTGGCCGTTGCCGACCAGCCTGCTCTCAGTGTCGATTTGACCTTCCGCCTGGCACAGGTGGACGAGTTGGTGGATCGTCCGGTTGCGGCAGTCGCCCGGTATCAGTCACTGCTCGATCAGCCCGAATGGGCGATGTCGGCGTACGGGGCGTTGACTGCGGGAAACGAGGCCGCAAATCGAATCTCGCAAATGATCGCCAAACATGGTCGAGAGGTTTACGCGGAGATCGAGGCCGCTGCAGACCGACAATTTGAACGCTTGAAAAACGCCCCTCACTCCGGGGATATTCAACAAATTATCGATCGGTATCCGCATGCCAGGATGATTGTCGAGGCCCGGAAACGGCTTGCCGAGTCGCATCTCAGCCAAGGGAACGAATCCGAAGCGTTCGCGATTTTTGCGGAAAACCAAAAAAACGCATCAGATAAGCAAGAGTGGCTTCAATCGACCGTCTCAATGATCGAAGTGCTGCAAAAGACTGGTCGTGATCTGGCTGCCACACGTTTAGCGTCGACAGTCGTGGGCAGCGATCCTCGACTGGAGGTGCTGTATGCAGGGCGATCACACAAGTTGGGCGAGATGCTTTCGACGCAGTTCCCGCCGAAGGGCACTGAACCTGCTCAATTACCGATGCAACTCGAACGGACCTGGATTCAGTCATTAGCACCCGATGCAAAGGTGATTTTTACGGAAAATGATCCTCCCTCCGCGAAGCTTGCTGCGGTGCTGGTTTGTTCGAAGCAGGATCAGACTCCGCAAACATGGTCATGGCGATGTGTTGATTGGCAAACAGGTCAAATACGCTGGGAAGTTAAGGAGTCTCATGCAATCCAAATTGCCAGCTGGACTCCGATGCATCTGGTGATCGGAACGGGATTGGGATGGCAGGGGCGATCTCCCGAGGATGGACGGCAAATCTGGAATCAATCAGGTTCGGCGGAGCTGGTTCCCTTTTTAACGGTACAAAAAGATTCGTTTGGCAATCCGATTTCGTGGCCAAGCACTTTCGATCGTACCCGTGGGTTTCAGCTGTTTGACCCGAATCAGGGTGAGCTGATGTCCCGGATTTCGCTGCCGTTTTCCCCTTCAGGTTTATTGCATGACCAGTATGCAATCGGTGGGGTCAGCCAATTGGGGTTGCCGCCGAGGATCGTTGATCCGGAATCGGCAGTCTCTGGGATGCCGTCAAGTGAGCATCCTCGTCCGGTCTCTGTAGATCAGTCGGTCGTCGCCTTTTTTCAAACGATTCGACCCACCCGAACCTGGGTTGCTGACGCGGCATCCCCTCGCGGCCCATGGTCGATCCGACAAATCATCTCGGGTGGAGAACCCTGGAAGGAGACCCCGTTCGCGCTCGATCAGCACCTGATCGGGGTTTCGCGAGATCATTCTCTGAAAGCCATCGCACTGGATGGCAGCACAGTCCAAAAATCGGGGCAACCTTTTCGCGATGACGATGGTGATGACGAAATCACAGCGGCTTTTGAGGCGAATATCGCTGCGATTCTCTTAGGATCTTCTGAGGCGGAACAAATTCGGAATCGGGACAAATTCTCAAAACGGCTCCCATATCGCCAACGAAAACTCAGGCCTGATGAGGCGAAAATGGCCCCACAGCCGCAGGCGACCGAGTGGGTCTACCGTAACTTTGCGATTGGGCAGGGGGCACCGGTTGCCTGGAAACAACAGGATCAACTTCTGGTTGCCGCCGATGGATCGTTATTAACTTTATTTAATGCCATCAATGGAGAACGGGCCTGGTCGAAGGGGTTGGCCGATTTTCCGCTCGCCATGCCAGCCCGGCAGATTTGTCGATTTGAAAACCTGGTCTTCGCAACGAGTCAGGGTGTGTTACGAATCATCGATATTCGCCTAGGAGAAACCGTGAAAGAACGTTTTCTTGGCGACGCCACATCGCAGTGGCAAACGATGATCGCATGGACGAACCTGAACCACACGCAAGCCGTGGCCGCGTCGATCGACCAGGACAACACGCCCAACGTCACGAGAGACGTTACCGTCCCTCCCATTTCGGCATTACTTGCCATCTGGCCGATCCCCATGGAATTGGGACACGATTCGGCGATCCTGTTTTGCGAGGCCCGTCATGGAGAGATCGTTCAGCGGATTCGGGTCGACTCGACACCACACAAGGTTTTGATTGACCGCAGCGGAAGTGGCGTCATTTGGACCCAAAAAAGCCTCTCAGGCCTGCGTTCCCTCCGTGATTGAGGATCCCTCGCCAGGGAAATGGTCCTTGCCCTGTGGGTTTGAACGACGGGGGTTTGAACGACGGGGGTTTGAACGAATCACCTCGCAGGCGAGACTCGTTTGTTGTGTGTCTCGACTCAGTTTATCAGATTGAATGATGCACAACCGTGAGGTTGACCGGACAAAATCATGGGTTTGGCGATTGTTGACGCTGGGCTTTTCGTCGTTCAATCACCGCAAAGGGATCGACCGGAATTTTCTGGGGATCAACGTATTGTGAGAGACCTCCGAGAGAAATGACTTTGAAATCGTGTTCGTGCAGGTATCGCATGTATTCTTCAAATCGTTCGAGCGGGGTATGGACCCAGGGATGTTCCCCTTCGGGGACACCATGGAACTGAATGACCGCAATTTTCCCCTCACGGGCCAGTGAGACTGCTGCCACAAAATTCGCGAGTTGCCAATCGGGACGGGCGTCTCCTGCCGAAGGGATTAACAGCGGGTCATCGACTCCTGGTTCGTAGGCAACCCCCTGTCCTTTTTCATACGGGTATTCCGGGGCTCCTCCCCGGCGTGCGAACCGAATTCCGTTCTTTCTCAGTACCGGCAGTGACTCTTTGAGCAAGCTGTTTCCAGGCCAGGAAAACGAGGTCGGTTTGGGA
>JBIKZJ010000158.1:0-13081 GCA_044354755.1 Schlesneria sp. | reverse complement strand
TGCTGGATGAGTGGGAAGCGGAACTTGCACGGGGATTTAATCCGGATCAAGCCTGAACTCGTTACAACACAGGGTTCACGAAATCACGCAGACTTGGTGGCCCTGATGCCCTGTGTGGCCCTCGATCATGCTTCCCGCCATTGCGTCAAAAGTCGGTCTCACTGATGCTGAGTTTTGTTGCGATTGGCGGAACCTATTTCATTTCCGGTTGTATTACCAGGGCCAGTCAAAACCGAGATCGAGAGCGGGGGCCGAGTGCGTCAAAGCGCCAACGCTGATCCGCTCGACTCCGGTCCGAGCGATCCCCCTCACCGTATCGAGGTTCACTCCGCCTGAGGCTTCCAGCAGTACTTCCGGGGCTGTCTGATCTCTGAGTTTCACTGCGGTTTGCAACATGTCGAAAGGCATATTGTCGAGCAAAACAATATCGGGATGGCCTCCCAGAGCATCTTTGAGTTGTTCTAGAGTATCGACTTCGACTTCAATCGACACCTGACGCGGGGATTTAGCTCGCGCCGCCTGAACTGCGGCGGCGATGCTGGCGGATTGAGTCCAGGCGGCAAGATGGTTGTCTTTGATCAGAACTCCATCATACAACCCCATCCGGTGGTTTGTTCCCCCGCCACAGCGAACGGCATATTTCTGTAACAGTCGCCAGCCCGGCAGCGTTTTTCGAGTATCCAGGATTTTGGCCCGTGTCCCCGCAACCGCGTCGACAAAGGATCGCGTGAGTGACGCGATGCCGCTCAGGTGCGTCATGAAATTGAGCATGGTTCGCTCACCAATCAACAGCGTTCTCAGCGGCCCCGAGACTTCGGCGATGATTGTTCCGGGCGCAACAGTGTCCCCGTCGTGCCGATGAGATTCCCAGCGCACGGCGGGGTCGAGTGTGGTAAAAACCATCCGCCCAATCGGGGCACCGGCCAGAATTCCTGCTTTTCGAGACGCCACTTGAACGCGAGCCTGCTGATCCAGCGAGATCAACGCCTGGCAGGTGAGATCACCCGTTGAAGAGAGGTCCTCGGCCAATGCCAGATCGATCAGAGTTTTCGCCGCGGATTGTTCGGCACGTGCAAAGGTTTCTTCAATCATGGGCTCGACTTGCGGGAGAGGAAAAGGGGGGGGGCGAATGACACTCTGGTTGATGCAGAACTTGCTGGTAGAGAATTGGCTGGGGGCTCTTACCAATTCGTACGCAGACGAGACGGACTCAAGGGAGCTCTGCCAACCTCGTTTCGGCGAGTTTCGAGCCATGCCTGGCCGCCGCCTGCCAATGCAGTTTTGCAACCCCCCATTTCCCGGCCGCTTCAGCTCGTTGAGCGAGTTGCTCAGAACGAATGAAATTGGTCACGGGAGAGGGGGGGCTTGTCGACCCTCGATCGTCCCTGACCTCTTTCAGACTCGGGTGCGGGATTTGATTTTTGTGGGTGTTTGACGGGGCGGAATTCAAGATGGCTTCGTCCATCGCCTGCAGGTCATGGATGTAGACACCCGTCGAAATGGAGGTTGTTTGCCGTGCAAACCCCAGGGAAGATCCGGAACGAAATGGCCCAGATCGGTTTCGCTGGGATTGTGCAGACGAGACCCCGCCCAGGAATGCATTCCCCCGGTCCGGGACCGAAACGGTGGTCCGAACCCCGGTCGTACTGACAACGGGTTGCTGAATCACCTGTTGCGCCAGTAACGGTCCGCTCGAGCCAAACAACAAAGCAAAAACCACACGCAAGCACATCGGATTTGTCTCCTTCGACAGCAGGCTAAAAAGATTCTACAGTGATGATTCGTGATTCGACAACAGACGATCAGCTCAATTTTAATGGCCCTGTTTTCAAGGATTCAAAGATGTCCGCGTTTCGATATTGCCTGAATGCCAGCACCATCCGACCGACTCCCATTCTGGATAAAATTCGGATTGCTGGCGAAGTCGGATACGCCGCGATCGAATTGTGGCACGATGACATTGAAGCGTATGTCTCTGGCGGGGGAAAACTCTCGGACATTCGCAAAGCCCTTGACGATCAGCGGCTCGAACTCCCCACGACGATCTACCTGAGTGGCTGGTGTGATACAACGGGTGCCGAACATGCTGCCGGGCTGGAACTCTGCAAAAAACGACTGGCCGACGCCGCAGCACTCGGTGCCATCTACTCCATCGCCAGCCCCGCTGGAGGAAACGTGGATGTGGCACTCGCCGCAAAGAACTATGCCGAGCTCCTCACGCTCGGCCAGTCCTTCGGTGTCAAACCAGCCATGGAATATCTCGGATTCGTCGACCAGATCAACACGATCGAGTCTGCACTCGAAATCATGACTCTCTCGAAGCATCCTGAAGCGACAATTGTTGTCGACCCCTTCCACAATTTCCGCGGGGGTGGATCGTTCAGTTCGCTCGGGCTGCTGCGTGGCGATCAGATTGCGATCAGCCATTTCAATGACACCCCGGCTTCCCCCCCGCGTGAGCAACAGCATGATCACAGCCGGGTGATGCCAGGCGAAGGGCATCTCGATTTGAAGCAGTGGGTCGGATTGCTCAAGCAGCAGGGCTATTCCCGCTGGCTGTCGCTGGAACTGTTCCGGGAAGACCTGTGGGCCCGCGATCCCCGCGAAGTGGCGCGGATCGGACTCGAAAAGATGAAGGCTGCCGTCGAGTCATAACTTGGCGGACACAGGTGGCTGCCCCGGACGCCAGTGCGGGGGAGCAACCAGAAAGGAGATGAGGACCAGCAGGCCAAATACTGAATAAATGGCGGTAAACACCCACGGGGGAAGATCGTAAAACAGCCAGTCGTGAACCAGGTTCGCGATAAAATCTCCCGAGTAGGCTTCCTGCTGGGCAAGCTCGCGCAACTGGTGTTCCCACGTCGTCAGTGGGCAGGTGATCCCGGCCCACGCCTCGGCGACGACAATCAGGATCATCGACAGATGACCACACCGCCACCAGACATTGCGCGCCCAGGGCTGCCTAAACAGAATCCCAAGCCAGATGGCAGGAAGGCCCAGCACGACGACCAGGACATAAGTCATGTGCAGCAGCACAATCGCATCGGCAGCAAGTCGATAAAAAAGTGACATGGTCAGCAGTTCCCGTCTGATGCCTGATTCTGGAATGACCCAGCCTTATGCGTTTTTCGAGTTGTCGCAAGAGCGTTTTCGGGGGCGAACAACTGAACCACGCAATCGGCAATCATCTCGTTTTCACCCTGGGCTCGCTCGTGGCTGAGCGCCTGCCAAAGGGCGGCTCCGCGTTCGACACAGAGTTTGAGTTTCGTTGACAGTCGGTCAACGTCGAGTGCTGCGGCAGGATGACGTTTCCATTCGGCTATCAAGGCTGCCGGTATGTCCGTGATCTTTTGTACCGTGGTGAAGTCGACCAGGCCAACCAAGAGTGGGTTCATCCTGCCGGCGATCATCGAGCGAACATCGTCCTGATAAGCAATCATGGTTTTTCCCAGTGTCCAGGCGATGGCCGCTTCCGAGACCGCTCCCTCATCGGGAACCCGTCCGTTCAAGTTCCAGACCACCGAATTACAGGCGATCACCAACTGGTACACATCGAGCGCAAAGATCGCTTCATGCAAAAAGGCTCCGGCCAGGTCGGCTTCCCAGCCGCGATCAATCAGAACCTCGCGCACCAACCGAAACTCCATGCCATCACGATGGGGAAGGTAAAGCGAATGCCCCTGTGCCACCAGCACATCGGCAATGGCACTCATTTCATCCCGTTCCGACTGATTGAACAGTGGTCCGGCACAGTAAACTCGAAGAGATTCCATCAGATCAGTCTTCCCACGCCATCAACCCGGTGCAGCGACGAGATGTCCGCCATGGCGAATGCCTCGCCACCTGATTTCACGAGAAATCAGGGTTTTTGTCGAGATCAGGGTTTGGGTTTCCAGAGGAATAAGAGAGCCGCTGCGACCAGTTCACTGACAAACCAGACCACTCGCAATAACCCCGCGACAATCACTGCGGATGAGGGGCTGATCTCTGGTTGCGATTGCAGGGCTTCAATCAGCAGTCCTTCCCGAACCCCCAAGCCACCGGGGGCCAGCAAGACAACAAAACCACCAACAGTGGAAAGCGTACAGGCCCCCAGCCACAGAGGGAACGAGGTTAGCACAAAAGGGGTGTCGGAAATCGACTGCATTACGCAGCCCAGACTCAGGGCATGGCAAACCCAGCCAAATGCGGTGACGACTAATCCGCGTGAAATGAGTCCTGCCGAAATCGTCGGGATCGTGCCGGTATCACTCCCGCCGGCAGAGATCAATTTGCGTCCGAGTTGCGAAAAGAGCCACGCCGAGACTGGGGTCGAGGCAAACAGCAGAGTCAGGACAGTGATCGGCACCAAGTACGGTGTTTCGAGCAGCCTGGTCCACCGTTCAGGGAGCCAGTTTTGCAGGGGGATGAGAAACAATGTGGGCGAAAACGCCAAGCAGAGTGCGGTCCCGGCGGCCATGAAAACCAGCGTTTCGTAGGCGGCGGTGACACCCGCCAGCAGGCGACTGACCCCAGACTCTTTCACCAGTGACCCACGAATCACCAGGACCAGACCCTTGCCAGGAATATATTTTCCGAGATGTCCGACATAATAAGCCCGAATGGCATTCTTCCATCCCAGCGGCTGCTGCAGATGAATCAACAGAGATCGCCAGAACCAGACCGATGGTAACCAGCCCACAAGATACGCCAGAGAGGCTGCCATCAACCAGATTGAGTGAATCTGAATCGACTGGGGTGGTGCCATTTTCCAGAGCTGAAGTGCCCGCCGTCCGACAAACAGAAACACAATTGCAAAGAGTCCCCATTTGACGAACGGCCAGAAACGAGTGAACTGATTGCCACTCTTGTTCACCGAGCCGGGAGCCCCCGTATTCGGCGGATGATGCAGAATTGCCCCCGCAATCAAGTCAACGGTCCGCTGGGTCGCTCCTCGCTGTGTCCCCACAAAGGCTCGAGCGGCGTTCCCCAGGCGTCTGGCTTCAGCGGGATGTTGCAGCAACTCCTGCAGTGTCTCCATTAACGCCTCAGGACCGGTCACAACCCGCGCGCCCTCTTGCGAAAGTAACGCTTCTGTAACATCTTTGAAGTTCCACGTGTTCGGGCCGAACAAGACCGCCGCTCCGTATCCGGCAGGTTCGATCATATTCTGGCCACCACGGTTCGTCAGACTCCCCCCGACGAAGGCGATATCGGCCATTCCCCAACAGGCGGCCAGTTCCCCCAGCGTATCGAGCAACGCCACCACCGGTGGCGTGTTACGATCCTGATTCTCGCTGACCAACGTCGACGTTCCGGCAGCAACTTCGCTGCGGCGAATGATCTCGCAACCCCGCTGGCGAATCATCGCGGCAACCTCATGGAATCGTTCCTGATGCCGCGGAACAATCACCAGACGAAGCTGCGGAAAATCGTTTCTGAGCGCGAGCCAGGCATCCAGTGCATACGACTCTTCGGGGTCCTGGGTACTCCCCGCAATGAAAATCTGATCGGAATCTTGAAGCTGAAAGCTGCAGCGAATTTCGGTTGTTTTGGGGTTGTTACGATCCACTTCCACGCGATCAAACTTGATGTTACCCGTCACGATCACCCGCTCAGCTGGAGCCCCTAAGGCGGTCAGACGCTGAGCGTATGTTTCCGACTGAACCGCCAGAACCTCGAAGCAGGCAAGCAGCCGCCGCATTAGCGGCCTGAGCCGCGAGTAACCCCGAAAACTTTTCTCACCCATCCGACCATTGATGAGAACGAGGGGAATCTGGCGTCGATGAGCGGTCAGAATCAGGTTGGGCCACAATTCGAGTTCGACGAGCACAATCACAGCCGGATGAATGGCAGCAAGAGCGTGATCAATCGCCCAACTCAAATCGAGCGGGAAGAACGAGACCGTATAATGGGGATATTTCTTCATCGCCACGTCGTAACCGGTTTCGGTGGTGACGGTGAGAAAGAGTTCAGCATCCGGGAATCGGACTGCGGTGTCGTCAAGAACTTTTTGCAGTTGCAAGACTTCCCCGACACTGACTGCATGAAACCACAGGCAGGTTCGTTCTGGATGTTGACGTACCAGTCGCCCCGTTAGCTTTTCACGCCAGCCCCGTCGATATTTTCCCTGTGTGACGCAGCGAAAGATCAATAGGGGCGCGATCGCAACCAGCAGTAACAGGTACAAACCGTTCAGCAGCCAGCGAAAAACAAAGGGCATCCTCTCCCCTTACGATACAAACAGAGGTCTGCTCAAAAATCAGCCGCGGCAGGTTTCTCCCGTTTGCAAGCCCTGTTGCAATCACGACGAATCGGGTTGAAAGACTCGTCGTCGTCCGGTGACACTCTTGGTACCAACCCTTTTCGTCCAGACCCTCTTCCTGTGGGCTTCTTTAAACCCGCGAACGCTCGCAGATTTTAGAGGCCGATTCAAGTCGCGCCATGGCACTTCTTATATTTTTTGCCACTGCCGCAGGGACAAGGATCATTTCGGCCGACACGACTACCATAGTTTCGAATCGGTTCGACCGCAGGTGTGCCGGGGGCGGATCGATTTCCCCCCTCTTGCTGTTCCAGGGCAGGGTGATCATCGTCGATGTCTTCGATCGGTGATTCGTGAACCTGTGAGGTAATCTGCCATCGGTCCGCAGTTGGCTCGGGAATTTCCACAGCGATGCGAAAGATGGTTCCCGTGACTTGGGAGGCAATGCGATCCCACATCTGTTCAAAGGCGCGCATCCCTTCCCGACGGTACTCGACCTTCGGATCCTTCTGGGCGTAGCCGACGAGTCCGATCCCCGACTTCAGCTGATCCATGAAGTAGAGATGATCTTTCCATGACGTATCGAGGGTTTCCAGTGCAACCGAGCGTTCGGCGTGGTGGATTTCATACCGATAGGTTTGTTCGATCTGATTCCGAATGGTCCGTTCCAGCGTCGTACGATTCCCCTTGGCAAGCTCGTCCGGCACCAGTTGCAGATTCAACGCGTGGTTGGCCCAGGTCGCAATCTCGTTAAGCACTGCGGGGTTCTTCGGCGTTTGCGTGGTCGAGAGCGGAAATTGCTGCGATTCCTGAGCTGACTTGAGGCCATACGCAGCATTCAGTAGCTCATCCAGTTTTGCACTGAGTTGCTGCCCATGGCTCACAAATGTTTTGCTGATGCCCATCAACATCTGGGTGATATCGGCCTTCGACTTGGATTCGACCTCTTCAATCGAGAGCGAAGTTTCAAAACGGCCATTAGCCCAGTCAACCAGTCCCGGCTTATTGTAGCGGGTCAGCCCGTTATGCTCGGTCATAAAGTGTGATAGACCGACCGAGACGGGAAACTCGACTTCTTTTCGCTGATAGAGATCGTTGATCTTCTGGGCAATGATGGTCGTGCAATCTTCCGGCGATCGGCCCTCGAATTCGACGGGTGAGCTTTCAATCCCATACTGCTGTTGCAACCATTGACACAGGGATTGACGACCCCATTTTTCATCAAGCAAATGCGTCACGGGCTCAAAATCAAAACGATTGATCGCTTCAATCGATCGCTGATAAAGATGCTCGTGTAACTTGCCGGTATCCAGCGATTCAGGATCCCCTTCGGTGAGGAACGCAATTTTGCGTAACTCGCGTTCATTAGTATTCAGTCCATAGTTCGTATTAACCCAGCGAGACAAGGCCTGCCAGTTTTGTTCACGGGCATCAGCATCACGGGGAAGGCTGTCTTCCACCTGCTCACGAATACTTTCATAGGCATGCCGATCAGCGCGATCCTTGAGGAACGCGACTAATTGATCCGGTACCATATCGCGAACTTCTCGCAGCTTTAATTCCAGGCCACAATTTTGTTTGGCCCAGGCGAGCACACTTTCCCAGCGATAACCCGGCTTGAGAAAATACTCCGTTTTGCCTGCCAGTTGTTTGTCGATCATCGCCAGAATCAGTGCTCGACAATCCGCCCCTTCGAGAATGCCCTGACGGTACGAATAAACGCGTTTGCGTTGTTCGTCCATGACCTCGTCGTATTCGAGCAAGTGCTTCCGCTGTTCGAAGAAGCGTTCTTCAACCTTCTTTTGTGAGCTTTCAATCTGGCGTGTGACCATCGGGTGCTCGATGCGCTCACCCTCTTGCATGCCGAGTCGGGCGAGCATGTTTTTGACCATGTCGCCGCCAAACTTTCGCATGAGGTCGTCTTCCAGCGAAATGAAAAACCGACTTGACCCATTGTCACCCTGACGACCGGCCCGGCCCCGTAACTGCAGATCGATCCGGCGCGAATCGTGGCGTTCGGTACCAATCACATGCAGTCCGCCCAAGTCCGCAACCACTTGTCCTTCGTCCTCCATCCCTTCACGTTTGGCAATCTTCTTGGTGAGATCATTCCAGACCGCTTTGGGGACATCGAGTCGCGTTGGATATAGTGGACGGCCATCCTCATTTTTCATCTGCTTGAGTTCGTCCCAAGCCAGATATTCGGGGTTACCCCCCAGGATAATATCGGTTCCTCGCCCTGCCATATTGGTGGCGATCGTGACGGACCCTTTGCGTCCCGCCTGTGCAATCGTCTCGGCTTCACGTTCGGCATATTCCGGCTTGGCATTCAACAGCTTGTGCCTCACACCGTTCTTCGTCAGTTTGTGGCTGAGCTTTTCTGAATTTTCGATCGAAACCGTTCCCAGCAGGATGGGGCGACCAGTCGTATGCACTTCTTTGATTTCTTCAACAACCGCAGTCCATTTTTCTGGCTCAGTCCGGTAGACGGCATCGGGATAAGTGATGCGCGCCAGCGGGCGATTCGTCGGAACGGTAATCACATCCAGGTTATAGATTTTGATGAACTCGGCCGCTTCCGTCATCGCCGTACCGGTCATCCCCGAGAGTTTTTTATACAACTTGAAAAAATTCTGCAGGGTGATGGTCGCAAGAGTCTGCGTTTCTTCCTTAATCCGCACCCCTTCTTTCGCTTCCACCGCCTGATGCAAACCGTCGCTCCATTGACGACCTTCCATCATACGACCGGTGTGCTCATCGACGATCGTGATTTCATCACCCCGCACGATATAGTTCACATCCCGTTTGTACAGATGGTGTGCGCGCAGAGAATTGTCGATCAGATGCGGCCACTCCATATTCCCGGCGGTGTAAAAGCTCTCGACTCCCGCCAATTCTTCCGCTAATCGGATACCCGCTTCGGTCAAATGGCAGGTATGTTCTTTCTCTTTGACCTCAAAGTGAACGTCTCGCTGCAATTGTCGGGCAATCTTTTCGGCTTTGGGGTATTTGGTGATATCGTCATGAGCTCGTCCGGAAATGATCAGCGGGGTGCGTGCTTCATCGATCAGAATGTTGTCGATTTCATCGATAATTGCGTACGTCAACTTCCCCTGAACTTGATCTTCGGCAAACATTTTCATGTTGTCGCGCAAGTAATCAAACCCGAATTCGTTATTGGTCCCATAGGTGATGTCACAGGTGTAAGCGGCTTTTCGTTCCTGGGTGTCCATATTCGATTGAATAGCCCCAATGGTCAGACCCAGTCCCATGTGCAGCGGACCCATCCATTCCATATCGCGTTGGGCCAGATAGTCGTTAACCGTGATGACATGCACCGATCCGGCAATCGCGTTCAGAAAGGCTGGCAACGAAGCGACCAGCGTCTTTCCTTCACCGGTTGCCATTTCGGCAATCATCCCTTTGTGCAGGAAATAGCCGCCGACCATCTGAACGTCATAGTGACGCATCTTCAGATAGCGTTTTCCGGCCTCGCGTACTGCTGCAAAAGCTTCCGGTAACAGCATATCCAGGGTTTCGCCTGCAGCCAGTCGCCGCCGCATCTTCACCGTTGTCTCGCGCAATTCCCCGTCACTCAACGCTTCCAGGTCGGACTCCAGCCGATTGATGCGATCCAGGAAAGAACCGGGCAGAATCGTCGTTGTCCCACGCTTGTCGCGCGAGTACCCAATCTGGCGAACACGTCGTTCGTTGGAAGCACCGAACCAGTGTGTGATGAACCGCTCGGTCCCACCCAGTACGAGGTTAAATGCATCGCCGACTTTGTCCAGGATTTCCATGATTCATCCGTTGAGTAACGTGCTGCGCAGTCGCCGCCAAAATTTCAGTCAATCTTGGTCAAGGTTCATTCTTGAATCCACGAGTTCTGCCTGTTTCCGTTCGAAATCCTGCCGAAATCCTGTGATTCTGCCATACTGACAGCTCACACCCGATGAACAGCAAATCAAAATGGAGGCAGCGAGTTCAAAGACCGATTCGAGGTTCTCGATTCAAGCGACGTAACTTCCTTGCTGATGGCAGTTTATTTGGCTGTTACAACCGGGTCAATCCCGTCTCATGCCATAAACTGTTGCCCGAGTCCTCCACCCACATGCAACCGAGATGCCATCCTATCCAAGATTGCAAAATTGACATCACCGAAAATCTTCTTGCTGCGAGGCAATCTCTTGGGCGCGATGCACAAGGGATTGGAGATCGAATCCAGGTCGAGGCCCCTTTTTCCTGGTCCATTCTCGAACGTGTCACAGACCCTGCACATCAAAAACAGGCTTTTCCACGAAGGTTCACAGGCCATTTTGAGGGGAAATGCCGAACAGAATTTCGCGCGAGATTGGTGACAACCCTGTCCGAAGAGGCGGTGTGCAGATTAGAATCCGAAAATCGGCTTACCAGACACAGGGTGGCCAGTTTGAATCGACGTTTTGAAACGAAGGACTGCAGTTGATGGATTGCTTGCTGGCTGCTGATCGTTGGAATGAACTCGCCAATCGAATTCTCGAGGGGCATGAATTAACGGCCGAAGAGGGGCTGAGCATCCTCCAATCAAAGGATGATGAATTACTCGATTTGCTGGCGGCGACCTATCGCGTCCGCAGAACCCATTTTGGAAACCGCGTTCATCTTTATTTTTTGAAAAATGCCAAAAGTGGCCTTTGCCCGGAAGACTGCGGCTATTGCTCACAGTCAATCATCTCGGAAGCAGAAATCCCTCGTTATGCCCTGCTGAACGAAGCAAAACTGATGGAAGGGGCCGAACGGGCGGTTGCCTCACAGGCCCGCACCTATTGCATCGTTGCCTCAGGTCGAGGTCCGAGCAATCGTGAAATAGACCACATTGCCAGCACCGTCACCAAGATTAAAGACAAATACGGCCTGCACATCTGCTGTTGCCTCGGTTTACTCAAACCCGAACAGGCTGAGACCTTGAAAGCCGCCGGGGTCGATCGAATCAACCATAATCTCAATACCAGCCGTGCTTTTTACGACACAATCTGCTCAACCCACAGTTATGACGATCGGCTGCAAACTCTCCGTGCCGTTCGCAACGCCGGCATGGAACTTTGCAGTGGCTTGATTGTCGGGATGGGCGAGACAGACCGTGATCTTGTCGATGTCGCTTTTGAGTTGCGAACGCTCGGCGTCCATTCTACTCCCGTCAACTTTCTGCACTCGATTGATGGAACGCCATTGGAACGGAAGTGGGACCTGAATCCACGTTACTGCCTGAAAGCCCTCTGCTTGTTCCGTCTGGCAAACCCAGCGGTTGAACTGCGTGTCTCGGGGGGACGCGAAGTCAACCTGCGATCAATGCAGGCTATGAGTCTCTATGCGGCCAATTCCATGTTTGTCAGCGACTACCTCACGACAAAAGGGCAACCTGCCGCAGACGATTTTAAAATGGTGGCCGATCTCGGCTTTGAAATTGTGATTGGTGACCACGAAGCGTATCAAGCGTGGAAAGCAACCGAATCGACTCCCACACCAACCGAGTGCTGTGAGGGAAATTCCATCTCGTGTCACGGCTGAACGAGATCATCGCATAATTTTTCGGTTATTGATGACGCAAATCGATTCATGACAGAAATCCAGTGCCGATTCGATGACTCGGCACGTTAAGCAGTCACTTCGTCTCTGGTCGTCGACGCCTAGGTCAACCCTGGACTGCAATTCAGTCGGATCGGGAAACAAAAAACGGCTTGAACCAAATGGGTTCAAGCCGTTTTTCTTATTTCGATTCACCCGGAAATTCTCTTGTCCAGATTTCTTTCGGTGATTACTTCCCGTCGGTCGAGCTATTCGACAAATCCGGTTCATTTAACAGGTTAGCACGCTGAGCCATAATTCGATCCCGCTCAGCATAGATTTCTGCCAATGCTTCCGGCTTGATCTTCACCTCAGACTGCTGATGCAACTGGAACCCAGTCCCGGCAGGAATCAAGTGACCCAAGATCACGTTTTCCTTCAGCCCCACCAGATTATCAATTTTTCCTGCAATCGCAGCTTCGGTCAGCACCTTCGTCGTCTCTTGAAAACTGGCTGCAGAGATAAAGCTATCGCTCTGGACTGCGGCTTTGGTGATCCCCAGCAATTGCGTGCTGGCATTGGCAGGATGAGGCTTTGCCGATTTGACCAATGCCCCGCCCGCACCTTCAATTTCCCGATTGACTTGCTCGATGGTCTCCAGTGGAACAACATCACCTTCCTGGAACTCGGAATCACCGGGGTCGGTAATCCGGGCACTGGATTGCAGCTTCTGATTAATCTTGCGGAATTCGAAGCGGTCGACAAGTACGCCAGGAAGCATAATTGTGTCGCCGACTTCTTCGACTTTCAGTTTGCGGAGCATCTGGGACAACACAATTTCAATGTGCTTATCATCAATCACCACGCGCTGTGATCGATACACGTTCTGAATCTCGTGCAGCAGATACTGTTGTACAGCCTCTTCGCCGCTGACTCGCAAAATATCATGCGGCACAAGCGGCCCTCGAACCAGGGCATCACCCGCACGAACCTGATCTTTTGCGTGAACGAGCAACTGTTTACCGTGAGGAATCACGTGCTCTTTTTCAGTTCCGTCGATTCCACGAACAATAATAATTCGTTTGCCACGCTTCTTTTCAGCGACAAGTTCGATTTCACCGTCGATCTCAGCAATGATCGCAGGTTCTTTCGGCTTTCTTGCTTCAAAGAGCTCGGTCACTCGTGGCAGACCACCCGTGATGTCTTGAGTACCAGAGGTTTCACGCGGATTCTTAGCAAGTACGGTCCCTGCAGAAATCTGCTGCCCCTCAACCACTTCAATACTGGCACGTT
>JBIKZJ010000530.1:0-3976 GCA_044354755.1 Schlesneria sp. | reverse complement strand
ACCAGTTTGCGCTGAGATTCCGACCTCAAAAGGCTGGAAGCGACTGCGAGTGATGGTATCATGAGGATCTAGAAGTCGATTGGTGGCATTCTGTTGAGGTCTCTTATGTCCGCTCATGCTGTTCCTCATTTCCAATCGGTGACATCTCGCCGCGATTTTTTGTGTCGCACCGGTGGTGGCTTTGGTGCGATCGCGTTGGCTGGACTGCTGGCAAGCGAGCAAAAACCCGCTTTGGCGGCGACGATTCCACCTCTTCGTCCCCATGTGCTGGGAAAGGCCAAAAGTGTCATCTTTCTGTTTATGGATGGCGGACCGAGTCACCTGGATACGTTCGATCCGAAACCGTTGGTGAATGAGTTTGCCGGGAAGCCACTCCCCCCTTCCATCAAGCGGGTGATTACTCCGATGGGTGTCAGTGAGAATGGGCTACTGGCCTCACGCCGAAAATGGAAGCTCTGCGGGGAAAGTCGGTTACCGGTCTCGGACTGGTATCCCCTGGTTGGTGATTTTGCTGATGATCTGTGCGTAATCCGTTCGTGCAAGTCGGATGCGCTGAACCATGTCGGTGGCGTGACGCAGATGAATACCGGCAGCATTCTGGCGGGACGCCCGAGTCTGGGTGCGTGGGTTCATTATGGTCTCGCTTCCGAAAACCGGAATTTACCGGGGTTTGTGGTGTTGCTCGACAGTGACCGTGAACCACCGGGTGGGAATCGGGTTTGGGGTTCCGGTTTTATGCCGGCGGGTCAACAGGGGACCAAATTTCTCGCCGGACCGCATCCGATCCTGCATCTGAACCCCCCGGCAGAAATCAGCAACGAACGTCAGCGACAGAAGCTCGATTACATCAATCAGTTGAATCGGGACCACCTGGCTCGCCGCCAGGGGGACACGGAACTGGAAGCGCGGATTTCATCGTATGAGCTGGCGTTTCAGATGCAGTCGCACGCGCCCGAAGCGGTCGATCTGACACAAGAGACTCAGGAAACTCACGAGGCGTATGGTTTAAACGATAAACGAACCAAGGGGTTCGGACAGAACTGCCTGCTGGCACGGCGACTGGTTGAACGGGGTGTCCGCTTCATCCAGCTCTATTCGGGGTCGGGAAGCAAATGGGATGCGCACGCGAAGATTGAACAGAATCACACGGAACATTGTGGCGCCACCGATCGGCCGATTGCGGCCCTGTTACGGGATCTGAAGCAGCGGGGTCTGCTGGACGAGACGCTGGTGGTTTGGGGAGGCGAGTTTGGTCGGACGCCGATGAGTGAAAAAGGGGATGGCCGCGACCATAATCCTTATGGTTTCACCATGTGGATGGCGGGGGGAGGGGTGCGAGGGGGACAGGTCATCGGTGCGACGGATGATTTTGGCATGCATGCCATCGAACGCCCGGTCCATGTTCACAGCCTGCACGCCACAATTCTGGCCGCTCTGGGGCTGGATCACACCGAACTGATTTACAAGTTGCAAGGACGGCCCGAACGGGCTTCGGTGAATGAAGGTGAAGTGATCACCGAGGTTTTTGCTTAAGCGAATCGAACATGTCAATCTGGACTGACCCAAGTGATCTCACAGAGCCGACTCGCCATTTTGACCGATGGGTGGTTTTGTCGTGGATTTCCCCGCGCGAGGTCCGATGATGTCACTCCGATTCCTGACAGGGTCTGGTGACCGTTCCCGCCAACCGGG
The DNA here is from genome assembly GCA_044354755.1 of Schlesneria sp. GTDB lineage: Bacteria > Planctomycetota > Planctomycetia > Planctomycetales > Planctomycetaceae > Schlesneria. The sequence continues at coordinate 2,284 of JBIKZJ010000530.1, read as the reverse complement.
TCTCGACCGCAGAGAATGGCTGCGGATCGGCACGCTGGCCGGGTTAGGGCTGGGTGCCGGTTCCCTGTCACCTCAGGCCAGGCTGCTGGCGGCGAACGCGGTCCCAAATTCTGATCGTCCGGCGGGATTTGGTCGAGCGAAAAGTGTGATTGTCTTGTGCGCCAGTGGTGGTCAAAGTCAGCTCGATACCTGGGATCCGAAACCCGACGCACCAGACAGTATTCGCGGCGAGTTCGCCTCGATTGCCACCTCGGTGCCGGGGTTGCGTCTGTGTGAGCACATGCCGCGACTGGCCCGGCTGGCGAATCAATTCACGATCATTCGCAGCATGTCGCATGATGATCTCGATCACGGCTCTGCCCTCTATTTGTCGCTCACCGGACAATTCCATCCGCGCAAGTCATCGAACTTTCCTCCCCGTCCTGAAGATGCCCCCGCTTTAGGAGCGATCTTGCAGCGCATCAGACCGACGCAGAATTTTCCTTATTCGGCGATTCACTTGAATGGCCCGGTCTTGATTCCGGATGTTCCGTCACCGGGACAGTACGGCGGGTTTCTGGGTCGCGCGTACGAACCGTTAATCGTCGGTGATGTGACCGAGCCCTCCATGATTCTGGATGGACTCGACCCACTCCCCGAATTGCCACTCGTCCGCCAGTTGGCGCGCACGACGCTGTTGGACGCGTTCGATCGGACGCGGCGTCAATTCGAGGGTGACCGATCGACGATGGCCATGGGCGAGCTCTACCGACAGGCTCATTCGCTGCTGGCGTCCCCTCGTTGTCGACAGGCGTTTGATTTGTCGCAAGAGCCTGATCCGGTTCGAAATCGTTACGGGCGATTTCGTTCGGGGCAGGCCTGTCTGCTGGCGCGGCGACTGGTGGAAGCGGAAGTGCCGCTGATTACGGTGTTTCTCAATCAAAGCATTCGGGGGCAGGATACCGCGTCAGGGGTGACCGACGCGTATGGCTGGGACACACACAATGACATCTTTGATTCGATGAAAAACCACTTGCTGCCCCGTTTCGATATCAGTTTTTCGGCCTTGTTAGAGGATTTACAGCAACGTCGACTGCTCGATTCGACGCTGGTCATTTGTTTGGGTGAGTTTGGGCGGGCACCCCGTGTGGCTCCTGAGCCCAACTTTGCCGGCAGTTCGCCGGGTCGAAAACATTGGGCGGCGGTCTATTCGATTGTGATGGCAGGGGCAGGGGTGGGACGAGGGCAGTTGGTCGGTTCCTCGGACCGGATTGGTGCGTATCCCGAGACCACCCCTTACTCGCCGGGTGATGTCGCCGCCACCCTGTTCTCGTCGCTCGGGGTCAACCCAGCCAATCACTTTTCTGACGCGACTGACCGTCCGATTGCGATTGCGACGGGAAAACCGATCCAAGAGATTTATGAATAGATAGTTTTCAGTTTTCAGTTTTCAGTTTTCAGATGATGGGTGTTCATGGGTTGTTCTTGGAAATCAGCGCGCAATCTTCCTCGGAATCTGTCCATGAAGATCGCATGGCATCGACGTCGTTCGGCTGGGTGTTTTTGTTATGGGTTGTCGGCCAGTTCGCGCTCGCAGAGGGTCGTGAGAAATTCGATGAAGTGTTATCACCTGGAAGGGCGCGGTGGTTCCATGGGGGCCGTCCGATACATCGCGACAGCTCGAACGGCGAATTCGTTTGTTTTTCGGACGGATGTCAAAAGTGACTACGCCAGCATCGATCATGAAATCCTGATCGGAATCCTGGCCAAGCACGTTGCCGATGCCAGCGTGCTCGACCTGCTGACGCAGTACGTTCAGCATCCGATTTACGAGGGAGGGTTGTATGAGGACGTAGAACGGGGAATTTCGCTCGGGTGCCCGCTTTCACCGCTGATGGGTGCGCTTTACCTGAAGCGGCTTGGACGAACGGATCGAAGCCATGGGCCTGATCTACGCGCGATTCATGGATGATTGGGTGATTTTAGCACCGACCCGCTGGAAGCTGCGTGCGGCGGTCTGGATCGAAGTGAGGGGGACAGGCACAATTTTCCCGGCAAAACGACGAGTGAATGGTTTGAGCGATTTGGCGGATCTTCACTTTGTCGCGGGAAAAATGAGCCAGTCCCCGAACTGCTTGCGCTGGAAGCTTCGTGCGGCGGTCCGGATCGTCAATGAAACGCTCGCCGAGTTGAAGGTTGCGCAACATCCTGACAAAACATTTATCGGGCGAATCGAACGGGGATTTGATTTTCTGGGATCTGTGATGAAACCCGCGGGGCTGGAAATGGCCCCGCGGGCGATTGA
>JBIKZJ010000157.1:0-13095 GCA_044354755.1 Schlesneria sp. | reverse complement strand
GTTATCAGCAAGGCTGACGGATACCCGTGAGCTTCCGTTTGATCCGTTTCCGTCTCAAGCGATTCTTGACAGACTAAAGACGACATTCCGTCTTTAGTCTGTTAGGATCTCGGCGGTTGAGTCGCCTTCAGCCCCCGTATCGGGTTTGGGGTCGAGAACCGGCAGCAGTCACCTCGTGTTTTGTCGATTGAGAACTCCGATGACTTCCCATGCACCCCGCTTGGATGACCTGATTCTGTTGAACCGCGAGATTGCAGCCCTCGTCAAAGCGGGTGTGCCGCTTGAACTTGGCCTGCGTGGGCTGGCGGGAAGTGTGGGGACGCGGTTGGGGCGATTGTCGGAACGCTTATCGAATCGGTTGGCGATGGGACAATCCCTTCCCGATGCGCTAGCGGAAGAGGGCCCTGCGGTCTCGCCCGTTTATACCGCCGTCATGGAAGCGGGGTTGGCGTCGGGGCGGCTTCCTGAAGCATTGGAATCGATGGCGGTTTCGGGTCAGGTTTTGCAGGAAACCCGTCGACGCGTCTGGCTGGCGATTTTGTATCCAGCCCTCTGCAGTGTGATTGCCTATCTGATGTTTTGCTTGTTCATTACGGTGATTGCACCACAGATGATTCGGGCGGCCGAGATGTTTCGATTCCCCCCCAGTTGGCCGATTGAACTGCTGCGGACTTTGCACAAGCACCAAATCTACGCCACTTTGGTGATTCCCACAGCGGCCTTCGCCTTATTGGTCGGCTTGATTTTCCTGCCCGCCCGCTTAACGCGGATCCCACTGGTCTTTTCTCGCGCTTCCCGATTTGTGGGGGACATTCTTCCCTTTTTCCCCCGGTCGCGTCGCATGCTGTCTCCATTGGGTTGGATCAACCCGGTCGCGTTTTACCAAAGTTTGAATTGGGCGCAATTCACGGAATTGCTGGCATTACAGATCGAACAAGGTTCACCCTTGCCACGCGCCTTTCTGTTGGCGGCCGAATCGACCAATGATCCTCGCTGGCACTCGGAAGCGCGAGCCGTGACCGATCAGCTAACGCGGGGATCCAGCCTGGTGGACGCCTTGAAATCGGCAAAATCTCTTCCTCCACTGGTGAATTGGATGTTGGCAACAGGCGAGAAGCAGGGAACCTTGGCGGTGACGCTGCGTCAACTGGCTGACATGTACCGTCGTCGGGCGCTGCAACAGGCTGCAACATTAAGGATTTGGATTCCGGTGGTGATTACGATTTGCGTTACCGGGACAATCGGTTTAGCCTACGGTCTGATCTTTCTGATCCCGATGCGAGCCTTGATAACCGGTTTAATGCACGAATGACGACGCGTGACCCTTCCAACTCGATGTCAACCACACTCCCAGTAATGGGGGACGAGATCGCACCACAACGCTCACGCGAACTTTCCGGACGCTACCTGGTGGTTGGTGTGCTGCTGCTTGGCTCCGCGGCCACGGCCCTGCTGTTCGTCTATTGGGACCGGCAAACTCGTCCCTTTCGCCCATTACGGGAAGCGATTGGACGCGAGTTTCGTCATTCACGTCCGAACGTCGAAGGGGGGCGTCCGAAAGGGCGTGGTCCCTGGATTCTCAGGGTAGCGATGACTGTTGACTTTCCCCCAGCCGAAGATTCAACGCGTGCCAATCAGATTTTCCAACGTGTGCTGGAACTGGCTCGTGGTTACCATGATCTGAAAGACATTGATCGGGTTGAGGTCAATCTGATTCAGTTTGTTCCCCAAGAATTGGCCAAAACACGAACCTTGGTCTGGACCAAAGCAGATCCTGACCCTGCGGCGAATCCGGATTGACCTTTCCCTGATCAACCGTTTTCATGCGGACCCTGTCACTGCACAGGGACCGAACCCCGATTTCGGCAATCGTACCACGCAATCCAGCGCATCGAATCGATTCTGAAACCGACTCAACGACCCGATCCCATTACTCATACAGTCAAAATCGTCGCGAGAAGTCCATGCCGACACAACTCTTTCCTGACGAAGATGATCCCCTCAGCGCAGACCCCGATCGCGATTTGATTGACGTGCTGCGGTTGAACCTGGTCCCCGGTTTGGGGCCGAGAACCTATCAGTTATTGCTGGAACATTTTGGCTCGCCCCGAGCGATCCTGAATGCCTCGGTATCCAAACTGCAGGGGGTGCAAAATGTGGGTCCCAAGCTCGCCATGTCCATCGTGACGAACGGAACCGAAGTGGCTGCCCGGGAGGAGTTAGCCAAAGCCCGCGCTGCCAAGGTATCGTTGTTCATTCGCGAGACCCCGGCGTACCCCGCCGCTCTCGGGCGAATCCCAGACCCACCCACCGTGGTCTACTGCCGTGGAACCTTGGTCGAGGCGGATGGTCTGGCGATTGGAGTCGTTGGGTCGCGGCACTGTACTGCTTATGGTCGTCAACAAACGCATCGACTCGCCCAATCCCTGGCGCGAATGGGAATTACCGTTGTCAGCGGCCTGGCTCGGGGAATTGATGCGGAGGCCCACAAAGGGGCTCTGGAAGGGGGAGGCCGAACCATTGCCGTCTGTGCCACCGGGATGAATACGATCTATCCTCCTGAACATGCGGATCTCGCCGCCGCCGTGGCAAATCAAGGCTGCCTCCTGACAGAATCACCGATGGATCAGACCCCCAAGTCGGGGCTATTTCCTCAACGCAACCGCATTATCAGTGGGCTTTCTTTAGGAGTCGTCTTGATTGAAGCGGGCCGCAGCAGCGGGGCCTTGCATACGGCACGGCATGCAATGGAGCAAAACCGTGATGTGTTTGCGATGCCTGGTCGCGTCGACTCAGATGCCAGCCTGGGATGCCTCGACCTGATTCGCGACGGCGCAACGCTCATTCGCAACGTCGACGATGTCCTGAGCGCACTGGGGCCACTTGTGGCACCCGTCAAACGGACACCGCGTGAGACGGTTCATCAACCGGCTGAGCTGGTTTTGTCAGACCAGGAACGAGCCATTCTGAATCTGGTGACGACCGAATCGGTCGCGGTGGATGACGTGATTCGCGGCGCCAACATTGAGGCCTCGCGAGTCCTTTCGACATTGACGGTACTGGAAATGAAGCGGCTGGTTCGCAGGCTGCCCGGGGGATTTGTGGTGCGATATTAACGGGCCACGAATCCAACCAGAATCACGGCATCGCGGGGACACAGGCCACGTTTTGGCCCTGACGTGGGCTCTTTGGTTGCCTCTTCACGGCACCCGGAGGCGGCCTCCTTAGCCCGGATTATTCACACCCCACGGATTGAGTTACGTCGATGGACAGTTTTTGAGTTGTTGGATTTTGTTGAAGCGCACTTCCCCCCTCCCCACTCTTGTTAGTTTTGGAATTTTGATGAGAGGGCTGAACGCAGACGAAGAAAGGGCGGTGCGTTCACCCGCCGGGCGAGTTAAGAATCATTGGGGTGAGCCAAGACGGCCTGAGAGATTCGCAGGTATTCAGTCAGGTATGGCCAACTCGCGCTGAGACGGACCAGGATGCGTCGCGCACTCACGATGATTTCGGCGGCGACTTTGATGAATTGTGTTCGCCAAGTGCAAGCGAAGCCTTCACCGAGGGCATCCTTTTGGCGTCGTCGATTGAAGTAGGCTTTGCGGTCTGAAGGCGACAGTGATTCGGGCGGCAAGTCGGTGTTCACTCCAACGTCTTGCGGTTGCAGTTTTCGGGAGGTCGCTCGCCGCAATCGGACCAGGAGGTTGAGCGCGGCGGCATGCAGATACAGGCGAAAGAAGTTAGCCAGGAACCGGTGGTCGCTGGTTCGATCCGCCGCGAGTTCTCGCTTCAATTCTTTGTTGCGGTTTTCGCTCTCACCTCGATCTGCATACTCCTCGTAGACCGCATCGGGCAAGACGTTCCAACCGGGTCGATTCGTGGAGACGGCCCGGCGATTGGTTGCCAGTTCCGATCCCAGCTTCTGTGCTTCGCATTTGATGACCACTTGCCGTGGTTCCTTCCACGAGTCCGCTTGATACAGCAGCGGGAGAAACAGTCGCTGCTTTTCACCCATCTCCTCGCATTTCTTCATGGCCTGTGCCAGTAAGTCTTCGCTCGCTGCCTTCAGTCGCGGGTTCATGCTCAAACCAAATGTATGCGTGAGCTGCAATTCTTCGCACACGTTGTACATCAGCGGAGTGCCAAAACCACTATCGCCTCGCACGACAATTTCGACGTGAGGAAACCGTTCGCGAATACGACGCGCGAGGTACCGCAGGTCGTCATCGGCGCCCAGAGAGGCGGTGCACGTTCCGTGTCGCAGTCCCACCAGCGCGACCATGTCGGTCTCTGCACAGGTATAGACGATGGGCAGATACTGGTACTGCTCATAGAAGCCGTGAAAGAAGATCAGTTGCTGTCCGCCATGTGCCGCATCGTCAAAGGCATCGACGTCTAATGTGATCCGTGCCGGTGACTGGGTGAACGCGTCCAGGAACTGATCACACAAGGCCTCGCGAAGACGTTTGAGATCGGCAATGCTGACCGCGTTTTCGAATCGTGAGAGCGTCGGCTGACTGGCCAGGTCGAGGCCAGTCGGAGAACGCTTGCAGACCAGCTTAAACCCAGGGTCATGACGCAGCGCGTCGTGATCGTTCTGATCTTCATAGCCAGCCAGAATGCCATACAGTCGCTGACGCAGCATCACCAGCTTGCTGTGGCTGACGACCGCCGCCGCTCGAACATCGCTCAAAGCCGCCGCGAATCGTTCACTCAGACCGATCGATTCATCGAACTGGCAGATCGGAAGGAGACCTGCGTCACTCGTCAGGTGAGCCGAAGAGACCTCAAATTCGATCGGTTTTTTCGGTAGAAAATCGAAGACAAACGGTAACACACCCTGTAAACTCATGATCCGCCTCCTTGCTGCGTCTAAGTGCCCTGTTTGCAAACACTTCTACGCACATGGAGGTCTTTTCATTTGATAATCATGAATAATCCGGGCTAAATGTCTATCCAATGAGAGTTTCCGACCATTTCCAGCGTTTTTCGCAGTACTAGCGTATGGTAGGCTTACTTGGCTGCTGATGACGCATTGAGATTCTTGTGCAGGGTACGACCGAGAATGCATAACCACTCGCACGAATTGACACTTGGGTTGAGCTTCGTGCTCGGAGCTGTCCATGCCTTGGAGCCTGGACATGGCAAAACGGCAATGTTCGTCTATTTACTTGGAGGTCGCCGCAGCCTCTGGCATCCGATCGTGTTGGGGCTGACCACGGCGATCTCGCATTCCGTTTCGCTTTTCGCGATCGCATTCGCCGTCCACTTGACGCATCATTTTGTCTCTGGGGACCATCATCACGAGGAACAGGTTTCCGGCATACTGCAATGGGTGAGTGCGCTGCTTGTCGTTGCGGTGGGAGGATTTATGGTGGTGCAAGCGATACGAGGCAAGAAGAATCATTGCTGCCATCATCACTATCACGGGGAAGAACACCAATCCAGTTCAACCGGCACGCCACTGGTGCAACTGGGCGGAATCGAATCCTCTCGATGTGATCTCGATTCAGGACACCGGCCGGTCGACAGATCAAACGACGGCTACCGGATGACGGCTCTGCTCGGATTGGCTGTCGGATTGTTGCCGTGCCCCTCGGCGCTCGCAGCCTATTTCACAAGTCTTTCTTCCGGTTCACCTGCAACCGCATATCTAATCATCACGCTCTTCGCGGCGGGAATTGCCTGTTCATTATCGTTCGTGGGAATCCTGCTCCAGAATTTTGGTGATCGTTTTAGACACAAGATGAAGCGGGCGTCTCAAATCCCTTGGGCGCATGTCCGGGCAGGACTAATCCTGGGGATCGGCTTGTTCTACGCGGTGAGGCTTCTACTCGAGCGAGTTGCGTGACCCCGTCCACACGAAAGCCTCAGGCTCGTCCCCTTAAAGCCGTCATCGTCTCTCTCTACTCGGGCGCAGGTCGTTAGGTCTACTCGCTTCGCATCTTTTACTTGGCTTGGAAATGCGTATGACCCGACTTGGCGTCACGGTGAGAGTGGACATATTCAGGCTCTACAAAGCCGATTCCCCAGGCGATCGCGACTCCAAATAGCAGCGCCAGGCTAAGCTGAACTCGATTGTGCGAGTGGAATTCCATTTCAGGAAGGAGATCGCCGAGTGCGATACATAGAAAGACACCCGCCGAAAACGCCAGCGCGCATCCGATGATTGCTGGTTGCTGGTCTGTGAAACGATGCACGCCGAATACAAATAATGCTGCTCCCAAGGGGCAGATTATGGCGAATGTCGCACAGGTGAGATTGCGCAAGAATGGCTTGCAACCGCCGGCCGTCATCACCGCCGTGATGGAGACCGAATCGAGCGGAATGTGTAAAAATATGGCCAAAAATGTTCCAACCCCGAGAAGCCCGGCGATTCCATGAGAGGCATCGGCCTCGACGCTGGCTCCCAATGCCAAACCGTCAATCAGCGTGTGCAGAGCCAGACCCAGAAAGACTCCCACCCAGCTCAGTTTGTTGGCATTCGACGGCAACACCTGGCAGGCCGCATTCGTCCCGTCCGAATCATGGCCGTGTTCATGAAGAGGATGCGGGTGTTTGCAATCGCCGTATTCGTGTTCGTCCCTTGGTGACACCTCGCCGGGCCCATGCTGATGAAAGTGAAAAAATCTCAGCAGGAAGAACATGACTAGCAGCCCCCCGGCCAGCCAATTCACGGATATTTCCATGCCTCCCTCGCCGAGCATCATTACGCTGTGCGGCAACATGTGAAATACCGCGATTCCGAGCATCAAGCCCCCCACGAAGCTCATGATCGTCTGCATCTTCGTGTGCGACAGGTTCAGATGCTGCGTTGCCCAGCCGCCGAAAAGCGCAGCTCCGATCAATAAAACGCAATAGCCACTCAACAGGACCAGCGGCCAGGCCTCGGATGAAGATGACTTCAACGCGTGTGCTGACGCTTCCTCGGTGACATGCGGCGAATCGTGGGCAAGTCCGGGCGTGAGCAGGCAGAGCACGATGAGTAACACCAGGCCAGTTGGACGAAACACGAGCGACGGTCCTTTTCCCTCATCCACGGCACGATCATGACAGGGGCGCATACCAGTCAGCCGGAGATTCGCCAGTGATGTGCTAATGCGATCATTGTGCAATACAGCGATTGTGACGCGAGCCGGTCGCCGTGACAAGCGTGAATCGAATCGATTCCCTTCCGATCCAGCCACGTCTGTTTGCTGTACGCTCTGAAAATGGCCGCGTTTGGTCGGGTTGCATGATTACCAAGGTGATGAATCCTATCGTTGCAGCGGATTTCAAGATTTTCCGAAATCGAGACCTTGACTGAACTGGACGGCAGGACTACACTTTATCAATCAATTAATCTGTTGATTAACAGAATACTTAAGCGATGCCCAATCAGTTACCAGAGTGTCAGTCCGCCGATCATAGCCCAATCAAACGAACGGTCCCTGGCCGCGATGTTTGCGAGCGGGCGGCGTGCATTTTCCGAGCGTTGGGAGACACGACGAGACTGCAAATGTTGGCACTGCTCGCAGAGGGTGACCTTTGCGTGACGGACATCGCTGAACGGCTGGGCGACAATCTACCAGCAGTTTCTCAACGCCTTAAACTCTTGCGCAGCGAGCGGATCGTAAAACAACGACGAGAGGGCAAGCATATGTTTTACTCTCTCGCGGACCGCCATGTGGCGGAACTGATCTCAAACGCCTTAGCGCACGTTAATGAGTAAATAAACGACTGAATGATGCGCCCCGAGTCCTGACGCATCATCGAAACTATCGGGAACTTCACTCCTGTCGCGATACATTTAACTGTTCGGGCTTTTCACCATTTCTCTCAGATGAAAGACGCAATCATGACAAATCACGTTCACGCAAATCATCCACATCAGCATGGCCCCGATTGTGGCCACACGTCCGTCCAGCACGACGGACATGTCGATTACCTTCACGACGGCCACCTGCACCATCCCCTTCCCGACGGCAAGGTTGAAGAACACGTAATTGCTGTTTCGACCGTGAATCCAGATGCGTGCACCCCAAGCCACCAATGCGGTGGCCACCAGGCTGGTCACGTCCATGGTCCCAACTGCGGGCATAATGCGATACCTCACGGAGATCATGTCGATTATCTTGTCAGTGGGCACCTGCATCACCCGCATGGATCGCATTGTGACGACCACGGACCAGTGGTGACCGCAATGTGATCGCATTCCGGTGCCACCGTCGAGGTTTGAACCGCACTCGACGAAGCATCTCTCGCGTTGAAGAATGAAAGCCCTTCGACATTTCCCCGAAGGGCTTTTTGCTGCAAATTGTCGAGAAAAGTCGACTCAATCGGATTCCCTCTCAATTCTTTGCGTCGGCAGAAATTGTCTCGTGGGCGATCCCTTCACGAGAAGGTAACGGTCTGCGCGTGGTACAACCTTTCGCTGAATAGAAGGCAATGATGCCAAATCCGATGGTTCCCATTACAACAACCTCAACCATTAATTGACTGAAGGGACCACGATCTGTCCAGAAATTCTGCGAGTTGCCAAACGGAGTCTCGTCCATGCTCTTCGAAGCCTCCTGGCATTTGATGTCTCCCCCGAATGAATTCGCTTTCCCGCATTTCATGGAGTGAGCCACGCTGGATTTTTATCGCATACAACTACCACTTGCATAACAAGTGTATTTTAATATGGTGTGCAGAAGCATGCAAGAGTCAACTGCTGCTGGGGATTTGCAACGCATGAAATGTTCGAGGTATTCATGGCGATCATGAGTTCCCCTCAAACCTCCTTACGGTATTGCAAGCTGCAGGAAATTGCCCCACAATTGCGTCTGCATTTATCAATAAACTTGTTCCACGACCAAACGGAAAAGGAAGCGTGTTTATGGCTCCCCATTCTTCACAGTCCGTGAAGAGGATCCGGAGCGGATTCACGATGATCGAATTGTTGGTCGTCTTGGCAATCGTTGGTATGCTTGTTGCGATGTTGCTGCCCGCCGTACAGCAGGCTCGATCAGCGGCCCGTCGATTGCAGTGCGCAAACAATCTCAAACAACTTGGATTGGCATTACATTCATTCCACGATTCTGAACGTGCATTTCCACCAACACGTTTAATTCTCAATTTACCAAGATCAGCAAACTCAGCGGGCACATTGCCTGGACTCGACGAACCGTCGTGGCTGGTATGGATTCTGCCGTATCTTGAGCAACGAGCGCTTGCGGAAGAATGGGACGTTTTTCTTCCCTATGGCAACCAGCCGATTCGGGTCCGCGATCGTGCCCTTCCCGTATTCCTATGTCCGGACAAGCACTCTGTCGACTCTGCCGTCATCGGAGATCAAACAATCACCACAACCTTCCCGTGCGGATGCCCTGGAGGAACGCAGGTTGTTCCCGGTGGTGCCGTGGCCGACTACGTTGCCAATCATGGCGATCTGTCTCCGGGTGCGGCGGGAATCCCCACGGATTTCTATTGGGGAGGGCAAGGGACAGGAGTGATCATTTCAAGCCGACCCAAAGAGGCCAATGGCCAGATCGAACGAGAATGGCTGGATAAAGTAAAAATTGTCGACGTAACAGACGGCACGACTAACACCCTGATGGTCGGCGAACCACACATTCCTCGGGGTGCGCTCAATACAACTCCGTATAACGGTCCCGCTTACTTCGGTCGGCACCTGACCAACTTCGCCCGAGTGGGCGGCCCCGGAGTCCCTTTAGCTCACGATCCGGATGATCAGCGTGGAACGGTTTATTCGTTTGGAAGTTTTCACAATGGAGTTGTTCAGTTTTGTATGGCAGATGGGAGCGTCCGCGCGATCTCAACATCGATCAGTACTCGGATCGTTGGAAATCTTGCCAATCGGCATGATGGAGAGTCAGAAGGAGCGTTTTAGTTGCCCTCAAAACTGGTCATTCCGTTTTTAACTGGCATCTTGTTCCTGTCAGGATGTCACAATGATCGAGTGAAAACTTACCCTGTGTCCGGAATTGTCATATTGGATGGAAAACCAGTTCGAACCGGTACGGTTGAACTGGAATCGATCGATTACGGAACTGCGGCGACAGGCAAGATTCGAGACGATGGAACATTCGTCCTGGGAACCTACTCATCCTCTGACGGAGCGACTGCGGGTAAACATCGTGTAATCGTGATTCAGTTGATTATTGCGGACGGCTTCGTCAAGCATGAGAAAGATCACGGTCCTTCTGTTCCTACCCGCTATTCACGATATGAGACTTCTGGCTTAACAGCCGAGATCCAATCGCGATCCAAGAATCAACTGGTCGTGACGTTGAAACAATAGATCGTCGCATAGTTAGACACACTTGACACAGTGCCCCCGCATCAAGACTTCTGTAACTTGTCCAATTTTGGACATCGATTTCTTTGAAGGGACGGGCAAGTCGACGTCGTTCAGGCAGGTGACAGTACCACAGTCAACACAGACAAAATGGGGGTGATGCCCGCGATCAGGATGCGACGCGTCACGGATTTCAAACCTCCAGAAGTGGTCCCCCAACTCGGTACGCGTCAGTAAGCCAGCGTCGACGAGGTCATTGAGGTTGCGAAAGACAGTCGCCTTGTCAAAGCCCAACGGGATCAAGTCTGCGGAAATTTCCGCGTGCGTCGCCGGTGATTTGGCCGCTTGAAGCCAACGAATCACAGCCGTTCGCGCCGCCGTGGTCCGCAATCCGGCGGCAACCAGCATTTGGCGTGTCTTCGCAATCGCTTCGATATCACTTTTTGCAGACATTCGTTTATACCGTTGGTTATCGTTCCCTGACACAATTACGGTCTTTGCAGAAAGATTCTACTTTGTTTGCGGCGAGGATGGCAAACGGCATTCTTTCAAACTTTCCAAATCCCTCCAGTTTTGTGGAGTTACGGTTCACAGAAGCGGACGACAGGGTACGTCCCCGGTTTGCCGCTGAAACTAAAATGGAGACCGCGAGGGGGAAAGCTGCTGATCCCAATCCCGGATTGCTACCACAGTCATGACGACGAGGAGCAGGATTTGTAAATGATAATTCCACGCTTGGGCATGGCACGGCCAATTGGGAATCCCGGAGAGTTGTCGCCAGAACAAGATCTGTATGTGCAAAGCCAGAACTGAACAGACGAGCAAATTCACCGATTTGAACCCCGGAAAGACAAATGCAATCGCCCGTCCGAGGAGATGCAACAAAAGCGAGATCGCCGCGACAGAGAGAACTACGCTCGGGCTCAGGTAGAGTCCACAGAGCGAGAAAATCGCGCAAATTGCCGATTGTGCCGGGGCATCTTCGGTATAAGATCGCGTCATTCCTAGAATGATCCCCACCCCCGTGCCGAATGTGATTCCGAGAATTCCGCTTCTGATCGCCGCCACACGCTGAGACCATCCTTGCGGCACATCAGATCTTGCCAGACCGAGGACCGGATGAAGCTGCGGTTCGATCACCAGCCAGGCCAAACCGACAAGGATGCCAAATGCGATCAGGCGACGCGGTACAATTTGCTGGTCCACAGCAATCAGCATCATTGCCAGCGAAAGGTACAATAGCAGACAATGAAACAAGTATAGCTGCATCAAATCCGGGTACTTCAAATACCAGACGGTCCAGACCACTCCAGCGTAGTAATCCGGCTCGCGCACGGGCAAGTTTTTTCCCCCACTGATCAGTTCGACAAAAAACAATGTCACGAACTGCACTGCCACCGCGAGTTCAACCAGCGGATACCGAATGGGAATGGACCAACCGCAATTTCGACAACGGCCCCACAACTTGATCCAACCAAAGATCGGAATGTTGTCGCGCATTTCAATCGGTTGATCACAGCTTGGGCATGACGACCGCTTTCGCACTAACGAAAGGCCTAGCGGTACGCGATACACTACGACATTCAGGAAGCTGCCGAGGGAAGCCCCAACGCTAAAAACCGAGAAGGCGGTAACCGCCGTCATTACGGCGATCTGCGTGCTTTCTAGTCCGGTCATGTCGGAGATTTCACTGGATATCGGTGAATCGACTCGACCTTTCGCGACCAATCGCACGGCAATACACAGTCCAATCGCTAGGATCGCGAGTGAAGCAACGACAACTGGACTGAAAGCACGAGTTTTCATTCGTCCTTACCTTCTATCCGCGAGATCGCCACTCGGGCGGCGTCGCGAATTCGACGGTCCTTATCGCTTTTGAGCTCTTGCAATGCCGGGATGGCGGACTTAGCCTCCGCCCCGAAATACCCCAGCCCAATTGCGGCACTCCATCGAACATCCCCGTCCCCATCCTTCAACGACTCGATCAACGCCGGTACGACTTTGGAGGCATCGCCCTTGCGATGCTGCAAGAAACGGGCGGCTTTGATTCGATCTGCGTCATCGTTCGAACTCAAATCCTCAATCAGTCGATCGGTTGATCTACCTTGGTTACAGCCCGCAAAGGACAAAACCACGATGAACATCACCAAACACTTTCTCACCAAATCGACACCGCTCGAAGACTGATATCGGGCGACGTTTGGCGAGCTGTCGAGGAGAGCACTGTCACGCATATGATGTAACGACTTTGCCTTGGTCCAGGTAACTCGCTTAATCCACCAGCCCCGTGGGGAGTTGCCGAGAATCATGATCGACCCACTGAAGAACATTTTTTGATGTTGGCGTACCGGGTGGATGCTGTCCAGAATTGCCACTTTCACCTGCTGCCTTGCTTCGCGCATCACAATCGGTGGCATTCATGACTTCGGAGACGCCTGCTCTTCTTCCACTTCCTCTCCTGCGATACGCGAAATGGCCCGCTTCGCAGCGTCGCGAACACGGCGGTCTTTGTCGCTTTTTGCTTTATCGAGTTCTGGTAGAGCTGATTCAGCCTCGGCACCAAAATTCCCCAATCCGATCGCTGCGCTCAAACGAACACTGGCATCCATATCCTTGAGCGACTCAATGAGCGCGGGGACTGCTTTGGCCGCGTCCCCCTTGTGATTTTGCAATTGACGCGCCGCCCCGACTCGTTCGTTCGTTTCTTCCGAGGTCAAGTTCTCGATCAACCCATCAGTTGATTCACCCTTGCCGCAACCAGCGATGGCAAATGAACCCGCGAACAACAACACACAGATTTGCACGCGCACAGG
>JBIKZJ010000529.1:0-4005 GCA_044354755.1 Schlesneria sp. | reverse complement strand
TTTCCAGGCCGAGTAATCAAATGCCGGCTTTTCCCAACCGTCGGCCGGTTTTTCCAGCGTGAAACTCCACGTCTGTGCTGCCAATTGGGATGTCGGAACGAGCCACTCGGTCCGTCGCGCAGGGCGATGCAGCGCGGAATGGGCCTTTGCGGCCGCTTCGACTGGCACCTTGAGCACTTTTCGGTCGTAGGTCATCAACCCGTTGACTTCGGTCTCGACATCGGTCGTCTGGGTGTAAATCGCTGCCGAGAGACCCGGCGTCGCGATCATCGGTTGGAGTTGTTCATACAGATCGGCATAGGCCATGGCCAGCGAGGCTCGATCCGGAAAACTGACGTATCCCCAGTTCTCTTTTCCCTGCCAGGTATGACCTTCCAGCGGCAGGCCAAGTCCACCAAATTCTCCCAGGACTGCGGCGCGCTGTTCAGTGGGGACTGGTGCAAATGGGCCGGGATAGCGATGCACATCAATCACATCCCCGACAGGAAAGTCATTCCCTCCAGAAGCACAATTCACGAGTCGTGTGGGATCGTATTCTTTGGTCCATTTGGTGACCGCCACCGTGTCCGATTGCCCCCAACCTTCGTTGAATGGGACCCACATCACGATACACGGAAAATGGCGCCGGGAATCGATGATCGATTTCCATTCGCGGCGATAATCGGCAGCCGATTCTGGCGAACGAACAAATTCCTGATTGTCAAATTTTCCAAACGGATCCCAGGCGGCCGACCGATCGCCGCTGGGCATGTCCTGCCAGACCAGCATGCCAAGCTCGTCACAGTAGCGATACCAGCGAGCCGGTTCGACTTTGACATGCTTGCGAATCATGTTGAAACCATAGGCTTTCGTCTGTTCGATATCGAACTTCATCGCCTCGTCGCTCGGTGCCGTATACAGTCCATCCGGCCAGAAACCCTGGTCGAGCGGACCAACCTGGAACAGCGGTTGGTTGTTGAGCAGAATCCGCGTGATCCCCTTGTCGTCTTTTCCCAACGAAATCTTGCGAAGTGCGGTGTACGACGAGACGAGGTCCGCCAGCGGGACCTCAGGCTTTTTCTCAAAAGCGACCGGATCCTGGGGCAGCCATTGCTGACCAAACCCCAGTAGATCCGCCTTGGAATCGGCCACCAGTGCCACATGCAGATCGATCAAATGGGGATTGTCCGGTGACCAGACATGAGCGGCAAAGTGGGAATCCTGCTCGGCCAACTGCTTCAGTGACAGCACAAACGGCAGATTGACGTCCGCCTGCCAGACACGCGAGGAAAATCCACCGGATTTTGGCTGCGAACGAACAAAAACCCCGAGTTTCCAACCGGGCTGCGGATTCACCACATCCGCCTGAATTGTCAGCTGTCGGCGGTCCAGATCGGGGGTAATGGAAAGTCCACGAATGTACGTTTCGGGAACCGGTTCCAACCAGACGGTCTGCCAGATGCCTGTGGTGGGGGTGTAAAAAATTCCGCCCGGCTTTTGCACCTGTTTGCCTCGTCCCTGAAATCCCGCATCGCTCGGATCCCAGACCGAAATAACCAGTTCATTCTCGCTACCCACGTTCAGAACCGCAGACAGGTCGAGGGTAAATGGGTCAAATCCCCCTTGATGCGTTCCCACGTTTTTCCCGTTCACCCAAACGGTCGTCTCCCAATCAACAGCCCCAAAATGGAGCAGAATTTTCTTGTTGGCCCAAGCCGGGTCGATTTTCCCCTCGTGCATCGGAACCGAAAACGTGCGGCGATACCAGAGTTTTTTCTCGGGACCGACCAGCCGCATGACCCCCGACAAGGCCGACTCGACCGGAAAAGGGACCAGAATCTGTTCAGACTCCCAGGTGGTGGGCCGCCCAGACTCTTTGGGCTGAATCGCATATTCCCACAAGCCATTCAGATTCAACCAGGACTGACGCACAAGTTGCGGGCGAGGATATTCGGGATGGACCGATTCCGGCGAGACATCCGCCGACCAGTTCGTCATGAGCGGCGCCCGTTTCGGCTGCCAGTCTGCCGCGTCGAGCGACTTTGGCAACAAGGCGCTCGAGAAGATGCCGTTCGACGACAAAAACAGAGTGGCAAACAGGACCAGGCGATTCATGAGCGAGTGCTTTCGGGAAGAGGTCGAGCCACAAACCGCTGTCAGGGGCGGTGATACTGAGGATTTTTCTTCTCAAATTACAATTTGGCATCACGTCCGGCAAGGATGTCAGCGCCGTGCGAGCGACTCGATGTGCAACGCGGGATACGATCAAAAGCGGGGAAGATGACGAATTTGTGAGGTGAGGATGAAGGAAAACCGAAGCGTATCGGATTGGAATCGATTGCTTCGTGGAACAATCGGGTATGTCGAGTTATCATCAAACGAGGACTTAGGTTGACAAGCTCGCCGGCGAGCTGATGTCGGTCGCCGTATTCACAGGACAAAACGATGAAGATTCACGAGTATCAAGCCAAGCAACTTTTGGCAGCGGCAGGTGTTAAAGTTCCCCGGAACATTGTGGCTCATACCGCCGACGAGGCCGCTGCGGCCTATCAGACATTGGGGGGGGCGATTGCTGTCGTCAAGTCGCAGATTCATGCGGGGGGCCGTGGCAAAGGAACATTCAACCAGCACCCGGAACAGCGGGGTGTTGTCTTGGTCAAATCGCCCGAAGCGGCCAAGGACAATGCCGCTCGCATGCTGGGAAGCACGCTGGTGACGATTCAGACCGGCCCGGAAGGAAAAGTCGTCAACACCCTGTTGGTGGAAGAGGGGCTGAAGATTGCTCGCGAACTCTACCTCGGTGTTGTGGTTGATCGGGAATCGGGTGGGCCGATTCTCATTGCCTCGACCGAAGGGGGCATGGATATCGAAGTCGTCGCGCATCACACTCCTGAAAAGATTCTGCGCGAGCCCTTCGATGTCGAAGCGGGGCTACGCGGCTATCAGGCGAGGAATGTCGCGTATCGCCTCGGTCTCGAAGGACCTTCGGTCCGGGCTGCAGAAAAGCTGCTGACCCAGCTCTGCAAATTCTTTATCGATCGTGATTGCAGCATGGTCGAGATCAATCCCCTCGTCATCACTGCCGAAGGAGATCTCGTCGTAGGAGATGCGAAAGTCACGTTTGATGACAACGCGATGTTTCGACATCAGGACCTGTTGCCGCTGCGCGACCTGGCAGAAGAAGAGCCGATGGAAGTTCAGGCTCAGGCCTCGGGACTCAGCTATGTCAAGCTGGACGGAAACCTGGGATGTCTGGTCAATGGTGCCGGGCTAGCCATGAGCACCATGGACATCATCAAGTACCATGGCGGAGCCCCGGCGAATTTCCTGGATGTCGGCGGGGGAGCCAATGTCGATCAGGTGACCGAGGCGTTCCGGATCATTCTTGCCGACCCGAATGTCAAAGGGATTCTCGTCAATATCTTCGGCGGCATCATGAAGTGTGACACCATTGTGACCGCACTGCTGGCGGCCTACGACAAGATCGGAATCAAGGTTCCTCTGGTTGTCCGGCTGGAAGGAACCAATGTTGATCTTGCACGCAAAATGCTGGCGGAAAGTGGCAAGCCGATTATCGTCGGGACGGACCTGACGGATGCAGCCAAGAAAGCGGTCAAATCGTTGGGGGCCTGACGCCCGTTTCATCGGGTTGGTCCGCTGATTGGCAATTTTGCCGGTTGTGCTTCCTCCCCTCGCCGTACACGAGTCCATGCACAAATTCATACAACAGACATTTTTTCACTCATTCTTCATGAAGGCCAGCGACAAACACTATGAGTATTCTTGTCGATAAAAACACCAAGATCATTTGCCAGGGGATTACGGGAAAGTCGGGACTGTTCCATTCGCAACAATGCCGGGCGTATGCTCACGAACATCGCCCCGGCGAAGACGTGTTCGTTGGTGGATGTACACCGGGCAAAGGGGGAACCGAAATCGATGGATTCCCCGTGTTTAATACCGTCGAAGACGCGGTTCGCAAAACCGGTGCGAATTGCTCGCTGATTTTCGTTCCACCCCCTTTTG
>JBIKZJ010000156.1:0-13202 GCA_044354755.1 Schlesneria sp. | reverse complement strand
ATCTTTTCATCAATGGTACACTCGTGCCATTGCCGGCCATGTTGAATGCTGATGTTCCAGGGGGATTCAAATCGCAGTGACTTGGCGGCGTCTCCCGCATCATTTGCGGCGCTATCGATAATTTTCACGTCTGCCAGGCGACCGGGAACTTTGGCGGGCTGACGAAGCAACCGGATCCGGGCGGTGATATCGAGGCCGGGACTGACTGGGCCCACAGTTCGCTTTTCTGTCTGCACGAAATCGGTATCGGAAATGTATTTTCCTTCCAGATGATAGAGGAAAAACCCACTCACCTTGACCTCGGTCAAAGAGCCGACGGTCGCCCCTTCCAAGTCTCCGGCCATCGTGATTTTTGCGATCCCTTTTTCGACGGAGGCGAGTGTACAAACCAGTCCCCCCTTCACGACCGCATCCAGCGAGGTCAGCATCTGGAAGGCCCAGCCCGATACCGTCCAGGTTTCGCCGACTGACAGCTCTTTTCCCGGAAGTAATGAAATCAAGGCAAGGCTATCCGCCGGGGACCGGATCAAGTTCAACTCGTCCCCCGTTAACAAACCACTGAGGCTATACAGTTCGACCCCTTCTGTTCGCCCTTGTGCGACGATCAGCTTGAGGGTATCAGGGAGTCGGGTCGTCGATTTCGATTCCCCCACCTGAATCTCGGCGGTGGCCGTTTCGTATTCTCTGACGGAACGCATTGATTCCGCTTCATCGCTCGGTCCCAGTAACCGACGTTCCCGGTAGGACAGGGCTGCTGAAACCGTCTGACGCAGATCGGGACTTTTGGGGAAGTGCAATACCCCCTTGATATCGACGCGGGTCCCCACCCCGAAGATCCGCGCATCATCAACCGGTTCTTCCAGCTTATATTTTTCGGCAGCAAAACAGGGGTTCGCCGTGATCACCGCGAGGAAAACGAGTACCGAACAATTTGAGCGAACGTTTTGGAGTGTAGCCATCATCCGTGCCTCCTGTTGGTGATTCGTCGTGCTGATTCGTCGATCTTCTCCCGCGAACGTGACAACCTTGTCAGGATCTTTTGCGAGCCAGAATCATTCGCGAAACGTTGTCGAATTCTGTTGATTGCCCTGTGGCTGAATTGCGTTGTAACAAGAATGAGTAGCGAACGAAGGGGATTATTCCGCCGTTTCCACAAATGTGCCACGATCGGCGATGGCGAGTGCCGTTGCGACCAGTCCCTCGACATCGAGGCCGATGTCCGCCAGCAGTTCTTCTCGTTCACCATGTTCGATAAACCGATCGGGAACACCCAGGCACTTCACGTGACTGGTCGAAATCCCGTCCGCATTGGCTGCTTCGAGCACAGCGGCACCGAAGCCACCACAGATCGAACTTTCTTCAACCGTGATCACAAATCCGGTCTCGTCGATCGCTCGATACAGGGTCGCGCGGTCGATCGGTTTGGCAAAGCGGGCATTAATCACACCGACATCAAGCCCCTCTTCACGCAGGCGTTCTGCAGCAGCCACACAGGTGGTGAACAGCGAACCGAAGGCAACGAACATTCCATCGACACCCCATTTCAGGACTTCGGCCTTGCCGTGTTCGATTGGCGTTTCTTGTCGCTCAACGGTTTCGACGTTCGCTTTCGGGTAACGAATCGAGGTCGGCCCATCATGCGTCAACGCAAATTCGAGCATCGGGGCGACATCGAGTTCGTCACCGGGAGCCATGACGGTCATGTTCGGGAAGACGCGCATGTAAGTATTGTCAAAGACGCCGTGATGGGTCGGGCCATCCGGTCCAGCGAAACCTCCTCGGTCCAGGCAGAAGGTGACGGGGAGATTTTGTAGAGCCACTTCCTGGAAAATGTGGTCAAAACTACGCTGCAGAAAAGTGCTGTAGATATTCACGATGGGCCGCATACCACTTTTGGCCATCCCCCCGGCGAAGGCGACGGTGTGGGCTTCACAAATCCCGGTATCGAAAAATCGCTCAGAAAATTCGTTACGGACTCGGCCGAGTTTATTTCCTTCACACATGGCCGCGGTCAGAACACAGACCTTGGGATCACGCTGCATGGCATCGTAAATCGCATCGCTCATGGCATTGGTGTAGGCCCGGGTCGACGACTTCTTAATTGAGATGACTTCGTTATTTTGATTGCGGGCGAAGGGGGGAGGTGCATGATACATGACGGGGTCTTCGCAGGCGGGCTCAAACCCGTGCCCCTTCTGAGTGAAGACGTGCAACAGGACCGGGCCACTGACTTCCTTGACCATCTCGATCGCACTGATCAGACCGAGCAGATCATGGCCATCGACCGGGCCGATATAGCGAAACCCCATATCTTCGAAGAGCTTCCCGCCGTGCAGAAATCCTTTCAGCGCGTCCTTGAATTGGGCAATCGCATCGGCCGAGGGCTTGCCAACCATCGGGACTTTGTTCAGCAACCAGTTCACATCCCGCTTCAACCCATTGTAGAAGTCGGCGGTTCGTGCCTTATCCAGGTATTTTGCCAGCCCGCCGACACGAGGGCAGATCCCCATTTCGTTGTCATTCAGAATGACCAGCAGATCTTTTTTCAGTTCTGCCGCATTATTCATGGCCTCGAAAACCACACCCGAGGGCAACGCTCCGTCACCAATGACGGCGACCGATTTGCGACTCGATTCCCCCATCAAATCGTCAGCCGCCTTCATTCCCAGTACGGTCGAGACACTGGCACCGGCGTGCCCGGTCATGAACAGGTCGTAAGGACTTTCGTGCGGATTGGGGAAACCCATCAAGCCCCCCTTGGTCCGAATCGAAGAGAACTGGGAAAACCGCCCGGTAATCAGCTTGTGTGGATAGATTTGATGGCCGGTATCCCAAATCAGGCGATCTTTGGAGAAGTCGTAGACCAGATGCAGCGCCAGACAAAGCTCGACAACGCCCAGATTACTCGCAAAGTGAGCGGAACGTTCTTGCACAAGATTGCACAAGGCCTCGCGAATTTCGTCCGCCAGTTGCAACAACTGCTGACTACTGAGTTCACGCAAGTCCAGCGGCGAGTGAATTCGGGGAAGCAGTTCAAACTTCATGATCGACTCCAATTCTATTCGTTCAGTGGTCACGTTTTGCGACAAATCGTGCGAGTTCCGCCAGTTTGTCAGCCCGACGCCCAAATGAATCTAGCAAACCACAAGCTTCTGTAATCAAATCATCCGCTTTACGCCGACTTGGATCGACCCCAAGCAGGCCCGGATAAGTCATTTTCCCGAGTGATGCATCTTTACCAACATTCTTGCCCAGTTTCGCAGCGTCTCCGGTCACATCTAAGAGATCATCCGCAATTTGAAAGGCTAAACCAACATTTTTCCCGAAGGATTCGAGTCGAGACAGAGAATCGGCATTAGCCCCGGCCACGCGCGCTCCTAATGTCACGGCAGAACAAAGGAGACGCCCTGTCTTACGCCGATGAATCGCTTCCAGTTTGGCCAGATCATCGCGAATTTTCGCCGCATCGTGTTCCTGACGAGCGAATTCCGTCGGCGGGTGTTGCTTTAAATGCTGTTCGGCTTCTAAGTCGGCCACCTGGCCTCCAACCATGCCGCACCAACCTGCAGCCGAGGCGAGGTCAGCACAACAGGCTGCGGCAACTTCACCCGGCCGAATATCACGGGCCATTACCTCAAAAGCGAGAGTGAGCAGCGCATCACCCGCCAGAATGGCCATCCCCTCCCCGAAAACCTTGTGATTGGTGAGTCGCCCTCGACGGTAATCATCGTTATCCATCGCCGGCAAGTCATCGTGGATCAACGAATAAGTATGAATCATTTCGATGGCGCAAGCCGCAGGCATCGCAGCCTCGAATGAACCACCGCAGGCTTCACAGGCGAGGAGCACCAGAATGGGTCGCAGTCGTTTTCCACCACCTAATAAACTGTAGACCATCGACTCTTGCAGGCGTGATGGGCAATCCGAATGGGTCATGACGTAGTGCGCCAGACACGAATTCACGCGGTCTCGCAGCACAACCAGTTCGGCTTCAAACTCTTGTAAACTCACTGACATTCCACCCATCCGCATCCGTGCGAAAATCTCATAGGGCATTCGGGCGACGTTTCACCGCACAACTTCAAGCCCCACCCATGCAGAAAAGATGCTAATCGACAACGGGGGAGAGAGCAAAGTCGATCGAAAAAAAAGATGGCAAAATTGGTTGGAAATTCCCAAAATCCCCTCGTTTTCCCTTCCTGAATCGATCGGAATTGCCACATTATGCCCATTGAGCAGCAAGGCCCCTCAGTCAGAGGGTTTTGTCGCCACTCGCCATTTGTTTCCGCAGGAGGCTTAGTAAGGTGTGATCT
Source organism: Schlesneria sp. (assembly GCA_044354755.1). Lineage (GTDB taxonomy): Bacteria > Planctomycetota > Planctomycetia > Planctomycetales > Planctomycetaceae > Schlesneria. The sequence continues at coordinate 8,889 of JBIKZJ010000156.1, read as the reverse complement.
GGTTCCCGAAAAATTCCCGTTAACCCCAAAAAGACTCGTCTTGACGCTCATTGAGCCTCAGCGTAACTTCCGCAATTCATCCCCGAGACTACTTTCGTCACATTTCTGTACGTACGTTGGTTCTGCATGGAACGTCTGTTCATGTTGATCCGCCGCACTCGTATTTCAACGCGATTAATCTCATTTCTCCCCTCGTCCTGTTCAATTCGACTGAAACTTGTGAGCTGGGTTGAGCTGGCGGAGCCAGCTTCATCTCTTTGGGTCACTTCGCCTCAATAAGCTGGCCATCTTGGCTGGCAGGCATTGCGAAAGGAGTCGCATTCCATGCACGAAACTCACTTAACGGCCTTTTCCCGTCGAAAATGGTTGCAATCGGCTGCCATGGCTGCGGCATTCCCGGCGATGGCGTTCGGACGGACACCGGCATCCGAGACCGGCGATGACGAAGAACTCGACGATGATGACAAAAAATATCAGACGAAAATCGAGACACATCTGATCGGTGACCACACGCAATTTGCCGGATTAGAGCCGGTGGTGCTGGAAGGGGTTGGGCTGGTTCGTAACCTGTCTGGCACAGGGGGGGATCCTTCTCCGTCACATTACCGATCCCTGCTGATGGAAGAACTGAAAAAACAGGGCTTCCGTAATCCGAATGCCATTTTAGAATCACCCAATACCGCCTTGGTGATCCTGCGAGCATACCTTTCCCCCACCGCCAAAAAAGGGGATCGACTCGATGTCGAAGTTCGCATCCCAGAAAGTGCTAATGCGACCAGTCTGGTGGGTGGTGAACTGATGGAAGTTCGCCTGTCGGACAAGGCGGTCGTCGGTGGTGAACTCAAAAAAGGTTGGGAATATGCACTCGCCCGTGGTCCTGTCCTGACTGCGGGTCTCGCCGCAGCCTCGGCAACGGATCCTGCGCTGCTCAGACGAGGCCGCGTCCTCAGCGGTGCGGTAGTGAAAAAGGAGCGAGAACTTACGATTCTGTTGAAAAACGATTTTCGCAGCATTCGCAACGCACAACGCGTCACCGATGCGATCGGAAAACGATTTCACCATTTTGATGAGCATGGAATCAAAAAACCGCTCGCGTCAGCCAAGACCGACCAGCGTTTAGTCCTTTCCGTACACCCACGATACAAAGACAATTTTCCCCGCTATCTGCAGGTCATTCGGCACTTGGCATTTCGGGAAGAGCCGGTGCAAATGCGCGTGCGGATGACGCGTTTACAACATGATCTGCTGGTTCCCGAGACTGCCAGTTCGAGCGCCCTGCAACTGGAAGCGATCGGCAACGAATCGATTCCGATCCTGAAAAAGGGAATTGTGGCCCCCACCCTCGAAAGCCGCTTTCACTCGGCCATGGCGTTGGCTTATCTGGGTGATTCCTCGGGATTGCCCGCCTTGGTGGAATCCTCGCGGAAAGAACGCGCGTTCCGGGTGTTTGCCTTGGCTGCCATTGCGACGCTCGAGGAGGCCGAAGCCCATCTCGCCCTGCGAGAATTGATGAACGAGCCCAACGACGAGACCCGTTACGGGGCTTTTCGTGCACTCTGGACACTCGATCGCAATGATCCTTTCATTCGGGGTGAACGACTGGGGCTGCGAGAAGAAGCGGAAAATTATGACGATGAATACAAGCTGCACGTGCTGCAAACCAGTGGCCCGCCGCTGGTGCATGCGACATTGCGAACACGCCCCGAAATTGTGATCTTTGGAGCCGAGCAGGAATTCATCGCTCCGATGTATGTCTCGGCAGGAAAACATATCATGGTGACCGCACAACCGGGATCGACCACGGTCTCGCTGGCTCGCTTTGAAGTCGGAAAACCTGATCAACGGAAAGAAGTTTCACTGCGAGTTTCTGAGGTGATCCGTGCTGCAAACGAGCTGGGAGCGACCTATCCCGACATCCTGCAACTCCTGGCGGATGCCTCGAAGCAGAAGAATTTGTCGGTCGCAGTCGCAACCGACAAATTGCCAGAAGCGGGGAGAACTTACTATCGACCGACCACGGAAGGGGTACCGGGTGGCCGAGCCATCAAGATTGGTCGTGATCGATTTGCCCCTGGAAGTTTCCCGGAAGTCGATGACCCCGAGGAAGCGGCTCGCCGGAAAGAAGAGTCTGATCGAGCGGCGCAAGAGGATTCACCGGGTGGAACCATGGCGAACGTCCCCGGCGTGCCACCCGAAAGCGACACCGAAACCGAGCCGGATTCCAAACCAGACAAGAATAAAAAGAGCCTGAACCGGAAACCCAGCGAAAAAGCAAAACGCTCGCGGTCCTGGTTCGGCGGTAACAAGTGATCGGTTGGACTGATGCTCAAATCACTTGAACTGTTCGGCTTTAAGAGCTTTGCCGATCGGACTCGCTTCGATTTCTCAACGGGGATTAACTGCGTTGTAGGACCGAACGGGAGCGGTAAGAGCAATGTCGTCGACGCAATGAAGTGGATTCTTGGGGACCAGTCGGCAAAAAGCTTGCGTGGCAAAGAGATGACCGATGTCATCTTCAATGGCTCGACAAGTCGTAAAGCGAGTGCTTTTGCCGAGGCGACCCTCACGTTTGACAATTCTCAGGGTCAGCTGCCACTGGATATGCAAGAGGTGCAGATTGGTCGCCGGATCTGGCGAAACGGCGATGCCGAGTATCTGCTGAATCGGGCTCCGGCTCGTTTGAAAGACATCAAGGACCTCTTTCTCGGAACCGGTGCCGGGTCCGCCGCCTACAGCATTATCGAGCAAGGCCGCGTTGACCAGATCTTGCAAGGGAATTCGGCGAGTCGGCGCGCAGTCTTCGAAGAAGCGGCAGGAATCAGCCGCTTTAAAGCGCGGAAAGTGGAGGCACAGCGAAAACTCGAACGGGTGGGTCAGAACCTCGAACGGTTGACCGACATTGTCGACGAAGTCGAAGCCCAGCTAAACTCGACACGCAGCCAGGCGGCGAAAGCGGCCAAATACCATGATGTTTCCACCGCGCTCAAACGATGGTGGCTGGGCCTGGCCGCTGACGACTTCCGTCACCTGACCGCCGAAATGCAAAAACTGGAAAAACAACTCGGCATTTCGCGCGCTGAGCTTGAGATCCTGAACGAGCAGCACAAAGGGCTTGAAGCACGTGAGGCAACGTTCGATGTGGAACTGGCCAAACTGGAGAGCCAGTTGCGTGATGTCGAGCGGCGTAATTCGGTCGCTCGCGAAGCGATCGCGGGCCATGAAGCGACCATTCAATTCCAAACCGCTCGTTTACAAGAACTTGAGTCCGAGCTGATCCGACTGCAGCGCCAAAAGCTGACGTTGGCTCATCGTGTCCAAGAGACCCGCGATGAAATCGTGTTGGAAGGGGCGCGGCTGACCGCGTTTGATGCCGAGTACACTTTGAATCGTCAGCGTGTGGTGGAACACCAAGAACGGCTCCTACTGGCGGCTCACGAACTGGCGCAAAAACGGGAGCAGCTCGAACAAGGACGGACCCGCCGACTGGAACTGACGCGCATCGTTTCCAACACGACCAATGCCGTGATGACGCTGCGAACAACGATCGGAGCATTTCAATCGGAACGGCAACGAATCCTTTCGCAACGGGATGCCATCGCAGGGACCTTGGCCGAACGTGAACTGGAACGGGAACGGGGTTTACAGCGCGCGGATGAAGCCTCGCAGGCGCAGTCCGCCGCACTCCAAAGCCTCAGAACCACTCAATCCCATCGAGCACAGCTGGTCGGTGCCCAAGAGCAAACCAAGGAATCGCTGGCCGAACTCCGCGAGCGTCGCAGCGCGGCTCAAGCCCGCAAGGGATTGCTGGAAGATCTGGAGCTTCGACAGGAAGGGGTGGGGATCGGCGTTAAGGATATTCTTGGTCGAGCCCGCACATCACCCTACCCCCCGTGGAATTCCATCGTCGGTTGTGTTGCCGATCTGCTGGATGTCGATCTGGAACGGGCAGCGCTACTCGAGGTGGCACTCGGTGCGCGCGCCCAACTCATTGTCCTGAAAGAGTACCAGCCATTACTCGATTATCTGAATCGCGGAACCGTGCTGCTCACCAGCCGTGTCGGATTCATCGCCATCCCTGACAGGACTGTCAGCGAACCGTTGTCGGCGGTGACTCAAAACGATCGGTTTGTGCATCTGCAATTGAATCCGTGGAAACTTCCCGATCTCTCTAATGAACCGGGTGTCGTGATGCGGGCCGACGGGCTGGTCGTTTCTGACCGCGGGATCGTGGGCCTTGCGTCATCGGTGCTGGCTGACACCTGGGTCGTTGAGTCGATGGAGGTTGCGGTTCGACTCGCGACCGGTTGTGGAGCCGGACTTCGATTTGTCTCACAGCAAGGGGAACTGCTGGAAGCGAATGGAACTCTTTATGTCGGAACGATTCGCAGTGAAACGTCTCTCTTGTCGCGAAAAAGTGAATTACGGCGATTGAAAAATGATCTGATCTCGATGGACCGTGAGATTCACGACGCGGAACAGGCCCTCCAGACGATGTATCAGTCTTTAACAGGGGCGGATAGTGAGCTGGAGGCGGCGGCAGCAGAACTTGATTATGCCAATCAACGATTTGCAGATCTAAAAGCCGAATTGACTGCACAAGAACAGACCTTGGATCGCTTGAGACGCGAACAACAGTCGCTGGAATTACAACTGCAGACGGGGAGCGAATCTCTTGCCGAGCAGGAAGCCGAGCTCAAACAGGCTGAGCAACACGCACTGGAAACCGAAAGCGAACTGACTCAGCTGGCGGCAACTCTGGAATCGGCTGGGGAGGAATTATTGGAACTGGAACGACACCATCGCGAGATCGAACAGCAGCGCAGCGATGATCAGCTGGACCTCGTAAAACAAGGCGAAAGGCTCGAAGGACTGAAGACCACCGTGATTCGTCTCGACAACGAGCTGCAGCAGCGAATCGTCCAGCACGAAGAGGCGGACCGACGTTTCGCAACCTCGACCACGAAAAAGTCGCAAATCGTGCTGCAGATCCTGAACACGCGAGGGATTCGGGATGAAATCATTTTACAGGCGGAACAGATTCAATCTGCTGCGATGGTGCTGGATCGCGAGAAAATGCAGCTGCGTACGGAACGCAGTGCGATCGTCGCAGAAGAACTGGGATTGCGCAAGCAACGTCGTGAGCGGGGGGATCGTCAGCATACCGACGAAATTCGCTTACGCGACATGAATCATGCACTGGTGAATCTCAATGAACGACTGGAAGAAGAATATCAGCTGAAGCTGGCGGATGTTGTGGAATCGGGAGAATCCTCGTTTGCCCTGTTTCGGGAAGAACGCAGCGGAAATGGTCCGGGAGGCAAACGCAAGAATCGGGATAGTCACGATTCGGTAACAAAGTCCCCGACGACCGCCGTAGAAACCGATGCAACCGATGTTCCCGAAGAGTCACCGTCGGACGAGGCAGAGGGGATCCAAGCGGATCAGGAGACTGCGGTTGTGGATGGTCACGAGGAACCTCAGGATCGAGAAAACCTCGACCTGGGTGAGTTGCGATTTGAGGACATTCGTCCGGAAATCGAAGCACGAGTGAATCGCTTACGGAAACAACTCAAACTGATGGGAGCGGTCAATACCGACAGCTTGCGCGATCTGGAAATGCTGGAGACGCGCTATACCCAACTGGCAGCACAATTACAGGACCTGGTCGAAGCCCGGCAAACGCTGGAAGAGATTATCCGCAAGATCAACTCAGAAAGCCGGCGACTGTTTGCCGAAACCTTCGAGACTATCCGCAAAAATTTTCAAGAGCTGTTTCGACAAGTTTTTGGTGGAGGAGAAGGGGACATTATTCTCGAAGATCCCAACGATGTGTTGGATTGTGGGATCGATATCGCAGCACGTCCACCCGGAAAAGAACTTCGCAGCATTTCGTTGCTCAGTGGTGGCGAAAAAACCATGACGGCGATCGCACTGATCATGTCCATTTTCAAGAGCAAGCCGAGTCCATTCTGTATCCTGGATGAAGTGGATGCCGCTTTGGATGAAGCGAATGTGGAACGCTTTACTGCGGTGGTCAAAGCCTTCCAGACAACGACCCAATTCATCATGATTACCCATCACAAACGATCAATGACCGTTGCAGACGTACTGTATGGTGTGACGATGGAAGAGTCCGGAATTTCGAAGCGGATGAGCGTTCGGTTTGAAGATGTCAGTGACGACGGAAATTTCAAACAACCCCCGCAAACCTCTGCGGCCTAAATCTCACTTCAGTGAGACATTCCTCAAAACAAGAAAGCCACAGATCCATCGCAGAGGACTGCGGCGGATCTGTGGCAAGCGTCAGGCTTAAAAAATGGACTGTCTGGTTGGGGCCGTGATCATTCCGGCATGATCATCACTGAAAATCCGATCAGATCGAGTCTTGGTTTCCAGACAGATCACAGACCCGGATTATTTGACGAACTTTTGTTTGCGGGAGTACCGGCCCAGAGCGACGACGAGAATTCCCAGTCCAGCACAAGCCAGCGACGAAGGCTCGGGGACTACCGTCAGGATTTCAGAAATGCCATACATCTGATACGTGTTAGTCGTGGGGTGAACGCCAGTGATTCCTCCCGCTTCAACCCAGTTATGAATCGTCGTTCCGGGTACGATGCCAACTTCAGTCCGGACCTCGGGGTAATAGCCATTACCGTTGCTCGTAGACCCCAGGCCGAAGTTCCCCCCGGCGTTGGTATTGTAGAGCGTTCCGATTCCGTTGGTCCCCGTCCAGACAAAAACGCCACTGTAAGACTGGCCAGAAAGATCCTTCGTCGGTTGGGCCAACAAGCCTCCGAAACTGGCCCAAAGACCGTCGGCGATGTTGCGGGTTGAACTCGCCACTTTGGTTGTTCCGTCATTAAGGTAAACACCAGAAATCGCAGCGGTCCCGATATGGTTAATCGCATCCACCGAGCTGGTTGATCCGACTGCCAGCCAGTTTACGAGCACTCCGTTATAGGTGGCACCGCTTGCCTGAGCAGTCACGAAAGCGTCATAGGTTGCGATATCAGCGGAGGTGGCATCGGTTTTCCCCGGTGTCACGAAAATCACTCGAAACTGATCCCCCGTCACGAGACCGATTGGAGTCACGATGGCGCCAGCCTGTGCCAATCCTGCATGGCAGGCGAACACCATTAACGTGGCGATCAAACGAAGATTTAAACTGGAAAACAGACCCATACCGAACGAAGACTTACACATGAAGTTGCCTACCATTTACTGAAAACCATCGGAAAATGACACCTAAACTGGCGTTTAGATTCCAGTCAATTTCTAGCAAGGCGATTATAATTCTTTATGCTTGTCAAGTCAGCGAAAAATTGAAGAAACTCTGATCTTCTTGATACGAAAACGTCATTCCCAGAGTGTTATATGACCTATGCGGGTTGTTGGTTCACAAGGGTTGGAATGATGTCTCGGCCATGGAGTGAACGTTGAACCCTCGATAAACGAGGTGCAGGTCAAGAAATGCACAGCAGCAGTCTGGATGTGGCCGGCGTCTTGAGTCTTGATTCCAGTTTGGCCCAGTGGCGACCGAAGGGACAAAATCATTTTGCCAAACTGCCATTCGAACGCCGCCGACCCCGTTGATGAAGGGCAAGAATTAAGGACCCCAAGCTTAAACCGATCAGCGAAGATGGTTCGGGCACAATGCGTGCTGAGGGAATCGTTAGCACATCGGAAATGGCGTACATCTGAAATTCAGAAGTGGTCGCTTGAACTCCTGAGATTCCACCTTTGCAGATCCAACTGTAACCAGACGAATCGGTTGTTTCCAAATATCCAACTTCCGCCACGGGCGAGGAGAAATAGGCTGGTGGATTTGTCGCCGATAAGAGTCGACCATCGTTTGTGGATCCCAGTCCATAACGGCCAAACAAGGCCGTATTGTACGCGAGACCGTTCCCCGCAGTCCCGGTCCAAACATTGACACCGCTGTACACCGTTCCGTCAATCCCCTGATTGGGACTCGTTAAGACTCCGCCCGAGAACAATCCACTTGTCGCCGCTCCTGAATTAGTGGCAACTTTAGTCCCGTCGACCATGAAGACACCTGCAATCGCCCGTGAGTTACCCCCAGCGTTGATATGGTCGATGGCGTTCACCGTTGGTGGACTGGTTGCCGTCGTGGCAATCGAAGCAATTGTGGTGAAATGAATTCTGGACCCATTGTAAGTCGCACCCCCCGCTTGCTGGTTCACAAACCGATCGTAAACGCTGATGTCACTGGATGTCGCATTGATCCTCCCTGATGTCACAAAGATCAGGCGGAATGTGTCACCCGCTTGAAGCTCACTGGGCGCATTGATTGGGCCTGCTTCGGCCACAGCCATCACCGACAAGCAGAAAAACGAAAAAAGAAACGTTTTTGCCAGATTAATCTGGGGTAACAGCAGTTCATTCACGTGCATAATCCGAAGTCTTCTTGAAACGGAGCCTGTTAACGGACGCGCCGTAAAAACTCGTCAGGCCAAGTTGCGTCTACGCAAATTAACGTAGCTCTACATCGTGAAACGTACGTCCAGATTGCCCAAGAGTCAATTTTTTTCTGAGGTTATCAGAAAAAGATTTGCCAGATTGCCGACCTCCTCGATTTGAACACTTGGCCCCCCGAGAACGGGAAACGGATAAAAACAGGACTCAAAATGAAAATCGCCACGGCTTTCTCATCGAGAAAAAGCCGTGGCGAGGAAAAAAATCTGCCGGGACGCTGTCAAGCCTCGGTCTGAAACATCAAACTTGACTGGATTCACGGACCCGTCTTCGGAATTTTCGAGGTACCGCCAGAACCAGTGCCCCAACACAGAGGCTCATCAAGCATGACGGTTCAGGAACGAGTCGAGGTGCGCTCACCGTCAAAATATCGGAAATTGCATAGAGTTG
>JBIKZJ010000155.1:0-13208 GCA_044354755.1 Schlesneria sp. | reverse complement strand
TCCCCGGAGTACCGGGGAGAGGGGACAGGACCTGCCCGCAGTCTTTGCCTGTGAGATTCGGTTCCGGTCATCGCCGCGTGGAAGGGTGACGCTGCTGCGGAGACCTCGCAGAAGCAGTGATCTTCGGCTTTTGCGGATGGCCTGGCGACACGACATCGTTAAAAAGCGGTTGCCGAGTTGGAGGTGGCGAGCATCGCCACGTTCGGCACTGCTTGTCCCAAGGCGGACAAACAGTGGCACGAAGCCCAGGAATCTGTCGTGGGGCGGTGGTGTTAGCTGCCAGTCGTAGCTTCCACCGACGCGCGGTCGATGGAGAGCGGTTTTGTGATCGAGATCAACCGACGTTCGAAGAAATCGGATGGAAGCCGATTCCACTGCGCCTGTGGCTACGGGTCTAACTGTGAGGCTGGTACCACAGGGTGAAACCACAGGGTACCACCGCGCCTCGAAGAGAAGCGCGTCGATCGGTGCCGAGGACACACCCGAGGTGTCATCGCTCGTTGCGGGTGGAAGAACGGGGACAGACTTACGCTCACGGGTGGAAGAACGGGGACAGGCACCGCGGACGGAGCCAGTCCCCGTTCTTCCACCCTTTCCGCCACCCGGGAACAATGCGCTAGGCACCGAACTGTAAAAAAAAGAGCGTTGTTGATGATCAACTTTTATTCTTTGATCTTCCCATTATGGGGCGTGATCAGGGCCGGCCCCTTGGGTTGACTTCAGCGTCGTCAGGTACTCGATCAAGTCGCGTAGCTCAAACTTGGTCAGCTTTTTCACGAGGTCTTCGGGCATGCCTGATTTGCCCGTGGTTCGGTCTTCAATCCCCGATTTGTCCAGCTTGAGAATCTGGCCGTCAGGTAACTGCAAAGCAATCTGATCACCCTCGTCATCCTTGATGATCCCCGCATAAACTTTGCCGTCCGCCATTTCCAGAATTGCAGTCTCAAACCCCCTGGCAATCTGTCGATTCGGTTCCACGATCGATTCCAGCAGGTATTCTCTCGTCTTCTCGAGACCGATCCGCGACAGATCCGGGCCGACCTCACTTTTGGATCCTTCGGTACTGTGGCAGCGGCGACACGACAAATCCATTCGCCCCAAGAAGATCTCGCGACCTCGACCGCTGTCGCCACCGACGAGGGTTTCACGATATTCTTTCAAGGGATCGTCCTCGCGGCGTGTTTTCAAGTATGCCTGAAGTTTGGCCAGCAGCCGCGGCGTCTGCCGCTCCCTGGCTGCGGTCAGTAATTCGAGCTCGACATTTGGCGATGTTTTTCCGGTTAACAGTTGATCCAGTTGCCGTGCGAGGACCCCGTCCGCATCCTCACGCTTCAAACCGGCGAGGGCCACGATCGCCGCTTGCTGTTCATTCCAGGAATCGCCGTCGAGGATTTTGGCCAACAGGGGAACCGCTCGGGCGGGATTGATTCGAGACAGGATCTTCAGAGCCTGGGAACGAACCGTGGCATCGGGGTCCTGCAAGCCGAGCTCGACGGGAGCGGACAATCCCTGACTGTTGATCGCATCCAGCGCACTTAACGCCAAAGCCCGCAAGGTGGGACTCGAATTTTTCGTATCGGCGAGTAATTCGATCAGGTTGGGTTCCCCTTGGGAAATTTGATGATGCCCCACCAATTTTACCAACGCCTCCTGCAGCGGCGCGGGACCGGAAAAATAGGTCTCCAGCCAAGGAGCAATCAGTGTCGCGATCGCGACCTCACGAGGATTCAAGGGGCGGTATTCGTTGGTGACGCGGTCGAGCGGCCCGGGGGTGTTCCATTCGTCCAGTTCCGAGATCGCCTCGGCCCGTAGCGAGGGATCATTCAGCGGATTTCCGGCAAACGCCGCAACTCGCTCGGCATGCTCGGTCGTCCCCAGCCGAAAATTGGCATTCAGTACACGTCGCAAAACGGGGTCTGACATCCCCGGTTGATTCAATCGTGCGGCCAGCGCGGGGATCGCACTGACGACGGGTAAATCATGAATCGCCCGCGCCGCTTCGGCCACCACCGCAGGATCGGCATCCTGCAGAAAAATCGACAATGCAGGATGGACCAGTCGGCGCAGGGCCACCACCGCTGCCAAGCGAACAGCCGGAACCGGAATCCGGGTGGTTGCCACGAGTTGTTCGGGAGTCGCGACACCGACCAGCCCCATAACCAATCCATGACGCAAGGTCGGATCGTCATCGCGATTCTCGACCAACGCCTCGAGTAACGCCGCATAGGCGGCGGAATGTTTCAGTTTGCCGACGGCGATCGCTGCCAGCGATCGAACGCGGGGACTGGGGTCTTTGACGAGCCTTGTCAGTCCGGCAGCCGCTTCCGAATACCGTGCGTCACCGCAGATACGAGAGAGCTGAGCCCGAATTTCGGGTTCGGGATCCTGGAATAATCCCAACAGCGGCTCGATGGCCGCCGAATTCTTCCGACCGAGTTGACCGATTCCCCAAATCCCCTGCAGACGAGCGAACAATGTTTCACCTTTCAGGGCAGCGGTGACTAACTCGCTAGCGGCCTCCGTATCCACGAGGCGAAACTGGGCCTGTTGACGAATGCGTGAGTCGGGATGGGCGAGCAGGGCCAGCAGTTCTGCGGGGGATCGGGATTCAAATCCGTCGCGCATGAGTTTCCCTACCTCTTGCGCGACGGCGGATTGCCCCTGAGTCTCATCCTGAAAGCGATAAATTCGCCCCTTTCCCAGTCCGTCCCAGCCATCAACCCAGTCCGAGACGTAGACTCCCCCGTCATAGCCAAACTCGACATCGGTGGCGAGGATCGACCAGACGAACTGTTCGGCATTCACCAGTTCGAATGAAGCTCCTTTGGGGACCAGCGAGAAATTGCGAATCCCGCTGTTGGCCGCCTGGCCACGAAAGTCGGCCAGAAAGAAATTTCCCTGATATTTTTGATCAAGACCGGTTCCCGGATAGTACGCGAGGCCCGAGGGACCGTCTGCGAAGTGGGCGACTGGCGGGACGATGTAAGCGGGCTGCCCAGCATGTGGCAAGTGCCAGAGTTTTTCTCGACTCCAAGGGCCGCGGTCTGCCAGATATTGATAGTACATCCGCCAGCCCGTGTCGGATCCTTCGGTCAGGTACATCCAGCGAGCCCGGTCACCGCCATCCGAGTTATTGTCCCCCGTGAACAGATTGCCAAAGTCGTCAAAGGCCAGTTCTTGCGGATTTCGTAAGCCCTGACAGAAAACTTCCAAGTTCGATCCATCGAGTTCACAGCGAAAAACGGCACCTTGATCTGGTTGCACGAGGCGTCGCTGATCCGGAAGTTCAATGTTGTAGCCTCGATCGCCAATACTGAAATAGAGCCGGCCATCCGGACCGCGAATCAATCCGTGCAGGTCATGGCCCCGGAAGGCAACGCGAACGCCAAATCCGTCGAACAGCGGAGTTCGCTCGTCGGCAACCCCGTCATCGTCACGATCCTCAAGTTGCCACAATTTCGGAATACAGGTGTAGTAGAGCTTTCCGTTTACGGCGAGCAATCCGGCCCCGGTCCCCTCTTCAATCGCGTGAAAACCATCGGCGAATACGGAGACCTGGTCTGCGACCCCGTCTCCATCGGTGTCTTCGAGTCGACGAATCCGATCGTGTTCGATCCCGTATTTTTGTACGTCGGCTGGCAAATACTTTTTGAACATCGCGATTCGATTAGCAACCGTGGTCGCGGCCAAGTCGTCCAGCAACCAGTTCATGTGACTCCGGTTGTCTTCGACCCCTTTTGACTGCCGGAATGTTTCGGCGACAAAGATTCGCCCTTTTTCGTCGAAACAGAACGCGACCGGGTTGGCGACCAGCGGTTCAGCAGCAAAGAGCCGGCCTGTCATCCCCCCCGGAAGCTGAAACCGCAGCAGAGCCTGTTCACCTGCGGTCGATTTTCCAGAGACCTGCGGGAGATAAGGCTCGGCTGAAAACACCGGGGGGCTGCAGAGTAAGGGAAATACCGACGCAATCAAAAGCAAGTGGCGAATGAACATCGAACTGAAGGCTTTCCAGGAAAAAAATCAGGAACTGGGGGATTTGGGACAATTTTCGTTACAGACCGGCAAAAATTACGGATTATACTCAACGAATCGGCCAAATGCATCGTAAATCAGACAGGCTGATTATTGGACAGCTGGATAATTTATGGCTTGCCACCCGACGAGAGCTCATGAATCACTTTACGAAAAAACGTGTATTTACTGGGATTTTTCGCCAAAAATCGCATGCCAAGCAAAATTTTTCTTCTGACGGAGTTGATTTTGGTGTAATAATTGCGAAGAAGGTCAGTTGGTCGGGGTGGGGATCTCAAACAACATCAAGGAGGACAGCATGTTGGTCTTAACTCGAGGCTTGAAGCAGAAAATTGTGATTGGGGATCAGTTGGTAACGGTGACGGTGCTGGAGGTGAAGGGGGGGCGTGTTCGATTGGGGATTGAGGCTCCTGAAAACATGTCCATTCGTCGGCAAGAGTTGGTTATCGACAATGAAAATGAAGCGGACTCGCTTCACCCGTGTCTGCATTGAGGGTTCTTCGGTCATCCGTTGCATTTGCCGCTGCGGAAATCTCTGTGTCGAGATTTGCATGAGCTTGGGGATTTGGAAGCATCCGATCGATCGACCCGCGCGGCGTAAAGCCGCGCGGGGATTAAGGGGTTCTCGCGGGTGGCGTGGATTTTCTTCTACTCAGAGCCACCGCCGCCGCGAATCGCCAACGAAGACCGCCGTCGAACAACCGGCAACGGCCCACCAAACCAGTGGCTCGCGGGGTCGGAACTTATTCCACGGTGACGCTTTTGGCCAGATTTCGTGGTCGATCGACGTTGCAACCCCTTAAGATGGCGATTTGGTAAGCCAAAAGCTGTAAGGGGATCGAAGTGACCAACGGTTGCAGATATTCTTCAACCTCCGGTACGTAGATCACATCATCGGCCAGTTCGGCGATTTTTGTATCCCCTTCGCAAGCGATGGCGATTACCGGACCACGTCGGGCTTTGACCTCTTCGAGGTTGCTCATCACCTTGGGGTAAATCTCACAGCGGGGGGCAATGAAAACACTCGGCGTATCTTTTTCGATGAGTGCAATCGGACCATGCTTCATTTCTGCAGCGGGGTAGCCTTCTGAGTGAATGTAGCTGATTTCCTTGAGCTTGAGTGCCCCTTCCAGGGCGACGGGAAAATTGAATAGCCGGCCGAGGTACAAAAAGTTTTCGGCGGTATAGTATTTTCGCGCGACCTGTTTCACTTGGTCGAAGCACTTGAGTGTTTGGCGAATGGTGTCCGGCATGGCGCGTAGTTGTCCGATGATCTTGGTCCCTTCCGGATAGGAAAGGTGTCGCATGCGTCCCAACAGTAAGCTCAGTAAGGTCAACACCGTTACTTGGGAGGTGAAGGCTTTGGTCGAGGCAACCCCGACTTCCGGACCCGCATGCAGATAAATTCCCCCATCGGCTTCGCGGGCGATCGAGGAACCGACGGTATTGCAGATCGCCAGGGTCGGATGTCCTTTGCGCTTGCATTCGCGCATCGCGGCGAGTGTATCTGCTGTTTCACCACTTTGGGTGATGGCAAAAATCATGGTGCGATCGGACATGGGGGGGTTTCGATAACGCAATTCACTGGCGTACTCGACTTCGACAGGAATCCGGGCAAACCCCTCGATGAGATACTCACCAACAAGACCGGCGTGCCAACTGGTACCGCAACCGGTCAACACGATTCGGTCGATGGCCCGCAACGTTTGCGGATCCAGATTGAGTCCGCCAAATTTCGCGGTCGCTTCTTCGTCGTCGAGTCGTCCGCGGAGTGCATTTTCGATTGTTTGTGGCTGCTCAAAGATTTCTTTGAGCATGTGATGCTCGAACTCGCCCAGTTCGGTGTCGCGGCTGGTTTGTACCAGGGCCTGAATCGAAACCGCCGGGGCGGTCCCATCATGATGGTGCAGGACGAACGAGTCTGCCGTGATGACGGCGGTTTCATGATCTTTCAGGTAAACAATTTGATCGGTGTTACCGACCAGTGGACTGGCGTCACTGGCGAGAAAATGTTCTCCCCGACCGATACCGACGACGAGTGGACTTCCTAAACGTGTCGCGACCAGTAATCCGGGTACGTCACGAAACAGGACTGCTAGCCCATAGGTCCCCTTGATTTGCGCGACGGCTGCTTCGACAGCCTGAATACACGTTTCGGATTCAGCGGGATTGGCACCCGCTTTGGCCGCCTCGTGAAGTTGATGAGCGACGAGGTGCGCAGCGACTTCCGTATCGGTTGCCGAGAGAAACACGTACCCGAGTGCTCGCAGTCGATCGCGCAGCAAGGAATAGTTTTCGATGACTCCGTTGTGGACAAGTACCACTTCGCCATTACCGCCGGTATGCGGGTGCGAATTCAGGTCGCTGGGCTCACCATGGGTTGCCCAGCGAGTATGGCCAATCCCACAAGAACCCGGAATCGGATCTTGCTTGCAGATTTCCGCCAATTGCGAAACCCGGCCGGTTTTTTTGCGGATTCCGATCGTTTTTTCGTGTTGTAGAGCCACTCCGGCACTGTCGTAACCCCGATACTCCAGTCGAAATAGCCCTTCGAGCAAATAACCAAAAGCGGGTTTGGGGCCAACATATCCAACAATTCCACACACAGAAACGCACTCCTGATTGAGTCAGCAGAGACATGCTCAAATTCATTTAACCCGACAACTCTGACCGGAATCGCTGCGCCCTGATCGAAGAGTCCTCAACGACTTACTCAGAGAGAAGATTCCTTACGCAGAGAGAAGATTCCGGCGAAATTCTGAAACGGCGTGCAGAGAAGATCAAATCAGATCAACCGGAACAGACTTCAAGAGCGACATTATAGACAAACTCCGCAGTTGGAAAACCCGAAATTTACGAATACATGCGTCACAACCGACACTCTCGGAAATGCAAGTCATCATGGCGATGAAAAATCAAGCCTCTGCCGCAAAGAAGTCTTGACACATATCAAAAATCATCCAAAATACGTTCATACACTGAATTTTAAAAATTCTGAAATTTTTTCTGAATTCCGATGATGCGATGAGCCGATAAACCCAATTCGTTACGATTTCGCTTCTGACACTTTCTTGATCGGGTCTTAGAAATGGCTTTAAAGACGTCCTCATTTGACAAATTTCGACTCCCCTCGGCGGTTCGACACTCTGCGGCAGCTTGTCTGTTCGCAGCGCTGAATGCGGGGGGGCGGGCCTCTGCGGGGGCCGTCAATCTGCCTCAGTCCTTCGATGCAGGGGGTGTTCGTTACGAAACGGTACAGAACAACACCGCAACGATTTTTAATGCTGCTGGACAGGCATTGGGTCAGGGGTACGGTATTTCTGAAGCCGGCATCATCGACGGAAAAGGGGATGCTTTTGATGGTGGTGCCGGGATCGCCGTCAACGGTACTGTGTTCAATCAGCCTGGCAGTCAGGTTGACATGACGACAACGGTCGATGGTGTGTTTCTCAATACGATCACCCCGATGGACATTGGCGGAATCAATACCACCTACAACTATTTCATGACTGGAAATAACACGCTACGGGCGGTTGGCAGCTTCACAAATACGACAGGCCTTTCAGCGAATGTTGCCGTGATTTTCGGTGGAAATCTCGGATCAGACAACGACACTACTATTTTTGCAACATCCAGTGGGGATCTGGTCTATAACGCGGGGTCAGACACATTTTACGTGAGTGGTCAGGCTGCTGGGCAGGACGTGTTTCAAACGAATTATTTGTTCGCGGCAGGGTCAAATTTTCCAACATTCGGCCGTGTCGGTGGCACGTTGGGCGGTAACGGTAGCTTTAATTCTATCGGTTATGATTTGACGATTGACGCTGGCGAAACCAAAAGTCTGATGTGGTTTGTACAGTTCTCCGAAACCGTGACGGCTGCAACGGCGGATGTGGCAAATTTTACGGATCTGGCAACTTTGGATGCTGCAGGATTGCTTGCGGGTCTCACCCAGACTGAGTTGGATAGAATCGAGAACTGGCAGCCGAGAACTGTTCCCGAACCCAGTGCATTATCTCTTCTTGCTTTGGGTTTTTCCGGATTAATGCTTGGACGTTACAGGTGGTCCCGGGTAAAGGCGTAATCGAAATTCGCTTTGCTTAACGAATCAGAGGCTCAATTCGGTTGCCAATCCTGTTCGGTTGTCAATCGATCCCTCCGGAAATGGGACCTTTGTTTTGTTTGGGTGATTCACAGCTCGCAGACCTTGGTCTGCGAGCTTTTTTCGTGAGTGACTCGATGGGTGACTCGAGGTTGCGTTTTTGGTGGGTTGCGTTTCTGAATTGGAAACGATAACGCTTCATGGCAGCGATCGGTCTCATTTTTTCTGGACGGAATCACGGCTGGCGTGTTCTCGGAGAAGTCAGAGACTGCTCAATCGAACGGGAACCCATCATGACTGCTGATCCCCTCGCGTTATTGCAATTGGCGTTTGACCATTTGCGAGCGGGTCGAACTGCTGCTGCCGACTCTGCTGCACGCCAGCTGCTGCTTTTCCACCCCGAGCATCATGGGGTCCGAAATTTGGCAGGACTTGTGGCATTGGCACAGTCCGATACTTCGGCGGCCATAGCGCACTTGGAACAGGCGATTGCACTCCAACCGAGTGAATCGATTTATCGCGTTAATCTTGGTCAGGCTTTTCGTGCAGCGGAAAAATGGGAGTCTGCTGAAGCCTGTTACCGTGAGGCACTGCGGTTGAGGCCCGACTACTCGCTCGCGTCGGTCAATTTGGGAAGCTTGCTGTTTTCTCAGAAAAAATGGATTTCTGCGCTGGAGACTTATGATCTCGCGCTGGATCATAACCGCAGGGATCCGCTGCTGTGGGCACATCGCGGGGATGTTCTGCGTGAATTGGGGCGGACACAGCGAGCCATTGAATCGTATGAGCACGCCATTCGACTCGATCCGAAACATGCACATTCTCTGGGAAATTTGGGGTTAATGTGGCTGACGCTTGGGCAACCTGAGCAAGGGCTGGAATTTTCGCAGCGAGCTGCCGAGGTTGACCAGAATTCTGCACAGGCACAGATGAATCTGGGAACGATACTTCGGTACTTGGAGCGGCTGGAAGAGGCGATGGCTGCCTATGCAAAATCCTATGAGCTTTTTCCGCAAAGTGCAGAAATTTGCATGCTGGTTGGCGACACTTGGCAAGAGGTCAATGAACTGGTCGAGGCACACGGATGGTATACGCGAGCCTTGGAAATCGATCCCCAGCATCTGCGAACTCGCTGTTCACAAATTGGATTGTTACGCGCTGCCGGGGATTCCACGGGGGCTGTCGAACAGTTTCAGTCGCTGCTCGACGAACACCCCGATTGTGTCGAAGCGCTCGTAGGATTGGGGGAAGCCTTGTGGGAAGAGGGGGAAGCCGAGGGGGCGATCAAGACTTTACTTCATGCCGCAACGCTTCGTCCTGAGGCGGCGGGAATTCTGACGCTGCTGGCGAGCGTTCAGGCCTCGGCCGGGGATGTGGATCAAGCGAACGAAACGAATGAACAGGCGCTGAGGGTGAACCCCCGATTGGCCGGTGCCTTAACCAATCTGGCGATGAATCTGCGAGCGAAGCTGCCTCGCGAAAAAGTGCTGGCAATGACTTCTCTTGTTCAACGGGAAAACCTGGGGACTGCCGTGCGGGCAGGATTGCACTTTGGTCTAGCCCACTATTATGACGGATGTGGTGACTACACTCAGGCGGCCGAACATGCGGTCACTGCCAATCAGCTTCACACTGTCTACAAAGAGCCGCGCGGCTGGAAGTACGATCCCGACGAGTACACCTGTGAAATTGACGAGGTGATTGCGACCTTTAATGCCGCGCACTTTACACGATGTCAGGGGGCCGGCCTCGAGACGGAAGTTCCCGTCTTCATTGTGGGGATGCCGCGGAGTGGTACGACACTGACCGAGCAGATCCTGGCCAGCCATCCGAAAGTCTATGGGGTCGGCGAACGCAATTTCGTGATCCGCTCGTTTCAGTCACTTCCCCTCCATGTGGGGCGGCCGCTCTCACCGATCCAGTCGGTCGGGTACGCGGACGCACAGAATCTTCGCGCATTGGGAAACTGGCATCTGGACCAACTGAAATCACTTGTGCTGAAGGGGACTGGTGGTGCTGGTCAGATTGAACGGATCGTGGACAAAATGCCCGACAACTACAGTCAAGTGGGTTGGATCACGACGATGTTCCCCAACGCCCGGATTATTCACTGTCGTCGCGATGTTCGCGACGTGGCAGTCTCGTGCTGGATGACACCGTTTCGGGAGTTGCGATGGGCGTTTGACCTCAAATATCTCGCTCGCCGCATTCTCGATTACGAGCGAGTCATGGAACATTGGCGGAATGTCCTACCGCGCCCGATGCTTGAAATTGATTATGAACAGACTGTGCGGGATCCCGAAGGGCAGACACGCCGAATGCTCGAGTTCATCGATCAGCCTTTTGATGCCGCCTGTCTTGCGTTCCACGAGACCGAGCGTCTTGTTCGTACCGCCAGCGTGACGCAGGTACGTCAACCGATGTACACACGTTCGGTCGAACGCTGGCGGCGCTACGAGTCCGCATTACAGCCACTGCTGAAAATTCTGCAGGAATTCAGCACGCAACGATCGACTCCGATACCTTCCACATCCGAGGTTGATCGGTAAGTTGCGCGGTAATGTTTGGTTGCCAAGGGGCCAACTTTGACCGATTTGTTTGCGTTGCGCGATCAGGCCTGGTTCCTGCCCCCTCGCGACCACGTTGACCTGCGCCTGACTTTTGCCACCTCAGTGATGCGGGTGGCCGGGGACTCAGACGGGTTGCATTGGCTGCAATCAGTCAGGTCTCGAGGGAAATCTCTCCCCCATTTTTGGAATGGACCACGAATCCGAAATCTCAATACCAGGGACTTGGAGCCGTTTTCCGAAAAAATCTGCGGTAAAACGGGGGATTGTGAGCAAAAACAGGCTTGCAGAAGTCGTTTTGGGGACTGAGACGCCCCTTTAAGTCAACACCCCAGTCTCCGCGTTCTGGTCAAACCGGACTGGAGCTGAAAATCGACTGTTTCGTGACTTTCTCTTCACGGAAAAGGCGTTGCATTCGTTGCATAGCTCTCAGAATACCCAATAGATTAAAAATCTTGAAATTACCCAGCTTAACTGTGGACAGAGGTCAGAATGAGGTTTAGGATTGTGCAACGTGTCAGTGCTGGTTGAATTGCTCGCCCGAAATGATTGACGGCGACACTTTTTCTGGCATGAATCTTCCGGGTGTTCTGGAAGAATGCACCGTTTTGGAAGAGTTGGGTCATTGTTTCTTTTTTGTGAGGGGGAGGTCTGAATGGTCAAGCAATGGGGGCTGTTGGTAGCCTCGGTCGCACTGTTGAGCTCGACAGTGCAGGCTGGTCATCGTCATCACCGCTGCTGCAAACCAGCCGCATCGTCCTGTGCACCGGCTGCTAGCTGTGCTGGCGGTGTGAGTGGTTACGGTGCAAATGGTTGCGGTGCTGGTGGTGCTGGCTACGGCGTTGCCGATGGCGGTGCTGGCTACGCTGGTGGTGCCGATGGTAGTGGCGCTTGTGGAACCGTGATGGTTGAACAAACCGTGATGGAACCCGTCTCGACAACCGAAGTCCGCAAGGTCTCGGTTACCGAGTATCGTCAAGAACAACGGGAAAGAAAGTACAATGTCTCACGTCAGGTGCCACGCACCGAAACGAAGACCCGTACGGTCAACTACTCCGAGAACGAAGCTCGGACCCGTGAAGAGAAGTACACGGTCTACAACACGGTCACCGACATGGTTGACCAGACCTACACGGTTAACGTTCCTTATACGGAAACCCGCAAGGGGACCCGCACCGTGATGAAGAGCGTCCCACGCGACGTTGTTCAGAACTACACGGTCAATGTTCCTTACACGGAAACCCGCAAGGGAACCCGTACGGTTTACAACACCGTGATGGACAACGTCGAACAGGCCTACTCGGTCAACGTTCCTTACACCGAAACCCGCAAGGGAACCCGTACGGTTTACAACAACGTTACGGAAAATGTGGAACAGGCCTACACGGTCAACGTTCCTTACACCGAAACCCGCAAGGGGACCCGCACGGTTTACAACACCGTGATGGACAACGTGGAACAGGCCTACTCGGTCAACGTTCCTTACACCGAAACCCGCAAGGGGACTCGTACGGTTTACAACACCGTGACGGACAACGTGGAACAGGCCTACACGGTCAACGTTCCTTACACCGAAACCCGCAAGGGGACTCGTTCGGTGACTGTTCCGGTCGTGCGAACCGTTGATCAGACCTA
The DNA here is from genome assembly GCA_044354755.1 of Schlesneria sp. Taxonomy (GTDB): domain Bacteria; phylum Planctomycetota; class Planctomycetia; order Planctomycetales; family Planctomycetaceae; genus Schlesneria. The sequence continues at coordinate 872 of JBIKZJ010000155.1, read as the reverse complement.
CACGGTCAACGTTCCTTACACCGAAGAACGACAGGGCTCGCGAACCGAATACGATACCGTTCAGGTTCAACAGTTCCGTACGGTTTGTCAGGATCAGGGTCACTGGGAAGCTCGGATGGTTCCCGTCTCGAATGGTTGCCAGCCAGTTGGTGTTGCCGCCAATTGCTGTGCTCCTTGTGGCACCTCGGCTGGCTGCGGTACCGCTGCTGGCTGTGGCACGACTTCTGGCTGTGGTTCCGCTGGTGGCTGCGGTTCATCCGCTGGCTACGCGGCTCCTGCTGCTGGTGGTTGCGGTTCGACCCAGAATTACTGGGTGCCAAACATGGTTCAGACCCAGGTTCCTTACACCGTCTGTCAACGAGTGGCCAAGCAAGTTCCTTACACCTACACCGTGAACATGGTTCGACCAGAAACACAGACACGTCAGGTGCAAGTCACGGACTACACCACTCAACAGCAAGAGTATGACTACACAGTCCAACTCTGCCGTCAAGAAGCCCGTACGCGGACCGTTGCGGTCAGCCGACAGGTTGCTTCACAGCAAGATTACGACTACCAAGTCCAACTCAGCCGCACCGAACAACGATCACGCACGATCCAGGTCGCTCGTCAAGTTGCTTCGCAGCAAGAGTATGACTACCAAGTCCAACTCTGCCGTCAGGAAACCCGCACCCGGTCCGTTCCGGTTACCAAAGTGGTTGCCTCTCAGCAAGAGTACGATTACCAAGTCCAACTCAGCCGCACCGAACAACGATCACGCACGATCCAGGTCGCTCGTCAAGTTGCTTCGCAGCAAGAGTATGACTATCAAGTCCAACTCTGCCGTCAGGAAACCCGCACCCGGTCCGTTCCGGTCACCAAAGTGGTTGCCT
>JBIKZJ010000154.1:0-13224 GCA_044354755.1 Schlesneria sp. | reverse complement strand
AGGGTTTTTCTATTCCCCAGCCTGGACCTGATTCTGAACCGCATGGCATGCGATTTCACGATTACGGCTGCTGCTGTTCTCGAATCTGCGGCCAGTACGGCGCAGGATTCGTGTTGATGGCGACTCATCAATCCTGCGGGGGAATCGATCGGTTGAGCTCATTAAATGCCGTAAAATTTCGCGGCGTTGTCATGGAACAGCTTCTGCTGGAACGCGACGGGACGGTCTTTGACGATTTGCTTGAGTCCATTCAGCCACTGGCTGAACGAGGCTCGTAAGGTGCAGACCGGCCAATCTCCTGCGAACATGACCCGATCGGCACCGAATGTGTCGAGCGTGAAATTGATATTTGCGGCGAGATCCTCCGGTTTCCAGTCTTTATTCGCAGTGACGATGATTCCCGAGACTTTGCACATGCAGTTGGGCAACTGAGCCAGTTCTTTCATTCCCTGCTGCCACTTTGCTCGCAAAGCCTGGTCGGTCGAGGTGACACTCATGTTTCCGCAGTGATCGAGAATAAAGCGAGTTTTCGGGCATTGCGAAACCAGCTTGGCGGCATCCACCACTTCACCTGCACGCACGCACAGGTCAAAGCTTTTTCCCAGTTCACCCAGCAATTGAATGCTTTGGACGAACTTAGGAGTCAGGCAAAAACCTGCCGGGGTCGAATCTCCGTGCAGGACCTGACGAATCCCCTTGATGTACTGATTATCGGCGAGCTTGCGAATGTAGGGTTCAAACCCCGGTGTTCCCGGTCGTCCTGAAACCACCGCTGCGGCCATGGGATTGTCTTTTCGTTGGCACAGATCGGTGACGTATGCCGCCTCGGCAACCTGTTGATCCGGTTCGACATCGACCTCCATATAGACCGTTTTCACGACATTCAGACCCTTCGTCGCTTCGAGGTAGTCGGATGTGACGAAGCTCCGTTGCAGTGGCTTGGTGTCATCCCCCTGATGCCAGGGGAGTTTAAACTTGGTCAGATCCCACAGATGCTGATGTGTATCGATGACCGGAAGCGAATCGGGCATGGTTTTATCCTGAGCCGAGGCGAGGGAAGTCAGGCCGTGCGTCAGCGACCCTGCTGCCGCACTAGCAACGGCGGTGGCTGCCAAAAAATCTCGTCGTGTCACAAGTGAAGTCATTTGGTTTTTCCGTTTTCAAAAGGTGTCAAAAAAGGTGTTAATCAGTGTTAACAATAGAAACAAACCAGATCCGATTTATCGCGCTGACAGGTCTCGAGCCACTCCTGAAGCTGTTCGAGTGGGAGGCAGATTTGCTGGTTCCCCAGTCGTTTGATTGCTGACATCCGCTGGTCAGTGAAAGCGGCCAACACGTCAGGAATTTCCGCCAGAGTCAAATAACCAATATAAGGAATTCCCTCAATTTCCGGGATTTCAATCGGTGATCCCCGGTGAAGCAGATGATCAAAGATTGAGAATGTTTGTGCCGGCACCCCCGCTTCTAACAAGGCATCTTCAATCGATTCGATCCCGGTGAATGCCAGATGGGCCCAGTGCTCATTGTGCAGCACTTCGCCAAAAAACGTACAGAGAATCTGGATCGCGTAACCATATTTCTCTCCTTCGTAATCCCAACGCTCCCGGTCCAGGATCAAATGCCGCAAGGCATCTTCGATCGCCAGTTCGGGATCGTAGTCGTCATCACCATTTGCCTCGTCAACCAGTTCCCGGTCGGTAGCAAGTTCCTCTTCGAATTCTTCGCGAAGCTGTTGTAAAAGCGATTTACTTCGCGATCCGACCGCTTTTTTCACTTGAGTTAAATTCACCGAAAACGGGATCACACCAACGCTCATTGCGGACCTTTCAGGCCAGAAAGTGCTTCGCTCATTCCAGCGGAAGGCTGATGGCAATTCCCGTCGCAGCGCTGCGCGCCACCGCTTCCGTGAATTCCATGTATCGAACACCACTGGCAAAATTCGTACGTCGAACCGGTTCCTGACCCCGGATCGCTGCCACGAATTCTGCCTCGACGCGCCACCCCCGCTGTTTTTCGGGGGGAATCACTAATTCTCGCATCTGCGGATCGCCGGTCCGTCCGATGAGTACCTTTTCGCTGGCACCAAACAGGATCTTGATCGTTCCCGAGCTGCCATAGAAGTGGATTTGCTTCCCCGGCCCGTGCAAATCAATCCCACTAAAATGGTAGATGCCGCGTGCTCCCCCCGGTAGCTGAGTCAGAATCTGGACGCTGTCGGGAACGGTGACGGGTAAATTCCCCGGACCCGATGGATTGGGGCGGACTGGCTCAAAGGTCTGGGTCTGTGCATACAACCGTGTCGGCTGTGGAACCCAGCGCAACACGGTTTCGTGCAAGATACCCAGTGTCAATACGTTCAGGCCGCTGATCTGGGCATCCTGCCGCCAATGCAGCAGTTTCGAGTAATCATGGAATTGATCATCGGCTCCGATCACCACCAGTTCCCGCAGTTCTCCAATGAAATGATCGTGCAACAATTGTTGAATTTCGAGATCGACTAACAATCCCAAGGGACTGGGGACGAGCATCGCCACGCGGTCTGGGTTGGAGCTGGCTGCCGCTTGCATCAATCGGGCTTCCGCCAGATTGCGTGCCATTCGCGCTTCGCACAGCACATGCTTTCCTGCGGCTAAGGCGGCACAGGTCACTTCGGCATGCAGATTTGGCCACGTTCCAATCATGACCGCATCAATCGCCGGGTCTGAGACCAGTGCCTGCCAGTTGGGAAATTGTCGAGGAATTTGAAAATCCGTTGCCACGCGTGCAGTCGATTCTGGGGAGCGATTCACCACCCCCACCAGCTCAACTCCAGAAATCGCTTGAAACCCGGGTATATGCCGCTGCCGTGTATTGGCACCAGCACCGACAATTCCGATTCGAAGGGGAGCTGTGGGACGGGGATTCATGCGTAAAGATACCTCAGGTTTCAGGAAACCGCTGCAAACGCTTTCTCGGGAAAACGTGTTCTCGGGAAAACGTGTTTGTATGAGTGTTAAGTCCGCCAGTCGGAATCGTGATTTTAGCGGTTGGATCGCCGGTTGACTACAACCCGGACCGATTCAACGGAAAAATGCGGCTTGAAGTTTCTGGCTGCTTTCTCTCCGTTTCGACCGCCGCACAGATCGGGACGGCATTGCTCCCGTGCGAGGTTTTTCGAGCCACCCTGCGAGGGGGTGAGCAAATCGATCCACGGGTCATTCGTCCCAGCACTCGCCAGATTCTGGGAAATGCCCTGAAAACGGCCAGAGAACGCCTCGTCGTTTTACAACGTCGATCCTGTTGCCGTGCTAAAATGGCCTCGGAAAAGTCGATATTGGGGCGTTCCTGATTTGTTGCCTGGCTTTAAAGGTTATTGGCCGCAAAAAAACGAAATCGATCCGGAACCGGTTTTGCTTGAATTTCGATTTCCACTGCAGTAGAACGATTAAGGCCGCAATTCCTTTCTATGATCGAGATTCTGACATGCTAAATGCACGTCCTCAATTGACCAATGAAGTTTCATTGACCAATGCAGCAGTGCTTTCGCCTTTTCTACAGGAACGACTCGATGCTGTTCACCATGCCGCACCCTTACCGAATGAGTCGATTGAACTCCCTCACTCAAACCTTTGTCGCCGTGTTGCTTGGTTCACTGTTATCCGCAAGCGGTCTCAACGCCGCAGACGCGGTCCAGGGGGGAACCAAATCTGCCATGTGGGAAGTGATTGCCGATCCGGGTCGAGTGGTGGAATGGCCAGAAACATTGGCGACAACAATTCCCCAACCGGCTCAAAACGAAGAAATTCTGTTCCCCACAACACCCAGTGAGTTCTGTCTCGTCGGCCTGAAACCCTACGAAAGCGATCGAGCGGAATTGTGGAATCTGGCAACGGGAAAGCGTGTGGGATCGATGAAAGGATCTCATCCGCAAGCGATTCGGCGAGCACTTTCACCCGACGGAAAGCTGCTGGCGATTGCGGTCCTCGATCGAGCCCGTGCCAATGACATTGAAGTCTGGTCGCTCGAAACCGGAAAGCGTCTGTCAACCTTCACCGCCGATGGAAAAGAGATGTCGATGACGATCCTGGACTTTGCCGGTCCTGGCGAAGTCCTCACTTATACTCTGGGGCAACAAGAGGGGAAGTTCGGTCATCACCTTCGTCTCTGGAATGCCACAGACGGATCCTCACTCAGGCAATTCGATCTCCCGAAAAATTTATCTGGCGATAATAAGTATGATATCAGCCCCGGTCGGCGATTCCTGGCCTCGATCGTCTATCCGGAAGTCCTGATTTATGACTTGAAAAGCGGCAACGTTCATGGATCCCTTGCGCCGGCAGTGAAGCTGGAAGGGGGACAGTCGGTATCCATCGATAGCGTCCGTTTCTCACCCGATGGAACCGAAATTGCCCTCTTGTCAGAAGGCTCGAATGGGGCCCTCATTGCGGTTTATGACTTAACCACCGGGGACCAGAAGTTTCAGCACGAAATGACCGCCAGCCAGAAAACGTCGCTGCAGAACCCCGCTTCGTACAAAGGCCCCCACCTCGAATTTGTCACGTCGCCTCCCGGATTTCTCTGGTACGGAGGCGCTTTTCTCGAGCGGGATTCCGGGCTGATGATCTGGACCTACCGGCAGGGATTGATCGAATTCAGCCACTGGAATCGGATTTTGACTCCTGCGGGCCTCATTGTCTCGACCGGTGGGCATGATGCACGCAAAATCCGAGTGCTCCCTTTTCCCAGCGAAAAACTTGCCGCATCGATTGCCGCCTATCGAGGTGACGCCGAGGCCTTGGTCAAACCTGGCGAAAAAGTCAAAGTCAAGGTCGAAGTCAAATCGGTTCGATTTGGAAAACCAGCGGAAGCGAAAGAAAGCATCGAACGAGTCTTAGCCGAACGGTTGGCGGACGATGGGCTCGAAGTGAGTGACGAGGGGACAACGACCATGACCGTGCAATATAAAGAAGCCGCCGGCAAGACTCTTCAAGAAGTCAAAGGGGGCTCGCTGACAGGTCGAGGTGGTGTCCCCACTGGAAAAACCATTCAGAGTACCGCGGGCGAGTTGAAGATGAAATGGGCCAGCAACGACGGGAAAACCATCATTTTTCAAGAGACCGTCAACCTCGATCCCAGCCAGCTCATCCTGCGAGAAGAGGGTGACATCACGAACGAAACAGCAAGAAAGCAGGTATTCGAGATTCTCAAGATTCAATTGGCCGGCCTCCCGATGCCCTACTTCGTGCCGACCGATACCTCGCTGATCACACTTCCTACCGTCACCGCATCGGAAATGGCCGCCCCCGCCTCACCCCAAGCCGCGATCAAAGCCAAGATTGAAGCGAAGAAAAAGAAACTCGGGAAATAATCACCTTGTTGGATCTCACGAGCGGCCCACCAGCGGTTCGACAAAGTCGACCGCTGCGATCGAGTCTGGCCGTAGAAAGTCAAAGTCACAGCCCTCGTCCGCTTGCAAGACATGATCGATATACAATTTTGGATAGCCGCGCAGATGCCGCGTCGCTGGTGACTGCCAGGCCTGCTTTCGCCGGGACAACGTCGCCTCATCAACCTGCAGTTGCAGACGACGTGATGCGACATTCAGTTCAATCAGGTCCCCCTCTTCCACCAACCCCAATAATCCCCCCGCCGCCGCTTCCGGGGCAATATGCAGCACGACGGTTCCAAACGCTGTGCCACTCATCCGAGAATCGCTGATTCGGACCAGATCGGTAATCCCCTCTTTCAATAGCTTTTTCGGAACTGGAATCGACCCCCACTCGGGAAAGCCTGGTACCCCTTTCGGCCCGGCATTCTGCAGCACCAGCACACTCGACGTATCAACCGGCAAGTCAGGAGAATCAATCCGAGCCAGCATCTCTTCGTAATTCCGAAACACCACCGCTCGCCCCACATGCTGCATCAGTTTGGGGGACGCGGCGGCGACTTTGATGACCGCTCCTAGTGGAGCAAGATTCCCCGTCAGAATGGCGAGTGCCCCCCCTGCGAGCAGTGGTTGATCCTGATGGGCAATCACATCACGATCGAAACTGCGTGCACGAGCGATATTTTCTCCCAACGTGCGGCCGGTCACTGTCACCGATTGCAGATGCAGCAGACTACGGATCTCTGCCAGCACTGCCGGGACCCCCCCTGCCGTATCAAAGGCATCCATCAGGTGCCGCCCCGATGGCATTAAGTTGACGAGAAATGGAGTTGTCCGAGAGAGCTCGTCGAATCGCGATAAAGGGATTTTGATCCCCCGACGCCCCGCCATCGCAATCAGGTGGACAATCGCATTCGTTGATCCCCCTAAGGCCAGTAACGTCCGAATCGCATTATCGAACGCGTCGGCGGTCATAATCTGTGACGGCCTTAAATCTTCCCGGACCAGCTGCACGATACGTCGCCCGGTCGCTGTGGCGGCCTGCAGGCGGCGCGAATCCGTCGCCGGAATACTGGCGGTTCCTGGCAGCATCATCCCCAACGCTTCGGATAACGAGGTCATGGTGGATGCCGTCCCCATGGTATTGCAGGCACCGACGCCACAGCCGTAAGCCGCTTCGATTTCGTGCCACTCATCCAACGACAGCCGCCCGGCCCGCAGCTCATCCGAATATTTCCATAAGTCGGTTCCCGATCCCACCGACGTTCCCCGCCAGCGACCGATCGCGCGGGGGCCCCCATTGATCTGAATTGCAGGAAGATCGGCACTGGCCGCTGCCATCAGTTGTGCCGGAGTGGTCTTGTCGCAGTTGCAGACCAGGACCACCCCGTCGATCGGATTGGCTCGAAGCGTCTCTTCCACATCCATCGCCATCAGGTTGCGATACAGCATCGCCGACGGCTTCATGAATTCCTCACCCAGCGAGATTGTCGGGAATTCGAGTGGCAATCCCCCTTCCATCAGCACGCCCCGTTTGATCGCTTCGGCGACATCGCGCAGGTTGCCATTGCAATTGTTGAGTTCACTGAAGCTGTTGGCGATTCCAATCACCGGTTTGCCCAGAAAATCGTCCGGATTGAGCCCCATCGATCGGAGCGCCGAACGATTCTGAAAGGCGAGTTCCTCTCGTCCCGAAAACCACTGGGAACTGCGCAATTTGATCGGGTTCGACACGCGTCACTCTTCCATATAGGGGAATCTGTTGACAGGTCGAAGAGGATCGACCCGCCTGTACCTTTAGCCTAATCGATCGGCGATACGGGCGAAACCATGCGTTGGGGTCCCCACCCTTCCCCATTCGATCGGGATCCACCGCGAAGAATCCCCGTTTCGCTCGCAATGTCGGTTTGACGTTCTACAATGCGTGGCCGACAAATCACCTATTCCAATGGCAACGCTGGTAGAGATGCGATAGCACCATGAGCGATTCTCGTTTGTATCATCAAATTCGTGTGATCGATTCCCATACCGGCGGTGAGCCGACCCGCGTCGTCATCGACGGCGGTCCCGATCTTGGTTCCGGATCGATGGCGGAACGGCGTCTGCGCTTCCAGCAACAATTCGATGGCATTCGGGCCGCGATCGTGAACGAACCCCGCGGGTCCGATGTCATGGTCGGAGCGTTGCTCGTCCCCCCCGTCGACCCGACCTGTGTGGCGGGTGTCCTGTTCTTTAACAACGTAGGCCCGCTCTGGATGTGTGGCCACGGAACGATTGGTGTCGCCGTGACGTTGGGGGATCTGGGCCGGATCAAGGCGGGAACACACCGCATTGATACCGCCGTCGGCCCAGTGTCGTTCGACTACGACGGCCAGCATCGTGTCAGCTTTGAGTGTGTCCCCAGTTACCGCTACACCGAACAGGTTTCCATCAAAGTCCCTGGTTTCGGCGAAGTCACCGGTGACATTGCCTGGGGAGGAAACTGGTTTTTTCTTGTCGATGCCGAACAATACGCCGCCGATCGCGCCCCGAGTTCCGACCCGCTCCCCCTTCCGTTTGGCTTGGCACAGATCGAACAATTGACGGACTTTGCCTGGCAGATTCGCCAAACACTGACCCGCGACGGTATCACCGGTGCCGACGGGGGGGAAATTGACCATATCGAATTGTTTGGCCCCCCCGGTGATCCCCAGAACCACAGCCGTAACTTTGTCCTCTGCCCTGGGCGGGCCTATGATCGTTCTCCCTGCGGGACGGGAACCTCGGCGAAACTGGCTTGCCTTTATGCGGATGGCAAGTTGAAACCGGGGGAAATCTGGAGGCAGGAAAGTATTCTGGGGAGCGTATTTGAAGGTTCAATCCGCCTCAGCGGTGACCACATCATCCCGCGCGTGACCGGGACTGCTTATATCACGGCTGAGGCGACCCTGCGGCTGGATCCGCAAGACCCTTTTCGGCTGGGGATCTCGCCAGTTGGTCATTCGAATTCACCCTGATCTATTTTGTCGCTGGGTGCTGCGACGGTGCTGACAGGGTGCTAACAGGGTGCTGAAGTTGCAAATAGAATCCTGACTCGTTCAATCCCCCCTGTTAGTAACAAGACGGTTCCTGGTGACACCCGTCGTTGGTAGTGAAATGGTGATTGAAGTTGGTGGTGAATCAGAGACTCTGCAGAACGAACAAAATTTGGTCACGATCGATAATCAATAAGACACAATGAAATGAAGGAGATCACGCGGTGAGTCAACGAGCGGTGGTGATTGGTGGTGGAGTGATTGGGGCTGCCAGTGCCCATTATCTTAATAAATCGGGTTGGGATGTGACGATTATTGAACGGAAAGGGTTTGGCAGCGGGGCCGCACATGGAAACTGCGGCTATGTCTGTCCCAGTCATATTCTGCCGTTGCCCGGACCGGGAGTGATCAAGAAAACGGTGAAGGCGATGTTCAGCCCGAATTCGCCGTTCTCAATCAAGCCCCGATTCGATTTATCGCTGTGGAGTTTTCTGTTCCAGTTCGCCCGCCGCTGCAACCAGAAAGATATGCTCGCCGCCGGTGTCACCTTGCAGAAAATGCTCAACTCGTCACGTGACCTGTATGACGAACTGTTCGCGAACGAACCGTTGCAAGCGGAATGGCAGACCTCGGGAATTTTATACCCCTTTCTCCATCAGCCGGGGATGGAACATTTTGCCGAGACGAATCAATTACTTCGGACGCATTTCAACCATGGAGCCGACCGGTACGACGGCGACGAAGTCTCGAAACTCGAACCGGCCCTCAAATCGGGTTTGGCGGGTGGCTGGCACTTTCCCGGTGATGCCCACCTGCGGCCCGACAAGCTGATGTCGTCCTGGAAAACGCTGCTGGAATCGCGAGGCGTCACCATTCGGGAACAGCACGAATTTCTCGGGTTCACCAGCGGGCCATCCAGCCAGCCCACCGGGAAAAACCAAAAAGCACTTCGGGCGAAAACCTCACAAGGGGAAATTGAAGCGGACGCGTTCGTCGTCGCCACCGGTGCCTGGACCCCACTACTCAATCAACACCTCGGCTGTAAAATCCCCATTCAGCCCGGTAAAGGGTATTCGATGACGATGGCCCGCCCCACGCGCTGCCCGACCATCCCGCTGATCTTCGAAGAGCATCGAGTCGCAGTTACCCCCTGGCCATCCGGATACCGCCTCGGTTCGATCATGGAGTTTGCAGGATACGACGAATCGATCAATCCGAAACGAATGGAGATGCTACGAGCGGGAGCCGGTCACTATTTATACGAACCGACCGCCGACCCCGTCGTGGAACAATGGTTCGGCTGGCGACCGATGACCCCTGACAGTCTGCCGATCATCGACCGTTCACCCGCCATCGAAAACGTATTCATCGCAGCGGGTCACAATATGATCGGCGTTTCGATGGCGACCGCAACCGGGAAGCTGGTGGCAGAAATGCTCAACGGTCATCCCACGCACATCCCTATCGAGCCGATGTCCATCAAACGTTTTTAGGCAAAGAACATGGACGGACACGAGAATTATTGAGGTTGGTGAATGACCGTTTAAAGCGAATTGTCAACGGGGCAGACTTCCGTACGAATCATCGAAACAGGGCAGGAACAGTGGATGTGGGAGTCAATTTTATTCGTACACTCCGTGACTGACGAACCTCAGCCACCTGACCGTCCATCGAGTGCCCGTATGCCGAAGGAACCGAATGTTCAATTCGGGTCCCGACACCTTTTTTATTCTACGAACGTCGTGTGATGTCGATGGCGGGAGCCTCCGGCGCAGTGGAATCGGCTTCCAGCCGATTTCTTCGAACGTCGAGTGATGTCGATAGCGGAAGCCACCGGCGCAGTGGAATCGGCTTCCAGCCGATTTCTTCGAACGTCGTGTGATGTCGATAGCGGAAGCCACCGGCGCAGTGGAATCGGCTTCCAGCCGATTTCTTCGAACGTCGTGTGATGTCGATAGCGGAGGCCACCGGCGCAGTGGAATCGGCTTCCAGCCGATTTCTTCGAACGTCGTGTGATGTCGATAGCGGAAGCCACCGGCGCAGTGGAATCGGCTTCCAGCCGATTTCTATGAACGTCGAGTGATGTCGATAGCGGAATCCTGTCCGAGGCACCCCACTTATTCATTTATGCCACTGCTTGTCCGCTCTGGGACAAGCTATGCCGAACGTCTCGAAGCCCGCCACCACAAATTGGACGCCCCCTGTTTAACGCTATGGTATCGCCTGCCAACACGAATCAGAGGAAGAGCACTGCTTCTCCGAGGACTCCGAAGCAGTGGCATCTGACCCAGTGTCCCTACAAGTGTCGCTACAAGTTCTATACTGACTGGGTAAACCGAAATTATTTTAGTGTCCCCTCGGTTGTGCTCATGATCGGCTTCCTTGCTGCGAAATGCCACGGATTTTGATGCACCCAAAGCATCTTCGCATGGAGGCCGTTTTTCTGCAGGACCGATTCTACCCAATTTCCCACAATTCATTCCGCAAGTGCGGTCACACCCCACGAACAGAGAGGTCGTGAAGTGCAATTATGAGTCCTGACCCCTTTGATCTGCCCCGACAGTCAACGGAACGGCGTCAAGTACGGACATGCGGATGTCTCCGAATGAGTAGGCAGCAATTTCATCCGCTCAAATTCTCTGGGCGAATGCTACGGAAAACCGCCGACATGATGCCGCTTGCTACGGATTGCCTGCCGAGGATTCGTCATCCAATCGATCCGCCGTCGTGGTCTGCGTCGTTGTTGTCTGCGGCGTTGTGAATCTGCAGGATTCTCTGGACGCTCTCTGTCGCAACGACTGGTAGTTAAAGAACTTCGGGGTATTCTGCCAGAGTTCATCATCACCTGCACTGACATCACCTTGCGGTTTTTCTGGCAAAAACGGATCCAAGACTCGCTGAAACTTGCTGTTGACTCCCTTCGATGTTTATGACACGTTTCCTCGCAGCAGAGTCGCAAAGGCTCAATTCGAGGTCAGTTGTGGTCCGTACCGAGATGTCTCCCTTCCCACGAGAGATCTCCCTTCTAAATTTGGACGCAAATCTCGTATACTGACTCCGATAGAGCCTAAACAGGAGGACGGATGAGCAGCAGCAGCAGAAATTACAACCTCACGCACTTAAAAGTGCTAGAGGCTGAGAGTATCCATATCATTCGCGAGGTCGCAGCCGAGTTCGAACGGCCGGTCATGCTCTACTCTATCGGCAAGGATTCTGCCGTCATGCTGCGTCTAGCGCAGAGGGCGTTCTATCCCGGACGGTTGCCGTTCCCCTTGCTGCACGTCGATACGACATGGAAATTTCGAGAAATGATCGAGTTCCGTGATCGGTTCTGCCGCGAGCAGGGTGTCGACCTGAAAGTCTGGACCAACCAGGAAGGGAAGGCCCAGAACATCAATCCTTTCGACCACGGGTCGAAAAAACATACGGATATTATGAAGACGGCGGCACTGAAGCAGGCGTTGAACCATTACCAGTTCGACGCGGCATTCGGCGGTGCTCGTCGCGACGAAGAAAAAAGCCGTGCAAAGGAACGGGTCTACAGCTTCCGTGACCGGCTGCACCAGTGGGATCCCAAGAACCAGCGACCCGAACTCTGGAATCTGTACAATTCAAAGGTGAACAAGGGGGAAAGCATCCGTGCCTTTCCGCTCAGCAACTGGACCGAACTGGATGTCTGGCAGTACATCCACCTCGAGAATATCCCCATCGTACCCCTGTACTTTGCTGACGTCCGCCCGGTTGTCGAGCGTGACGGAACACTGATCATGGTCGACGACAAGCGGATGCCGCTACGGCCTGGCGAAGAACCGATGATGAAACGGGTGCGGTTCCGCACGCTTGGCTGTTACCCGCTGACGGGGGCGATCGAGAGCGAGGCGACGACGCTGCCCGAGATCATCGAAGAGATGCTGCTGGCGAGGAACTCTGAGCGGCAGGGAAGGATGATCGATCACGATGAGTCGGGATCGATGGAGCAAAAGAAACGCGAAGGGTATTTCTGATATGCAAGCGATTGATTTGAGTCACGAAGACATTGAAGCCTACCTCGCGCGCCACCAGAAGAAGGAGCTCTTACGATTTCTCACCTGTGGCAGCGTCGATGACGGCAAAAGCACGCTCATTGGCCGATTGCTGCATGACACCAAGACAATCTATGAGGATCAGCTCGCTGCGGTGAAGCGCGACAGCGAGAAGGTCGGCACCACGGGGGCCGGCGAGATCGACCTTGCCCTGCTGACGGACGGCTTGAAGGCCGAACGCGAGCAGGGGATCACCATCGACGTCGCTTACCGTTACTTCTCAACGGATCGTCGCAAGTTCATCATCGCGGATACGCCGGGTCACGATCAGTACACACGGAATATGGCGACCGGGGCATCAACGTGCCAATTGGCCATCATCCTGATCGACGCCCGCTACGGGGTGATGACTCAGACTCGTCGGCATTCGTACATCGTATCCCTGTTGGGGATTCGACACGTTGTTGTGGCGATCAACAAGATGGACCTGGTCGAATATTCGCGTGACGTTTTTGAACGGATTAAGGATGACTACACCGGTTTCGTTGCCAAGCTCGATTTGCACGATATCACTTTCATCCCCATGTCGGCATTGAAGGGCGAGAACGTCGTCTCCAAGAGCGAAACGATGCCATGGTATTCCGGACCACCGCTGCTGGACTACCTGGAAACGGTGCACATCGCGGGCGATCGTAACCTGACCGATTTGCGTTTCCCAGTGCAGTATGTCATTCGCCCCGACCTGAACTTCCGCGGTTTTGCGGGGACCATTGAGTCCGGTGTCCTGCACAAGGGGGACGAGGTAATGTTGCTTCCCTCAGGG
>JBIKZJ010000528.1:0-4017 GCA_044354755.1 Schlesneria sp. | reverse complement strand
ATTCCGATGCTGATGGACGTGATCGGCGTTCGATTCCACGCCCTGCGAAATGGTTACCATCCCGAGCGGGACGAGGCACCGCCTTCTGTCGTCATGAAGTCAGCCACTGGAAGAGCCGCCTGATGTCGGATTGTGTCGAGCCCCTTCATCGCGTGGTCTTTCACGCGGATGATTTTGGCATGAATCCCGCTGTGAATGAGGGGATCGTCACGACCTTTCGCAAGGGCCTGCTCACGAGCACTTCGTTACTCGCCAATGCCCCAGCTGCCGAGGCGGCCTGCCTGACGTGGAGCGCGCTCACAGCCGAATTCCAATCGGGTCGACTCCCCTCAGCCCCCCGCCGGCAACAACTTACCGAGCCCGAACAGCCGTTTGATCTTGGTATTCATCTGAATCTGACGCAAGGGAGTCCCTTGACAGGGACACATTTTCCCAATCGATTACTCGATCACCAGGGAAATTTTCCGGGGGTCGGAAAACTCTTCTTTCAGCTGAGTCGTGCGAAAGCGACGGAACGAAAATTGGTCGCGGCCGAACTGCAGGCTCAGATTGAATGGATGTGCGATCACGGTTACCCCCCCACACATCTCAACGGACATCAGTATATTGAATTGATCCCTGTGGTTTCAATGATGATCCCTGAGATCATGAAGCGTTACGCCATTCCGACGGTTCGCGTTGCCGAAGAGCGGGGATTGATCCAGAATTTGTTGCTGCGGAGGGAGGTTACGGGTTGGTGCCTGAGTCTGATCAAACGATATTACGCCGGGGCATTTCGTCGCCGCATGCGTGATGAGCCATGCAACTTTCCTGATCGATTCTTCGGCACATCACATGCCGGTCGCATCGACATTCAATTATTATCGCGATTTCTGCAGTATTCCCGAGATGCGTCGCTCACCGAAATCGGAGTTCATCCGGCGAGTCCGGTTCTTGGGGATGATTTGGTCGCCAACGATCCCTGGTTCGATCCTCTGGCCGCAATGCGACCAAATGAACTCAACTTGCTCTGCAGTTTAAAGCTCGACCAAGAGCTGGCAAAAAGAAACCTCGGGCTGGGGCGTTTGGGGCAACCCCGCCAGACGCCGGTGTAACGGACTCGCGAGCCATCGGAGCAATGAACTTGTGGAACAACGGGGACCAGCAATCGACTCGCAGAGCAGGCCGAAAGTTCTAAACCCCGGAATGAAAATCGCAAGTCGCTGGACACAGCTCGCGGTGGGGAACTCACGATGCTCCCCACCTGGCTCCGTTGATCTCCCCACCTGACCCCGTTAATCTCCCCACTTGGCTCCGTTGATTTCGGAGACAAGGCTCGGTGCTAAAGCGGCGGTTCTGGTAGCTCAGCAAGCCATTGATTCCGGATAGGAATCAGATGCTGCAGGACTTCGACCAACACTTCGGGGGGAGACTTCATGGCGTCCACGCACTGAATCAATTCTTTGGGATAACAGCTGATCACCGGTTCCGACTCGTCACGATAGACCTTAAATCGAGTCCGAATGATATCTTCATTGGCATCATCCGCCCGGTTATCCCGGATCGCTCGACGCTTGATCCGGTCGACCATGCGCGACTCGTCAAGACAGATCAGGTGAATGATCGCCAGCACGTTGATGGTGTTTTTGAGCATCTCGACCTGATTCGGATTTCGGGGGATCCCGTCGAGCACCAGGAATTCGTCTGGCGGTTTGTAGCGTGAGACCGCAATATGTCCGTGCAGGGCCTTGGTCCAGATTCGGACCGTCAGTTCGTCAGGGACGAGTTGACCGCGCGAGCTGAATTGGTAGATCTCGCGGCCATCCGGCGTATTGATGTTCAGCGATCGAAAGACATCACCACACGAGAGGTGATAAAAGCCAGGAATCTGCCCAAGGATTGTTCCTTGAGTCCCCTTTCCGACACCCGGAGCACCAAACAGGAGCACCGTCGGAAACCGTCCGTCAAACATGTCACATCCTCACGTCGGTAAATTTCAATTCGGAATCCAGATTTGGTGATGACACACTGTTTCCCATTTGACAAACCAAATCCACGTCCTCGACCCACTCATTCCCGTCGGCGAACTCGCATCGCTTTAACATAGGAAAAGGACTTGAGTGTGTGACAACGGCTCGAGTCTTGCAAACAAGGGATCGTGATGGATCACATTTGCGGCCTCGCCACCGAAATCCTGTTGTGATCTTAATCTGAGAGCCTGCCGGGACTCAATGGCTCAGACTCGAATCAGAAAGTTTCAGCAAAATTCCAATAAAGTTGTTGACCACCGGAATTCCATTCTGGTATCCCATCATGTGTGACGCAAATAAACAAACCAATCTCGCGAGGTGCGCGGACAAGTTGCGCAGATCCGTAGCGGGATGCAGTTCCCCAGATTGAGTAACCCGCAACGCAAAGCCTGTCGGGGTAGGCATGCAGCCCCCCCTTACAAATGACGGGTTGTGCGGATCGTTCAACCAGAGAAACAGACGGATGCCTCGGATCATGGCCAAGAAAATTCAATGGATGTTGTACCACCTGCTGCACTTTTTCCGTATCGCCTGCGGCGGTTTTGTCTGTTTGCTCACCCCCCTTGCCACGAACGGGGATCATTATCACCGCTGCAGGGGTTTCTCTGGCAATTTGCAAATCTGGGTGGTGAGTCCAGGGCTGGGTTACAGTGGAAATTATTTTCCCCAATCGATTCGGTACGTGCGATATCAGGTCGGTGGATATCAGGTCGGCGGATATCAGGTCGGAAATCAGGTGGGCGCGACTTTCAGCACACCCTGGCCGCAGCCTGACCCATGGGGCTCGAATTCTCCACAGTTCAATTCATCGTTGGAACCAGTGCCGCCGCTGGCGGCCAATATTGAACCCTCCAAAGTTCCCGTCGCGACTTCCACACCGGCAGCTCGTTTGCGCAGCCTGAACCATCAGGCTCGGGGTGATCAACGTTTACGTCAACAAAAATGGTCCGAAGCCCGCGCCGCCTACCGCAGCGCCGTTGATGCAGCACCCGATCGCGCGGAAGCCCATTTGCGACTGGGAATCTGCCTGGTAACGATTCAGCGATTTGATTCCGCCGTTCATGAATTCAAGCGAGCCCTGTTTCTTGACCCGTTGATCTCGCAGCAGAAATCCATTCTCAAGCCGCTCTTCGGTCCCGAAAGCCAGCTGGTCCGTGCTTCAACACTCAGCAAGCTAACCGACTGGGTTCAAGAGGATTATCGGGATTCTGATCGATTATTTTTGATGGGCGTCATGTTACAGCTTGAAGGGGATTCCCGTGCCGTTGAGTTTTTTGAGGGTGCACAGCGGATGAAGCGTAGTGGGGACGCCAGTCATCTCGCCTTGTTCGCTCACCACCACAACGTTGCACCTCAGGCCCCGGCAGCGGAACCCGCTCAAGCGATTCCTGCGTTTAAAAATCAACCTGAAAAGCTGCCTGCGGGTAAGCCTCTTCCCCCGCTCCTTGTCGCGCCAATCCCCGGTGCTCCAGTGCCGATGCCTGACCTTTGATACAGTCCTCTCAGCGCTTTCCCAAAAATCCGTTGAAAAACGTTTTTCAAGAATTCTACGAAACGGCGGGGGAAACTGGTATTCCATTGGTAATTCGATTACCGTAAGGATCGGTTGATTGATGAGGAATGCTGCGGACTGTTTCGAGATCCCAATTCAGGCCTTCGCCTACGAAACAAATTCGCGTTCGATTTGATCACATGTCGGCGCATCGCAATTCGGCGGTGCGCGAGTCGTTCGACGAGTTGAGGTTGGCACGATGAATGGTGAAGAGACGGTGTTCGGGGAAAAGACAGTGCTCGGGAACGAGCAAACCCCATTGAATCATGAGCACAAAACTGTAGAGGCTGCTGCCGAGGTGACACAACACGTCACGCACGTGGCCGAGGCGGCTGTGGTCGAGCCGGCTGTGGTCGAGCCGGCTGTGGTCGAGCCGGCTGTGGTCGAGCCGGCTGTGGTCGAGCCGGCTGTGGTCGAGCCGGCTGTGGTCGAGCCGGCTGTGGTCGAGCCGGCTGT
>JBIKZJ010000527.1:0-4029 GCA_044354755.1 Schlesneria sp. | reverse complement strand
CTGCGACGCCGTGAATCTTCATCTGTTTGCTGACAACGCCTGGGACGGACTCCATTCCGCACAAGTTGCTGAGCATTGGAAACCGGAACTGGTCCCCTTCATCTTGCGGGAACTCGCCCGAATTACCGTACCGGGTGGCTTATTCTTCTGTGCCCTGGATACCGAGGAATTATTTGCCCGGCAAGGACGATCGATCGAATACGAAGATCCGACACACGTCTGTATCAAGCCGATGTCCTGGTGGCACGATCAACTTTCGAAAAACGGCTGGGAGGTCTGTACGAATGAATGGGAGCCCGCGCTTCGTGCGCATCCCGAAGACTTTTTGACGCGGTACGACTGGGACTGGTTCGTCGCACGTCGAAAAGCCCAGTGACGAAAAAACCATGTAACGGCCCCTCGCTGAGCAGCGATTCCACCGGCGACATCGAGAGGCCCGAACACCATCCCCAAAGTAGCAATCGTTTCCACATCTTGGAGGACAACTCGGAAAATGTTTGCCCAAACACGACTCGGTGCCCAACTCGGTCACCCCAAGATCCTCGTCCTCCGGGATGAAATGCTCGACCGCTACACCTGGCGCCGCGCTGACCGTGTCACTCTCGAATAAGGGCCTCTGATGCAGACAACTCCTTGCGAATGTACTGCCCCAGGGTGGTGCGAACGGCATCACTGCTTCAAAGTTCTTGAACTGATGGAACAGTGCCAGACCAGCCAACTCTGGTTTGAACGATGGGAACGAGGCGAAGGTCCTTGTCTCCCGATCGATCAGCCGGTCGTTCCCGACCAGATGCCCGGTTTGGCCCAGCGGGCCATAAACTTCGGTACAGCCGTGATCCGTCACGTTGCAAGCGGACTTCAAAAGGTCGATCAGGCAACCTGCGACACTCGACTGGCACGATGTCGCCAGTGTTCAAGCTGCGATACCGATCGGATGGTCTGTCGGCAACCGGGGTGCGGATGCTCGCTCAACGTCAAGGCTTGGTGGGCTTCCGAGGATTGTCCGTTGCATCATTGGCCCTCGTTCAATGAAGATGTCATAGTCAAACATCCGCCAGCGACGCAGTCAGGATGAATGACATCGCAGCCAGTCATCCACGTTAATCGAATCCGATGGTGTTAGTGAACCAAAGATCCTTGTGAAAACTTGCCTCGCGTCCCCGTTGAGTCGAAAGAAGTCATGCCGTACCTGAGCCCGAACGCGTGTAACAATAACATGGGTACCTGGACAGCGGCATCGTCCAAGTACCTGATTTCGATCTATCCACAGGAGCCGGGTTGCACGGCCTCGATGGCGAATGGATTTTCGCTGATCGCGGACTTCATGGGAGACCGCTGGTACGGGACCAGTGACGGCATGGAGGTCCAGCTGAGCTACATCGGAATCGTCAGCGGATTTCCTGTCTGGCTCGTGACGTTTACCCAAGCCGACTGTGCCAGCGCATCACAGGCGTTGCAGTCCACCTGCCCGCCGGGCCCGTTCACGTTTGCATTTTCACCTTTAAATGCGATCTGCTGTCCATCCAACCCCAATGGTTACTCCCTTGTCGGCGGCGGATTTACCGATTCGACCGGCGGATGTATTGATCTCGCCCCCTGTCCCGAATGTCCCACAGGTCCGAATGTTCCGAATACCAGCAATCAACCGATTCGCTACGCCACGGGGGAAGTCATCCTGAGGTCAGACGAGTTGCCTGTGCGAGGATACGGGATGAGTTGGGGCCAGGAGCGTCGGATAGCGACGCGTCAGTCGTTATCCGAGACGATGGGACGCGGCTATAATTGGCAATCGCCCAACGACCCGTTTGCCACGATCATCAAATCGACGCTTCTGGCCACCAATAAGCAGGTCCTGACCGTAAGCCTGCAAGGAGGAGGAAGCGGGACCTCCGTCAGATACTATCGGAACAAAGACGGAACATTTGAAAACCGCGTAAACGTCGTCACGGGAGTTCAGTTCAAACTGAGCGACACCACTTACAACATCGCCCATCCCGATGGCTCGACATCGATTCTGAATGGTACCGGCGGCCGGTTCATCAAAAAAACGGCTCCCAATGGGGCCGTCGCCACAAAAGTCGCCGGCAGCAGCTCTTTTAGCGATGCCATCGAGAGAACCGCGACCGTCAATGGAGTCGTTCTCACCGAGCAGTTCCAAAACACCTACGCGCTGAACACCGGCGATCTGCTACTGGGATCAACCACGATTGCCCGGCGGACGGGAACGGGAAATCCCTGGGTCAGTAAACAGGCGGCGACCTATTCCTACTACGGCCCCAACGATGTCTTCGGCATGGACGCCGACCTGAAAACGGCAACGAAACAGTACTCGAACGACGGTTCAACCTGGTTCGAAGAAGGGACGACTTACTATCGATACTACGTCAGCCTCACCACGGGCAGCTCATCGAGCAGTTCGAGCAGTTCCAGTAGCGGGGGAAGTTTAGTTCCATGGGGGCCTAAGGCGCACTTGCCAAAATACGTTCTCGGCCCCGCCGCTTTTAACCGCTTGAAGGGAGATCCGTCTGTCAGCGATCCCTTTACGGCGTCTGATTCCACCGTCTCGCTCTATGCCGATTACTACTTCGAATACGACGGTCAACGACGAGTCACCAAAGAAGTCGTTCGCGGCGGCTCCGAGACCTACAACTTCAGCTACGCCACCAACGCGGGCGGAGTCGGATACAACAATTGGAACTACAAGACGATCGAAACGCTTCCGGACGGATCACAGAATATCGTCTACTGCAATTACTACGGCCTGACGATGCTGTTCGTCCACAAGTCCGGAACGGACCAGTGGATTGATTTTTACAAGTATGACTCGTACGGGAATGTGATCTGGCACGCGCACCCCTCTGCCGTCACGGGATACACCGAGGCCTCGCCCGATCTGCTCAACCAGTCGGGAGGGGACTATCAATACCTGAACGACAATAGCGGCCTGATCGATGTCTTTACCTACTACCGCCCCTCCAACGACCTGGCGACGGTGTCGGTCCAGCAAGGACAGCTGGGGACTGCGATCCTGACACGGGCACTCGAATACACGTCATGCACGACCAGCGGCAGTTCGTCCTCCAGTTCCAGCAGTTCCGGCTCGAACGCCAATTGTGCGACATGCGCCCGATTCATCTCAAAGGAAATCCTGCACACATCGGATACCGACCCGACGCAGACGCAGGTAACCCTCTACGCGTACACGTTCTGGCCGGGGACCTGCGGAGTCCAGCAACGGACAACCACCTTCCCCGTCGTCTCCACCGATCAGAACGGCAGCGGAGTAGCAAATACGCGGAAGGATTATTTTGATCAATGGGGAAACCTGATCTGGGCCATGGACGAACGGGGGTTCATCAACGGGATGACCTACGATATTCCCACGGCCTCCGTGACCCAGCGAATTGACGACGACAACACGGCGGGCGGACTTGCCCCCGCCGGATGGACCACACCGTCTGGCGGCGGCTTGAACCTGGTGACCGACATGACCGTCGATGAGCGAGGACGGACGACGCAGGAACTTGGTCCGAGTCACACGATCGATATGAATGGCACGGCCACGACTGTTCGGACCGCCACGTGGAACTATTTTGATGATGGCAATCACGTCGTGTATTCCGCCAGCGGTTACACGACAGGCACTGGCCCGGCCTATACCTTCACGCTCGTGAATCCCGTTTCGATCACGAAGAGGGATGCCGATGGTGTCGTGCTGGAGCAGATTGAAGCCGTGTCAGCGACGACATCCGGGTCCCTCTCGGCGATCATTGCGGCGGCGGGCAGCGGGGCTTTGGCGTTTACTCAATCGAGTTACACGCAATGGACCACAACGCAGTATACGGACTGCTGCCTCGCGGCGTCCCAGCGCGTCTACCGGCTGATCCCAGCGTCTGGGGTCGGTGTTTCGGGGACGAATTATGATGAAACGGACTACAGCTACGATCCGATGAAACGGCTCGTTCGCACGGCCAGTCCTGGCGGGACGATCAACTGGTCAGTCTTCGACGTCCAGGGGCGACTCACCAG
>JBIKZJ010000153.1:0-13302 GCA_044354755.1 Schlesneria sp. | reverse complement strand
TTTGGGTTCTGAATCCAGTTTGTCCCCCGGCTTTTCGGTTTGGTCGGTTTCCGATTTTGGCTCAGATTCCGATTTTGGCTCAGGAGTTTTTGGCTCGGGAGTTTTTGGCTCAGGAGTTTTTGGCTCGGGAGTTTTTGGCTCGGGAGTTTTTGGCTCAGGAGTTTTTGGCTCAGGAGTTTTTAGCTCAGGAGTCGCTGCTTTTTCTTCAGGAGTGGCCGCGGGTTCTGCAGGCTTTTCGTCCCCGTCCTGCGGTGTGGCGGGAGCTTCAGGGGTCTCGGAAGCGGGAGCGACAGGTTGTGCTTCAGGCTTTGTTTTCGTCTCGGGCTCGATGACCTTCTCACCATCGGGAAGTTGGGGGGCCGTCGATTCCTTGGCGGCAGGAGCTCGATAGCGGTCTTTGTTTTTTTCGTAATAGTCACGAATTTCGTCCGATGACGGATCCACTCGGCGCTCAAACTTTTCAAAGTCGGCTGTCAGATAGGCCAGCTTCACTCGAGGGAGCTGTACGAATCCCGGTTGAGCCTCGTCGATCCAGCGACGGTTGCTGAATTGTTTGAACAGGTTGTCTAACTCGGTAACGGAGGGCTCCCCGACTTCGCTGACAAATTCCTGAACAGGAATCGCCACGGCCTGTAAGGATTGTTTCAAATTCAACATTTGAAACGATTCCCACAACTGCTGCGGGGTCGCCTGCATGTAACGAAGCGGCTCGCGATTTTGCACGTACTGGGCCAAGCCCGGTGGGGCGGTCGCGGTAAAGGCGGGTGGTTCCATTAATTGGATCGCCAATTGAGCCGAAAGCTCGCCCTTTAACGTGTCGAACAATTCGCTTTCACCCAGCCGCGACTCTCGTAAAGATTCTTTGAAATCCTCTGCGGTGAGCCGGCCTCGGCTGATTTGTTTGAGGAATTCATTCACTCCTTCGTCAGAAATGCGAATTCCCATTTTTTGAGCGTCGGCCGAGTGGACTCGGTAATTGAGCAGCGATTGATCGTCGATGCCGCCAAAACTGGATGAAGATCCTGACTCGGTGCGTCGCGCAACCTCTTGCAGGAAATAATTGGCTCGTTGGCGTTTTCTCGCCATTTGCTCAAAATCCTGGCGATTCAAATTGCCCACGCTGGTTCTCACCAAGGGCTTATTTTGCGGAATGGCACCAAAACCGATGTATCCCACGATACATCCAATCAGAAATCCACCGATGCCGAATTCGGTGGTTTTCTGTCGGGTATATCCAACAATGCACATGGCGGCTGCACAAAGACAGCCGATGATGAGAGCGCCACCCAAGGGTGAGGTGGGGCCTTTTCCCCGCCCGAAATCATCCAGAAACAGAAAAGAGATCATCGAAAGGACGGTCACAACAACCATCCACTGCCTCTGATTTCGACGGATCGATGCAAAGAACCTGGTACTCATCAACGGAATCCTTTTCCTGATTGCGTCTTCATCACGTTTGTCGTTCGGCGAGGGTGCACAGATCGTTTTATCGTAGGAAACAACAGTTTTTCAGGCAACTCACATCCTCATCAAGGGCATCCCCGGCCTCGATGAACGATCTGATTTGGTGGCTGCACGAAGCCCTCGGCAAGTCCGAAGACTTGACAGACCCGGTCACAATTCCTTATTGCAATTCCCCGTGCAGCGTTCGGCATTGTAGCTGCACACGCTTGGCACACAAGGGATTTGCTGTTCTCTGTGGGCTTGGAGCCGATTCTGCTCTCGGCAGTTGTGGCGAACCAGTCACTTGCGTTTTGGAGCGGGCGAGATAATGTCGAGTAGCTTGAGCATGCTCTCGTATCAATTTGTGAATGCAAACGGAAAGTTTTCCGGTGACAGAAAAGTCCTCGAAGCCTATGAAACGTCTGGTGATCGTTGAATCTCCCGCGAAAGCGAAGAAAATCGGCGGCTACCTCGGCAGCGATTACACCGTCATGGCCAGCATGGGGCATGTCCGTGATCTTCCCGAGAGCGCCAAAGACATACCAGACGAGATCAAAAAGACCAAATCCAATCTCGCCAAATACGGCGTGGATGTCGATCACAACTTTGAGCCTTTGTACATCGTCAGTGATCGCCGCAAGAAGCTGGTCAAGGAAATGAAGGACGCCCTGAAAGGGGTTGGTGAACTGCTACTGGCAACAGACGAAGACCGCGAGGGAGAAAGCATTGGCTGGCATCTGGCGGAAGTTCTGGCTCCCAAAGTCCCCGTCAAGCGAATGGTGTTCTCGGAAATTACCAAGGAAGCGATTCAGGAAGCTGTACAGCACACGCGTGAACTCGATATGAACCTGGTCCGAGCCCAGGAAGCCCGGCGAATTATCGATCGACTGTATGGATATCGACTCAGTCCGCTCCTCTGGAAAAAGGTCAAGCCAAAACTTTCGGCGGGCCGAGTCCAATCGGTTGCGGTCCGGGTTCTCGTACTACGTGAACTCGAACGCCTGGCGTTCCGCTCGGGGAGCTATTGGGACCTGAAGTCGACATTGGCCACCGCAGCCGGAGCAGAATTTGATGCCACACTCTCGACGGTTGGTGGAGAACGCGTGGCGAGTGGGAAAGATTTTGATGAACTCACCGGAAAGCTCAAACCGGACGTGAAAGCGATTTTGCTGGACGAAGCGACCGCGAGCAAGCTGCAGGCCAGACTGCTGGGTCAGCCTTGGACAGTGACTTCTGTCGAGACGCGGTTACAGACCCGAAAACCGTATGCCCCGTTCACGACGAGTACATTGCAGCAGGAATCGAATCGTAAGCTCGGCCTCACCGCTCGAGATACCATGCGAATTGCGCAGAGTCTGTACGAAGACGGATACATTACCTATATGCGAACCGACAGTGTGAATCTGTCGCAAGAGGCGCTGAATGCCGCTCGCAAATCGGTATTGGATCGCTATGGCAAAGATTATCTGAGCCCCGAACCTCGGCAATACTCGACCAAAACCAAGAATGCTCAAGAGGCCCACGAGGCGATCCGGCCAGCCGGTACCGAAATGAAAACCGCTGAAGAGCAGGGTTTGAGCGGACGTGAAGCTGCGTTGTATGGCATGATCTGGAAGCGAACCGTTGCCACGCAGATGGCGGAAGCCCAGTTGCGATTTCAGACCGTCACGGTCACTGTCGAAGACGCGGAATTCAAGGCGACAGGTCGTCATGTCGAATTTCCGGGTTTCTTCCGGGCTTACGTAGAGGGGGTCGATGATCCCGATGCCGCCCTGGACGATCAAGAGGCTTCACTACCACCGCTGACGGAAAACGATCGGCTGAAATGCCAGGTACTCGACCCGATTGGGCACGAAACAAAACCACCCGCTCGATATACCGAAGCGACGCTGGTTAAGGCCCTCGAAGCGGATGGGATTGGACGTCCGAGTACCTATGCCACGATCATCGACACGATCATCAATCGAGATTATGTGGTGAAGTCCGGTTCACAGTTGGTCCCGACATTTACCGCCTTTGCGGTGAACCAGTTGCTGGAAACCTACTTTCCCAAGCTGGTCGATCTCGGTTTCACCGCGAAGATGGAACAGGATCTGGATGATATTGCCAGTGGACTGGGTGATCGACTTCCTTACCTGCAGCAATTCTACCATGGATCTGAGGGACTGGATGCCCAGGTCAAAGCGAACGAAGAAGCGATCGATCCTCGTAGTGCGTGTACCTTGTTGTTTGACGGACTGACATCCCGAATTCGGGTGGGGAAATTTGGACCGTATCTCGAAACCGAACGGGATGGCGAGACGGTCACCGCTTCGATCCCGGACAGCCTTGCCCCGGCAGACATCACCAATGCCATCGCAGATAATCTGATTGAATTGAAGCAGCGGGGGCCACAGTCACTCGGTACACACCCCGAAACCGGTTTGGCGATCTTTTTACTGGTCGGACCGTTTGGGCCGTATCTACAACTGGGTGAAATGGGAGAAGACGGCACCAAACCCAAGCGGGTTTCGCTGCCGAAAACGCGTGATCCCAACAGTATCACGATGGAGGATGCTTTAGCCTATCTGGCACTGCCGCGTCAGCTGGGAAAACACCCGGTCACGGGCCATGTGGTCAATGCGGGGGTCGGCATGTATGGGCCGTATGTCAAGCATGAAAAAACCTTTAAGTCGCTCGATAAGACGGATGACGTATTGACCCTGACGATGGAACGGGCCATTGAATTACTGGCACAGGCCAAAACCAAAGCGGTCGTTGTTCCGCTGAAAGAGCTAGGCCCCCATCCTGAGGACAAGGAACCGGTGCAGGTATTTGATGGTCGGTATGGTGCCTATGTGAAGCATGGCAAAGTGAACGCCACGCTGCCGAAAGGGAGTGATCCGCTGGCCCTGACCATGGAAGAAGCAATTCCATTATTGGCAGAACGGGCCGCTCGCGGGCCGGCTCCGAAAAAATCGCGAGGCCGTTCGGCCGCTGCAGACACCATGGCAACTCCGAAGAAAGCTGCAAAGAAGGCCACGAAAAAAGCGGCCAAAAAGAAGGTCAAAGACGAGTAAACCCCAGACGAGTCCTCCCCAGTCGAGTCAATCCCAGTCGAGTCAATCCCGGTAACGTGCAGGAGCCTCTCTATGCGATTTGTCGTCGTGCTATTGGCCGGAGTGATGATGGTTTCGCTCGAATGTGGCCGGCTGCGGGCGGAAACCAAAGAGCCGCATCAATTTCGACGCCCGCTGTTTGATGGGGCAACTCTCAGCGGTTGGACGATCGAAAACGATTGTGACGTCGATATTGTCGACGGGTGCATTCGGTTGAAGGCCGGGGATGGCTGGTTGCGCAGCGACCAGCAAGTGCGAGATTTCGATTTGCACGTTGAATGGAAGTCACTCAAAACATCCGCTTATGACGCGGGGATTTACATTCGCTCGTCGCGGGAAGGAAAACCGTTTCCTCAGTCGGGTTATCAGGTGAATCTGCTGGAAGGAAAAGAAGGAAATATCCCCAATCTTCCGGGGGCGGAAAGTCGCGGCTTGGTAAACCCTGCCGGGGAATGGAATGTTTTTGATTTGCATGTCGTGGGCGAGTCGGCGTCGCTCAAGATCAACGGACAGCCTGCGTGGAGTGTCAGCGGACTCAAAGATCGGGATGGGTATCTGGGATTTCAGGTCGAAGTTCCCAACGGTGGGCAATTTCTGCTCAAAAACATTGTGCTGAGTGAAATCGGTTATCAGTCGTTGTTTAATGGCAAAACTCTGGAGGGATGGGACGGCGTTGGTGGTTTGGCCGAGGAGTGCTGGTCGGTGACCGAGGGGATTTTGACCTGTTCTGGAAAGAAGGGGCCTTGGCTGCGATCGCATGCGGAATACGCCGACTTCAATCTGCGTCTGGACTATCGCGTGTCCAATGGCGGCAATAGCGGGGTTTATGTCCGGGTTCCGGCAGATGGGAATCATCACCGTGAGAACGAGACCCTTCCGGCCGCCGGTTTTGAAGTGCAGATTTTGGACGATACGGCACCGGAACATGCCAACCTGAAGGATTTTCAATATTCCGCCTCGATTTATGATTTCGCGGGGGCGGACCCGCGCGTTTCGCGTCCACTGGGCGAATGGAATTCGCTGGAAATCAATTGTCTCGGCCAACAGATTACAACCTGGCATAATGGTGTGCAGGTGACGAATATTCGCGATGAAGAATTTCCGCTCTTGGCATTGCGATCGACGCGGGGCTTTTTGGGGCTGCAAAATCACAGCACGGTGGTCGGACTTCGGCATCTCCGTGTGGGGGAACCGGTGAATCCGCCGAAAATCCCCGCTGCGATAAAGCCTGGTTCCAGTCCGAACCCTTGAGGCTCCCAATCATTGCGCTGAGGTTGAACTGCTTGGCCTGTCTGAACCTGAATGAGTTCGCTCAAGCTGCCGTGTCGTTTCGGTTGGATTCACGTTGGCGGGTCGAGAGCGGTGTCTAGTAAAAACTTGCTCGCTCGCAGCATCAAGAATCCGGTTGACGTCAGGGAGCTTTTGGTTCTCCCGGCTGCCCGACAAGAGGAATTTCGATCCGATCCTTTTGATAAAGTGGCAGATGGCGGTAGTAGACTTCCAGAGTCAGTAACGCCAGTGTCGTCATATAAAGTCGGCCACCGGCATTTCCGTGACGATCCGCCACATCCCAGCTCCCTGTCGCGTGTCCCTCCTGAATTTGTGTCTTGATCAGGTATTCACGCATCACCTTGTTCCAGCGATCCCATTCCGGGCCACCCCAATGATGCATCACTTGTGTTGCATAATAGTTGTAATACATGTCGTAGGGTTGGGGCCCGAATTCATCGAGCGCTCGAACGCCCGCCTGAAGCCGGCCCTGGTTTCCCTCCCAGTCCAGATACATCCGGCACAACAGGCCTGCCGCAGTCATCGAAGGGGTGGGAAAGTCTTTTCGATCAGGCAGATAGGCATACTGTGACCCCCGCCGTGATCCGACACTCGACAGGAATCGATCAATTCCATTGAACACCCGTTGGGGGACAGGGATTCGTGAAAACTGAGCACTTTTCAGGGCCATTAATTCCCACGCCACCACCGAAGTATCCCCCGGTTGTCCTGGAAAATAGCGCCAGCCGCCACCAGAATCCTGCGTTGCTGTCAGGAACTCGATGGCACCCGTAATGGCGGGTCGCAGCTGCGTGTCGCCGGTCATGGCCGACGCTTCGCTCAGTGCAATCGTCACCAATCCCTGCGTGTAAAAGGTTTGTGGACCCGAGAGGTTTCCGTAAAAGCAAATCCCCTTGTCAGCCGGCATCCCATTTCTGAGCAGAAAATTCAGCCCCTGCTGAACTTCCGGCTGATAGTCTCCTTCCTCTTGCGTCTGCCCTGCCCCGAGAAAGGCCATCAGTGCCATCGCCGTGGCGGCGTTAGAGTTCTGATCCAATCGGCCCGGCATCGAACAATTGCAGCGTGGATGCAGAGTGTGATCAAAATTCCAGGAACCATCCGCCAGTTGATGATTTTTCAGCCATTCAAGACCTTTCGCGACCGCTGCTTCACTGGCATCAGTCCCTCCCAGCTGTTGGATTCGTCCAAGTCTGGCTTTTGGCTTGCGGCCGACAAACTGGTCGATCTGCGGTCCCGCCATTTCGGCAAGGGGGTCGGTTTTGGTCGACCCCTTGGCTTTCCGGACCGATTTTTTGAGCGGTTTCGCTGCCGAGAGCGGGCCCACCGATTGTTGACGAGATTCCGTGGCTTGGCCGATAGCCGAAAATTCGGTTGGCCCCTCGTGAAACAAAGGAGTTTCATCGTCAGGGGGCATGGCGAGGTCACTCAATATTGTAATCATGCCGCTCGAGGATTCGCCCGTGTCGATCAGCGGTTCGGCAGTCGAAAGCAGCTCAACGGCAACGTCATCACCCTGGGGAGCGTTCTGGTCCATGATCAAAGTCATCAGAGTATTCAGGACTTGTGGCTGGGGAAGATCAAAATAAATCCAGCTCAGCACGAACAGAATCAGCGCATGAACGCCGAAGCTGAATGAGAGTGAGGAAAGAGTTTTTGACCAGGATTGTTGCGGACCCGCAAACCTCGCTGGATCGCTTTCCGAGATGATGGCAGGAAATAGAGATCCCCGACTGCGTCGACCAGGGGTCGACGGAACGGCATCGGGAGTGGATTTTGACATCATCGACCCACCTGAAATTCGTGTCTCACTTGGGCAGACTGTTTTCCCTCAACGCCGGTTGCGATTCGGTACAAATCCAGCAACAGGCTGGTCATGCACAAGGGAAATGGGGATTGGACTAGACTCGAATGCACCCGGCTAAGTCATGCACGCGTCGATACCATTGTAACGGAACACTCTCCTCGCGGCGAAGAAATTCCGAATCGCGGGATCGATTCGCAGCAATCAACGGGTATAGCGACTGAATTTTCAGAGGAATTCCCCTTGATTACCGGGGTGGAATCTCTGGAACAGGTCGAGCTTAACTGTGGGGAAAAGAGGGTTGAAAGCAGGGGGGATCCGGATTGATCTGGCATGTCCGCGGCGGATTCTTGCCTCGATTCGCTCCCTGAGGATGATTTCCGGTTCGTCAGCATGATAAACTTTTCAACCCGGCCTCTTGGCCATCCATTCCAGGTCCAGTATCCCCTGCGGGAAATTCTGATGAATTCGGTTTCGGTCAAGAGCTGCTGGAGCGGGGGCGTGTTGCGCCATCAAGTCCTCACTTATTCATTGCTGTGTCTGCAATGCATCACCTGCGGTTGTGGTGGAGACAAGGATCCCATTCAGCAGGTTCGGACGCTGGTTGATCAACGCGAACTGGGACGAGCGGTCGAAATCGCCAAATCGATCTCGGAATCTAGTCCTGCGTGGGGAGAAGCCCAGTACCTGCTGGGGCGAATCGAGGCCGCCCGGCGGGGAAATGACATCGCGCTTTCCTATTTTCATGCGGTTCCCAGGGATGGTTCGGTCTACTCGCTGAAAGCGGCGAGGGCGGCAGCGGAAATCGAATTGCCCAACTGCCAGCTCACAGACGCCATCGCCGATACGACCTATCTTGTTGAACAAGACACCGCCGATCTTTCCCTGCGTGCGCGACTGGTCCAGATGTTGATCTCGAGCGGACAACGTTCGCAGGCCGAGATTCACCTCTTTGAACTTCTCAAAAAAGGAAAAACGAAGCTGAAGGATTTAGTCTGGTTCACCGCTCCCGAGCGTCCGTCCGATCCAGACTCCTACTTGACAAAGTGTGCTCAGGCCAATTCACCCGACCCCTTGATTCAATTGGGAATGGGACTGGAAGACCTGCGACAACAGAGAACCGCAGCGGCAAAACAACGGCTGTTGAATGTTTGCCGACAAGCCCCGGAACTGGCGATGGGACAGGGACAATTGGGTGAGCTGCTTTTGGACGGGTCACTCGAGGAACTCGGCGTCTGGTATCGCGCGGTTCCTCCCGCGCTTCAAGACGATCCGGGAATCTGGTACGTGCGAGGATTGTGGGCCCGCCGCGTGAATCAACCGCAGGTCGCCGCACGCTGTTTTTGGGAAACGATTCGTCAGCGACCAACGCATCAGCGCGCGATGTATCAACTGGGGCAATTGGCCATCCACCTTGACCCACCGGCGGGTGAGGCCTTTTCTCGTCGCGCACAACAGTTGAAAGAGTACGGCGAGGTGATGGAATCGACCTTGATTCAGCGGGGACGCGATCGAGAAAAATTTCAGCAAATGGTGGCGAAGCTGTTAGAGATGGGTCGAGATTGGGAGGCGTGGGCCTGGGCTTCGTCAGCGGTCGAGTTATCGGGCCGGAATGGCTGGCCGGGGGAATTACTCGATTCACTCGCCTCAGTTCCAGCCGAAAATCCACCACGGACCCGGCTCGACCATGATGTCGCGGTGTTACACAATCTGTCGAGCTGGCCTGGTTTCGAGACGATCCGCTCAGTCTCGCCGCCGGGTCCCCCCTCCCCGCCGGGTCCCCCAGCGTCGCCGGATAACTCGGGGTTCACAAACATCCGGTTTGAGGATCAAGCGAAAAGCTTGGGAATGGACTTTACCTATTTTCAAAGTCATCACCCCGATTCCCGTGGAGTGCGGATGTTTGAGTCAACCGGCGGTGGGGTGGGTGTTCTCGATTATGACCTGGACGGCTGGCCTGACCTGTTCCTGACCCAAGGGATCGAGTGGCCCATGGGATCGGAACGCCCTGAATCAACGGGAAAATATCGAGATCGTCTGTTGCGGAATCGGGGAGTTGGTTTTGCGGACATCACCGAGTTGAGTACTCCGCTTGGCGAGACGGGCTATGGGCAGGGATGTTCTGCAGGGGATTTTGATAACGATGGTTTTGCTGACCTCTATATCGCCAATATTGGTGCCAATCAGTTGTTGAGAAACAATGGTGACGGCACGTTTACGGACATCAGTCGGACTGCGTTGATCGAGGGGGAAGCATGGACCACCAGTTGCCTGATTGCCGACTTGAATGGGGATGGAAATCCGGATCTGT
The DNA here is from genome assembly GCA_044354755.1 of Schlesneria sp. Classification (GTDB taxonomy): domain Bacteria; phylum Planctomycetota; class Planctomycetia; order Planctomycetales; family Planctomycetaceae; genus Schlesneria. The sequence goes on along the minus strand of JBIKZJ010000153.1, from coordinate 3,359 downwards.
TTGACGTGAATTATCTGCAGGGTGAAAACATCTTCCGTATCGAATGCAGCGCCAACCGCTGTTCTGTGAGAACCTACGAGGGGGCTCCTGATCAGGTGCAGTTATCGCGTGGCGACGGGACTTTTGAAACGATCACGAAGGGGACACCGCAGGCGAATGCCAAAGGGTTGGGGATCGTCCTGGTCTATGTGGGTGAAGAACGGCTTCCCCGAATCTTTGTCGCCAACGATCAGGTTCCCAATTTCTTTTTGAAGCCGGTGTCGTCGGATGGTCGGTATCTCGACGAGGGGATGTCGAGTGGTCTGGCGGTCAATCTGTATGGGCAGCCGACGGCGTGCATGGGGGTTGCGGCCGGCGATTTAAATCATGATGGAAAGCTGGATCTGTTCGTCACCAATTTCGAGGGAGAGGCCAACAACCTTTATTTGCAGCGCGACCACGGGCTGTTTGAAGATGCGATTATCGGATCGGGTTTGATGTCTGCCGGTGTTCCCTATGTTGGATGGGGGACACAGTTTCTTGATGCGGATAACGATGGGGAACTGGATCTGGTGGTCGGCAATGGGCATATCGCCGATTTTCATGAGCCCGGATTCGAGTACCGGATGCCGCTGCAGTTTTTCCGGAATGTGGGTTCTGCCCGTTTTCAACAACTCGACAGTCAGGCGGCAGGTTCTTGTTTTGGAAAGCCCCTTTTTGGGCGGGCCATGGCAATTATCGACTGGAATCGAGATGGACAAACCGATTTTGTCCTGGGGTGTCTCGATTCCCCCGCGATGGTGGTGACCAGCGTCCATCGACGGACCGGGCACTGGCTGGATGTGATCCTTCACGCTCAAGATTCCGCGCGGGATGCCATCGGAGCCGTTGTTGAAGTTCATGCGGGGTCCACGCGCTCGGCAATGAGGCTCGTTGCTGGCGATGGTTTTCAAGCCTCGAACCAGCGAATGCTGCATTTTGGTTTAGGAGCAGCGGGTGCGATCGACCTGGTCCTCGTCCGCTGGCCCTCGGGCTCGACCACGGAATACCGTGGTGTTTCGCGGGATTCGACGATCCATTTGGTTGAGGGGCGGAACTCGGCGATGGAAACCAAGGTCGATCGTTAAATCGATTGTTTGGCTTCAACGCCGATTCCGCAGGGATGAAAACGGCGAGAATTGCTCTGGAAATACGGCATCTCCGCTTCATTTCACTGACTTTTGTTGCCGCCTCAAGATTCCATTGGCCACTGGCAGAGAATCGCACGCGGCTGCGTAAGTTGCGATGCGTTTGAGCAGCTCGAAGGGAATTTTTTGGGCATGGGGTAAACGCCGGATTTCTGCTACGAGATCGGCTCCTTGTGCGGCAACGGATTGCGCCGCTGCCGCTTCGGTGCTGCGGCCACGCAGTCGCAGCACGCTGGCATATTCGGTTCGTGTTTGCCAGCCGAGTGGATGAAGTTCGAGGGCTTGCCGGTAGGCCTCGTCCGCTTGTTCAAGATCCCCAATTCGCATGGCGTACCAGCCGCGATATCTCCAGAATCCGGGATCGTTCGCGGACGAGTCTGGGACTTGTGACAAGAGTTGTCCCGCCTGTTCGGTATTCCCGCTGTCCATCGCCAGCAGTAATTGTGTATCCAGTGCGATCGGTTCCGAGTCCAGCTGATTGAGTTGGGGCAAAATTTCGGCCTGCAGTGCGGCATAGCGTGCGGCCAATTCAGGTGTTGATGAGCTGAGTACGGCGGTCCGCGCCGTCCGAATTTGTCTGGCCAAATACGTATTTTTCAGTCCCTCGGATGTCGGCGTGGCCTCGCTCCATTTTTGCGTGACCACCTCGGCATCCCGAAAACCGAGGTCTTCCATCGTTAACAGGTAAGCATAGTGCTCGGGAAGATCGGTATGATCTTCGATCGCGAGGTGGATTTGCTGTAAAAGATCGGCTCGGTGGAGCATCATGGCGTGGAAATAGATCAGATTTCGCCGGGGAGCGGCGAGTTTGTGGTCGAGTTTCAGCAGTTGATCAGCCAGTTGAATCGCGGGGAGCGGCAGCTGAAAATAGTGAAACAGTAACTCCATTCGCTCGATCGCCGCATCAATACCACGAATTCCATCCAGGGGAATCGTTTCAAATGCCTGAAAGGCGGCATCGAAATGCCCCTGCTCTTTCTGAGAGATTCCCAGCCAGTATTGACCACCTGGCGTTGATTGCAAGCGGGTCCATTCACGGGCGGAGGCTTCGAGATTTTTCCAGTTTTTATCACGAAACGCTTTCGCGCATTCGGCGGGAAGTGCTTGCAGGCGCTGGTTGCGGCGATAAAGAGTTGGTCCCAGCATGAGCGGCAACAGCAGCACAAGTAGGGTCACAACGGCAATGATCGACGTTCTGGTTTTCATACCGTCATTCCGGTTGGGGCTCAACATCCGCCTGCAGCTTGCGCCAACGATTCGAAACGGGAACTGGCTGACTCGGTTCCGAGCCGATGCGGCGGTAAAGGTTTTCTGCGATCAGTTGATCCCCGCAGTCCGCCGCATAGCGTGCAATCTGCCCAAAAAACTCCCAGGGAACTTCCCGAACATTGGTTTGAAGCAGCAGCTTCGCGCGAATCTCTTTCCCTGCGGCCGCCAATTGTTGCTGTTTGGCGACTTCGGCGGCCGGTTTTTGCTGGAGCCGAAGCAGTCTGGCATATTCATGCCGGGCAAGGCCGCTGAGTGGGTTCAGACGCAAGGCTTCTTGAATCGCTTCCTGGGCTTGGGAAAGTTCGTTCATTTCCATGTGATACCAACCGCGGTAAACCCAAACCATGTGATCGTCGATCCCCGATTCGTCGACATTTTGCAGCAGTTCACCAACGCGAGCCACATTTCCCGATTCGTAACTCCGATTCATCAAATAGGTGAGTAGCACAGTGTCGTGGGGGATAGAATCCAGAAACCACTGCAACTGACGATCCGCCTCTTGTTCCAGCTCGGCGACTTTTTCTGAGCTGGTCGCATCGGCACTCCGAACAATACTGGCCGCAGTGTTAACCCCCAACGCCACCTTGAAGCGAACTTCGTCCGGGGAGGATGCGAGCCACCGACTATTCAGATCGGCCCCGTTGGAAAAAGAAATATTGTCGGACATCAGCAAATAGACGTACGCTTCGCGGGGTTCACCTTGAGCGGCGACGGCGGATCGAATCGCCCGAATCAATTCCGCCCGTTGTAGACTCATTGCATAAAAAGAAATCAGGCGAGATTGGATTTCAGTCACCTTGGGATCCAGTGCCAGAACTTTTTGACTCGTTGCCACCGCTTGCAAGGGTTGGTTGAGGATCGTCCATTCCAGGTTGGCTTTTTCGACGTAAGCAAAAATGGCTTTGGGGTCCTGCGGGGTGATCT
>JBIKZJ010000525.1:0-4050 GCA_044354755.1 Schlesneria sp. | reverse complement strand
GACGCCTGTCACCTGTGTCACGCACAAAAAATCCGCGAACAGCCGCGCGACCTGTTGAGTCTGGTACCGGGGTTAGAGCTAGTTCCACTGGCCGAGTCGGAAATTTGTTGCGGGGCCGCTGGGAGTTACAACCTGACTGAGGGCCAGATGGCCGACCAGCTGGCTGCACGCAAGCTAGCGAACATTCTGGCCACGGGGGCGGAAACGGTGATCATGGGGAACGCGGGTTGTTCGCTGCAGATTCAGGCAGCACTTCGCCAGGCAGGGAGCCCGATCTGGGTCGCACACCCGATGGAGATTCTGGATCTCAGTTATCGCGGTGGGAGCAGCATTAAGGCTTGAAACAGGTGTCGCAGCACGACAGCGATCTGTCGGATAAACACCCTTGATACCGGGAAACGCCCCGTCCGCGCGGGCGACGGCGTTGATTGGTGGCGGCTGGGGAAAATCACAAATCTGCGGATTCGATCGAGAAGACCGATGGCTCCGTGAAGAGGCATGCGATAGAATTCAGCCTGTTGATAGCTCCCCCCGCTGGAGAATTCGCCATGAGTGTCAAGTTATTTGCTGGCGTCCGCTTCCGATTCTTGTTCTGTCTCGGTACGGTATTGGTGTTGAGCCAACCATGTCCCTCGACCGCAGTCGAACCCGCCCAAGAGGTTGTTCCTCAAGTGGTTCCGGCGGAAAAAGTGGTTCCGGACGAAAAAGTGGTTCCGGACGAGACTGCACCGACTGCGGCACCCGCCCCGAATCTGGCGGCGACCCAGGAAGCGATCGAAATGCGTTATCGGCGTTTCGAGGGAACGCTGATGCAGCTCAGTGACTATCTCCGCAAGACCGATCCGTCACGGGCGGATTTGCTGCTGCGGGCGAGCGGCAAAAGTAAGGAAGGCCGCATTCCCGAGCAGTTTCAGCAGGTCACCGAGCTGTTGAAAAAAGACCAGTTGGGGGATGCCGTCGAACGGCAAGAGATGGTCGTTGCCGAACTGCAGACGATGCTGGAATTACTGATGAGCGAGGCTCGAAAGGATGACCTCGAACAAGAGAAAAAGCGGATTCAAGACCTGATCAAGGATGTGAACAAGCTGATCAGTAAAGAAACCGATGCGCGCGCCAATACCGAACGAGGGGCTGACAACGCGGAACTGCAACGGCAGCAGAAGCAGGTGGCCGAGTCGACCAAAAAGCTGGCGGACAAAATCGAAGCTCAAGATAAGGCGAAGAAGTCCAGCAAAAACGAACCCGGGAGCGAGACTCCGAAAGAACCGGGTGCTGCCGACGATCAGGAATCAAAGCCTGGCGAGCCGAAAACCGAGAGCACCGAACCGCAAGACCCTGATGCCGAACCGGGTGACGAAGCTACGGATCCCAAAGAGGAACAGGCCAATCCAGAGGGGAAGCCTGCCAAGCCGGGTGGAAAACCTGCCGCGGGCAAGAAGCCTGCCCCAGGCAAACCCAAGCCAGGCGAACAGAAAGATCCCGCAGCAGACGACGAGCAGAAGAAAGACGATGCTGACAAAGACGAGGCGAACGATCCTGCGGACGAGGGTGCGCCCAAACCGGGCGAAAAGCCTGACGAAAATTCCGCCGATCCAAAAGACGACCCCGAAGCCGGGAAGACGCCCGATTCCAAACCTCCCGCAGGAAAGCCACAGTCCGACAAGCCACAGTCCGGAAAGCCACAGCAGGGGAAGCCGAAAAAAGGGAAACCGCAGCAGGGAAAACCCCAAGAAGGCCAGCCCCCACAACAGGAAACTCCCCCTGAGAGTCAGGACGAATCGGATCCGCAGGAGGATCAGGCCCCGCAATCCGACGACGGATCCCAGAAAAAGCCCGATAAAACTCCCGGTCGGAATGAAATCGAACGAGCCAAACAAGAGATGGATCGGGCGATTGAAGAACTGAAAAAGAACAACAAGGCCAAAGCTTCTGACAAGCAGGACAAGGCGATCGCCGAATTGATGAAGGCGAAAGAAAAGCTGGAAGAAATTTTGCGGCAGCTGCGCGAAGAAGAACGAGAACTCGTCCTAGCCCAATTAGAGGCTCGTTTCCGTGATATGCTGCTGAAGCAAGAGGGGGTCAACAACGGGACGTTGGCCATTCATGCAGTCCCCGTCGACACTCGCACCGACCGACACCGCAATCGTGCCGTCGAGATTGCGCGGAACGAAGACGAGATTTCGTTGTTGGCAGCCAAAGCCCTGACACTGTTAAGGGAAGAAGGGTCGTCCGTGGCCTTCCCGGAAGCGATTGAGCAAATTCGGGAAGACATGCTGACAGTCGCCAGGCGTCTGGAACGGGTCGAAGTCGGCGAGATCACGCAAAACATCGAGCAGGACATTGTCGAAGGGCTGAAAGAGATCATTGAAGCGCTGCAGAAAGAATTAGAAAAGCAGAAAGACAAGAAACAGCAGCAACAGCAACAGCAGCAAGAACAACAGCAGCAGCAACAGCAGGGCCTGGTGAATAAACTGGCCGAATTAAAAATGCTTCGCTCGTTACAGTACCGCGTCAATCGGCGAACCCGGCAATTAGGTCGCACGGTCGACGGCGAACAAGCGATTGATCTGGATGTCGTCAGTCAGTTGAAACAATTGTCCGATCGGCAAGCAAAAGTGCAAAAGGCAACCTACGATCTCTCGACAGGCAAAAATCAATAACGAGTCGAAGAATTCAACGCGTGAAAAGTCCTCGAAGCAGGGATGCGGTCGATCCTTGCTCGATGCAGGTGTAATCCGGTTTCGCGTCACGGAAATTGCGGATGAGACTCGTTTTTCTGTGTCCCCGATTCTTGATTCTCGTATCGAGATTCCGATTTTGGTGAGGAGGCCTTTTTCCTGATCGTTTCCGCGTGCGATCGAATCTTGTCTCAAACCAACGTATACTTCGCCGATTCTTTTGAATCATTCGACAGGGTCGCGTGGAGGGCCGCGTGGTCATTGCCCTGTGGTCATTGCCCTGTGGTCATTGCTGCGTAGACAAGGAGACCCCCGTTGGCGAAAATTTTCTATAGCATGGCGGGTGAGGGACGCGGGCATGCGGTTCGGGTGATGACGCTGGTCGAACACCTGCGGCAGCAGCATGAACTGGTTCTGTTCGCACCGGGTGACGCCTACGAGTTTCTGGAAAAAGCGTACGGAGCGGGGCAGTTCGAGTCGGTCCGACTGGTGCCGGTGGCGGGGCTGAAGTTTCGTTACACCGGTGGAAAACTCGATCTCTTCAAGTCGACCGCCGGTGCGATGTCGTTTGCCTACCGGAAAATGCCGGCACTCGTCGAGGAACTCCGACGCCGCATCGAACTCGAACAACCGGATCTCGCCATTTCTGATTTTGAGCCGACCTTGCCACGCGCGGCCCGGTTAACGGGACTCCCCTGGATGAGCATCGACCATCAGCATGTGCTGCTCGCCTATGACCTCAGCTCGCTGCCGTTCCTGTTGCGTCGTTATGCGTGGTGGATGAGCTGGGCGGTGCGCTGGTATTACGGCTGGAATGATTACACCCCGGTCGCCTCGTCCTTTTATACCCCACCGCTGAAAAAAGGGTTTTCACACGTCCACCAGGTCGGGCCGATGCTCCGCCCGGAAGTGGTGGCAACACCGATCAGCACCGGTGATTTTCTCTTGTCGTATCTGCGATCGAATACTCCACCCGAGGTCGTGGAAATTCTCGCCCAGTCTGGCTGGCCCGTCCGGATTTATGGGCTGGGAACCCGACCTGCCATCGGAAAACTCTCATTCCATGCGATCGATGAACACCGCTTCGTCGCCGATCTCGCGGCGTGTGCCGGTTTATTCAGTGCTGCCGGAAATCAATTGCTGGGTGAAGCCCTGTACTACGGGAAACCAGTCTTCGCCATCCCCGAAGCGATGCATCATGAACAACAGATCAATGCCCATTTTCTGAAACAAATGGGGGGCGGTGACTGGGTGACGGCCGAGTCATTCCGAGCCGATCGGTTCCAACAGTTTTTGGCTCGACTGGACGAGTTTCGCGGTCACCTGGCTCCGCTGAAAGAAAATCTCAACGGCACCCCCGATGCCTTGTCTG
>JBIKZJ010000526.1:0-4050 GCA_044354755.1 Schlesneria sp. | reverse complement strand
ACTGCCAACTGCCAACTGCCAACTGACAACTGACAACTTTTTCCAACCGAGACCCCAACCATGTCTACAGAAATTCCCGCATTGAGCTGGTGGATTACCCAACTGGGCCCATCCGGCATTTTGATTTTTATCGTTTGGCGCGCTTTATTGTTTCTGAAGCCGATCATTCTCGACCTGGCCCCGCAATTCAAAGATCTGCTCATGGGCCATATCCGCTTGATGAGTGTCATGGAAACGCACCTCACCAGCGGCACGGTCACGTTGAAGAAAGTTTCTGACACGCAGGATGATCACGGCCAGTTGATCCAGAGGATTCATGACACCGTGCTGAAATCGTAACGGTGGCCGCGGTGAACACGATGGCTGCGGTGAATGGGTGCCGGATGAGTTTGAGTTTTCTCGACCACCGTTTTTATGTCAGGAGATCCGATGAACGTGCAGGCGATTGGGGCCACAGAAGCGACCTTACAAGCGGCGGTGGCCGATCTGGACAGTCTGCAGGCCTTAAGGCGGATTGTCATGCTGCTGGAATCCCAGGCGAACGTCGATTCTGGGGGCCGGCAGCGTGTCGCGGTGGACACCTTTGGGGCCACTGCATCCTTGCCCGTCGTGTCGAGCATTACCAGTGTCTCGACGGTGGCGAATATTGCGGCCATGGCAAGTGTCGATCATCGCCAGTTCATCGACGTAGCTCAATCGGCATTCGCGACCTGCCTGCGTTCAAAACTGCTTTTTTCCTGAGGGGGTTATACCATGGGTCTTGTGAATTCTCTTCGTCCGCAAGTCGACCGTCCCGTCTGGGAATGGCTGCGTTTCGCGCCGGCCGTATCATCGGCAGTCAGCAGTTCGACAACAGCGGCCAATAGCAACTTTCATCTTCTGCATGGACGGTATCTTTACTATCTGATCGCTGCTGGATCCTTCTGGAAATATGACACCTGGTCCGATACCTACCTCCAGTTGGCGAGTCCCCCGACGCCACCCGTGGCCTGGTCATCGATGCGGTTTCTCAGCTCGTTCGGGTTTGAGGGCCGGGTCCTTGCGGCGACGGCGGGATCAATCACCATCCCGGCATACTTCGGACAGGTACTCAAGGGATTCGAGGTGCTGATCGTCTCTGGAACGGGGGCCGGGCAACGCCGGGTGATTACCGGCGTTGCGGATGCCACGATCGCGGATGCGGGGGTGCCGACCGCGGTTTCTGCCGTCTCACCGCAATCCCTGACTGATGCGACCAAAGCCTGGACGCCGAATCAGTGGGCCGGTTATCAGCTGCGGATTGTATATGGATCAGGTCTCTCACAAGTCCGCAGGATTCTCTACAATACCGCCACCGTGCTGACGTTTGGGGACACGTCGAAAACCGCAGAAGATGCGTTCTGTAATCCCGCAGTGCCAACCCCTGCGCTGTCGGTCGCAGCGATGTCACAGTCGATGTATCAGATTGAAAGTTCCGTCGCGTCGATCAATAGGAACTGGACGGTGACTCCTGATGTCACCTCGCGCTTTCGCGTGATGAGTGGTGCAATTGTGCTGATGTCACAGGCCACGAATGCGGTGACGATCCAGTGGTATGATGTGGCGTCAGATCTTTGGTATGTCAAAAGCTGTCCGACGCTGGTGTTGTCGACTGGGACCAGTACCGACGGATCGATTGAGGCCAGCGACGAATCAATCGTGACCTGGGAACGGGGCTCGGCGACCGCCGGCACGACGACGACGTTGATCGATTCGACGCAGCAATGGCGAATCAACCAATGGGTCGGCTACAGCCTTTACATTTTCTCGGGAACAGCGGCGGGACAGGTCCGAAAAATCACCGCCAATACCGCCACAACATTAACCTTTGCGGCGGGAACGGCCCCCGATTCCACCTCGAGCTATTTGATTTTCGGTTACGATACGGGGGTTTGTACGGCGGGTGGTAGTTCGTCGCTGACGGATACGACACAAGCCTGGACCCCGAATCGCTGGAAAAACTTTGCGGTGCGGATTCTGGCGGGGACGGGTGCCGGACAGGTGTTGCCGATCCAGTCGAATACGTCTTTGACGCTGACGACGGTCCGTTCGTGGTCCACGAATCCTGATACGACTTCGGTCTATGCGATTGTCCCGAATCAGGATCAAATCCATTTGCTGACCGGCGGAACGACTCCGGTTTATTGTTATAGCATCGAAGACGATCTGTTGTATCTGGGCCGCTGGAACGATTCGGGTGTCTGCCGAATTGGGGCGGTTACCTTTGGTTCGCTGAAGCCACAGGGACTCGTCTCGCTCACCAGAAGCGGCACCACCGCGACCGCCACGACTGTCAATCCGATTGGATTTCCGTCGGGTTCGACCGTGACGGTCGGTGGTGCCACCGGGGCTGACGCTGCGAGTTATAATATCACGGCGATTGCGACGTTAACCGGATTGAACACGTTTACTTACCCGTTGGGAACCACACCCGCAGGAAATGCGGTTTTCGCTGCGGTATCGACCACGACGCTCATCGATTCGACGAAAGCCTGGATCCCCAATCAGTGGACGGGATTTCTCTGTCACCTGGCCCACACCACCGGATCTGCACCGACCGGGCAAACGATGCTGATTGCCAGCAACACCGCGAATACACTCACCTTCGCCGGTAGCGCCACCCTCCCGGTGAATGGAGTCACACGTTATGTGCTGACGCCGAACACGATACCGGGTGCGCTGGCAGCCGGAGTGGCAACCGGAACGGGACAATCGACCACGGCACTGGTGGACACAACACAGACTTGGGTTGTGAACCAGTGGGCGGGCCGAAAAATCCGCATCACCGGGGGACCAGGTCAAGGGACGGAACAGACGATCCAGGCGAATACCGCGACAACGATCACCACGAACGTCGCGTTCACATTACCTGTTGTCGGCCAGACGACCTACGCGATTCTGGGACAGACGACCCCCGGCACAGGGATTGAAATTCGGCATGCATTTGGCCTGTCGGACAGCCAGCAGCGCGGTAAGTATCTCGTGAGCAACCGGGGGGGAGGTGGACTCGGCTTCAACCGTCTGAATCTGACCACCGACCAGTACGAGCCGATGACGACATCACCGAATTCGGAAACGCTGACAACCGGATCAATGTTTGCCTATGACGGAGTGGACCGGCTTTATTTTACGAAAGAGGCGACACAACGAGTCTATTATCTGGATCTGGTGACGCAGCAGATTCATGGGGCCGGAATTTATCCCTATGTTCCGGGGACTGCAACGGTCGGAAACCGGTTCGAGATCTTTACCACGGCGGACGGGTTAAAATTTCTGTGGCTGAACCGGCATAGCAATCTGGAATGTTTCCGTAGCCTGCTTTTCTGGTGATCTTTGGCGGAAAGAAAGTCGGTTTTACGAGAGAGGGGCAGAGGGGCGGAGGGACAAAGGGGCAGAGGGGTAGAGTCAGAAGAAGGCAATACGATTTGATTTTGACGGAATGTATGTCGAATTCGTGGCAGGGGAATTTTGCATTTGTTCAGATTTGAATACAGAGAATTGGACAAAATGTCACGAAGATAACGAAGGGGGAGTGATTGAAGACGGATCAGAATCGGTTTTACGTCATGGGGAAGTCAAGGGAGTCGCGATCTCAATGCTCGGGCAATGCCCCCCAGAAACGACACCCAGAGACAACAACAAAAATATAAAAATGAAATTCAAATCATGGACAGAATTTCGTCTTCTCTTCCCCTTTGCCCCTCTTCCCCTTTGCCCCTTTGCCCCTCTATTTCCCCCCCCCGACAAATTTCTGAAAAAACGAGTCGAAATTTCAACGATCGGATGACGATGGCAAATGAATTACGGCTGAGCCTCGGTCAATCGGGGCAGACGGTTACGGGGCGACTTTACCAGGCTGCTGTCCAAGTGGGGACGGATTTTCCCTTGTTAGAAGTCGCCGGACAGGGTGGATTCTATACAGGGAATATGCCCGCAGTGGGGGCTGGGTCCTATGACGTTCTCTTTTTTGCGAACGGCGTACTACGCGGAAGTGGCAATCTCGCCTGGAGTGGCACCGCGGAACTCGATTTC
>JBIKZJ010000152.1:0-13322 GCA_044354755.1 Schlesneria sp. | reverse complement strand
TGACGATCTGGGTGATCCAGAGGTCGCGTCGATCGTGCTGGTCAATTCTTTTGAGGGAGACAAAATCGGATGAATCCCAATCAAGACCCTCTGAATTTGCTCATCAATTCCGCAGTGAAAACGCCCATCGAGCCGTTGCGGGAAATCGCGATTGAGCTGGGTCGAACCGAGTTGATGATTGACGAGATCCTGAATCTGGGCAAGGGGTCGGTGGTGTCACTGAATCAATTCGCTGGGGATCCGGTCGACCTTGTTGACAATGGCCGACTGATTGCCCGAGGAGAATTAGTGATTATCGAGGGCAAGTTTGGCGTCCGCCTCAGCGAAGTTCTTTGAATTCCTCGTCGGTGATCGTCAAAAAAGGTGCGAGCTTCTCGATCAATTTCGTTCCCACCCCTCTGACCCGCCTCAGATCCTCGATCGATTGAAACGGTCCATGACGTTGCCGCTCGTCGACAATCCGCCTCGCGATCGCCTCACCAATTCCGTCCAACTGAGCCCATTCGACCCAGGAAGCACGGTTGATATCGATGGCGTAGTAATATTCGCGCGGTTGCTGGCTGAGGATCTCGATCTCAGCCTGCCCCCATCCCGACATTTTTCCGCGACAGGCGATCAGCAACACCACCAGCACAATCAACAGTGATCCCAGCAAGAATTGATCCGCGTGGCGGAGCCAAACCGTGGCGGGGAACGAAGTGACCGATTCCTCCCTTTGAGCCGACGTGTTCTGTTGGTGAACCGCCGGCTTTGGTTTTGATGTCTCGCGAGATAAATCCTGGGAATCCGCAGCCATGTGAGGGAGCGTCTTGATGGTGAGAATTCAACGACAGTTTTCGTGATAATTGACCGGGGAAGAACGAGTTGTCCGAATCACAATCCGCCGTTTTGACAACAGAAAATGGCCGAAAAGGATCTCTTCCCCAGCCAATTCTTCCAAGCCGAACCGGCGTCATTACGCCGCAAAACTGGGAACGCGATCAATCCACTCAGGACGGATCCTACCCTGACGAGAGACAGAATTCCATTCCATCGCGAGTCAGAAAGCGGGGACGGAAAATTTCCTCAGGTCGATCGAATCGACAAAACCAAGAAGTTCTTTCTTTTCCAGATCGTGTCGCATACAGTAAATGCAGTGAAGGGTGATGCGGGCGAAAGATGATCCGGTGGTGGTTCCAGCCAAGGGTGGGCCGCATCCCGGTGGTTTCGATTGAGGAACCTGAGCACGCATGTATCGGGCTGAACGTGAACACGGTCGGAAGCGAGACTCTCCAGGGAAAAGATTGCCGATGCGACATTACTCAATCATACTGTTCATTCTGTGTTCGTCTTTTTGTCGAGTCGATTCGGTTCACGCGGAAAAGAAGGACCCTAAGGCGAAACTTTCCGCACAACGTGGTCTCGACTGGCTTGTCGGTGAGCAACATCGCAGTGGGTATTGGGAAGCGAATCAGGGGCAATATCGCGTGGCAATGACCGCTTTGGCGGGGAATGCGATGCTTTGTGAAGGTTCAACAACGACACGTGGACGACTCGCCAAGCCAATTTCTCGCGCTGTCGACTACTTGATCGATACCGCGCAATCGAATGGGCTAATCGGATACAAACACGATTATCATTACACTTATGGCCATGGGTTTTCGATGCTGTTTCTCTCGCAAGTTTACGGCGAGGAAGAAAATGCACAACGACGGGAAAAACTCAAAGAGGTCCTGACGAAGGCCGTTCAATTTTGTGGTGAAGCGCAGACTCCTGACGGCGGCTGGGGATATGTTTCCGCCAAGGACGGAAATAATTTTGATGAGGGGTCGACTTGTGTGACCCAGGTTCAGGGTCTTCGTGCCTGCCGCAACGCGGGAATTCCGGTCCCCAAAGAGGTGATTGACAAAGCGGTTGATTACATCCGCAAGTGTATGGCTCCCGATGGTGGTGTTCAGTACAGCCTGAAAAATGCCGGAGGTTCGCGCCCCCCGATTACTGCGGCGGCGGTCGCCTGCTTATTCAATTCCGGCGATTACGAAAACGAGACCGCCAAAAAACTGTTGAAATACTGTGAAAAGAACATTGAAGGAAGCAACAACCAGGCCCAGATGTTTGGTCACTGGCACTACACTCACTATTACTATTCGCAGGTACAATACCGCATGGGTGACGAAAAGTGGTCCAAGTATTTCAACACAGTCTCAAAACAAATCGTGTCACAGCAGTCTGCGAATGGTTCCTGGAAAGAGGGACACGTGGGTCCGGTCTATGTCACCGCGATCAATGCAACGATCCTGCAACTGGACAACGGCTATCTTCCGATTTATCAGCGATAACCAGCAGTCCACTGCGCAGCGTCAGATTTCTGATTGCGAACGAGTTTTCTCTTTTTTAACACATCGTGATTCGTGGAAAAAATTCCGCGTAGTCCCTGTTTTGATGCGAATGATCGGCTAGGATCATCGTGTGCGAGTTGCGGCAAGGTCAAAAGCCCTGGAATTGGGCACTCAAACTGGATGAATTCATTAGAAAGTTCTCTCATGAGCGAAACCCATTCGGATCCCAGCAGCGTTCCCCCCGTTGAGCGGGTCCGACACGAAGTTGATCGTTGGATTGAAGCGGTCCGTTCCACGGGTGAACGCACCCTGGAAACGCTCGGGTTGACCGGTGGCAATCGTCCCGCAATGCCTCCTGTTGATATCATCGAACTTACCAATGAGATTCTGGTACAGATTGAACTTCCAGGTGTCTCGGCAGAACAGGTCGAACTGAGTCTGGTCGGGAACATGTTAACGATTTCCGCAGATCGCAGTTCTCTGAATGATTCGACCGAGGCTCGAGTTCATGTCCGTGAACGTGCGATCGGTCGATATCAACGCTCCATTCCACTGCCTGTTCCTGTGAACGGTAATGATATTCGAGCCGAAACTCGCAACGGACTGTTAACCGTGACGCTGGGTAAGGTGTCGCCTCTTCCAGGACGTTCGATCCCGGTCTCGAGCGGAAATCCCGTCATCGACTGAATTTTTCGAGAAACGTGCGAAGTTACTGAAGCATTCACATGGCGATCGTATTCCGCTGTGATCGTTGTGATGCCCGTTATCGCGTGAATCTCGATCATGTCGGACGCCGAACGACTTATCGACAGTATGGAACCAACTTGGTCGTCACCGACCCCCTGCCGATCGCGAGCGAGAACGGGCCATCTCTTAGTATCTTGAAACGCATCTCGGGCCGATCGATTATGTTTTTCACGAAAAGATTTCGGAATCCGCTCATAGTGACGTGCATCGTGGCCCTCCACAAAAACAGCGACCATTTGATACCTTAGTCACCAGCGGAATGTCCGAACGACCGATGACCGTTCCGGATGGGGCAGAGTCTCTCAGGCTGGCGGAATTGATCCTCTGTCTGCCGCCAAACGGGCCATTAAATTTGTATGATTTTCGGGATGAACGAAATTATTGGCCGATCCGACTGCTCAAAAGCCTGACACGGTTACCCCACGAATTCTGCACTTGGCTGGGATTAAGTCACTCGTTACCCAATGGCAATCCCCCACGACCCTACGCGGTCAACGCGCAATTCTGCTGCTCGATCCTCGTTCCCCCGTAACTTGTCCTGATCCCTTCCGAACTCTGGTACTGACGCCAGAGCAGACAATTCATTTCTTTGCGGTACTGCCGCTCTTTCCGGAAGAATTGGATTGCAAACTGACAACAGGGATGAATGTGCTGATTGAGCAACGGGACCGGTTTCGTATCACCGAACTCGTGAACCTCCGGCGGAAAAACATCAGCGAACCTTGCTGGTTCGGCCACTGAACGACACCTGCGCTCGGCAGAACCCGCGTGGTCTCATCTCGCGATGCACCGTTTCGGCAAAAATGGCGGGTCTGAGATCGCGAAATCCGCTTTGTTCGGCATCTCGCCTTGATTCTGTTTTGCACGCTGATGGATTTCTTGATGGATTTCGGCGAGCAATGCCGATGATTCCGATTGTATTGAGACTTCTTCCCAACTCTCCGTCTTCGTTCAGGGGACGTCACATGCCCATCCGATCGTTCGCCACTCGTTCACTGTTGATATTGAACGCCCTGCTGGCCTTCACTCATTCGATGATGGCCGAAGAGCGGCCTGCAATACCGTCTGAAGAAAGAGTGGTCTCATTTCCCGCAGCAGCTGATGTGAATCAACTTTATGTTGCGATCATGGGTGAGGTCGATACACCGGGGACTTACTGGATAAATTCCACCGGGTTAACCATGCATCGGATGATCGAGTCTGCTCGAGGCTTTACTCGGGACGCGTCCATGGCCGTCCGGATTATTCGATCAGGACGGTTTCGTCAAACGGAAATTTTTTCGGCAAAAAACGACTCACGTCTGATGCCTGGCGACCTGTTGATTGTCGAAACAACTCAAATGACGACCGCCAAAGGGACTCCTCGATATGCCGATTCGCGCCGCAGTCAGACCATTCATGCAGATTACCAGCGTGGGACCCCACGGGTAGGAATTCAAATTGCGTTGATCAATGTGGTTGACTATCCGCTGGTGCTGAGATTGCGCCCCGAGCAAGCCAATGCCAGCCAGTTGATTCAATCCCTCGGACAACCGATGTCCCTGCTGGCTCGGGCGCGAATCATCACTCCGGATGTTCCTGGCAGAATGACTTCGGATCTCGCCAAACAGGCACCTCGACTGGAAAACGGATCTGTCCTCGTTTTTGAGCCGGGAGCGGTAAATCGCGATCGAATTCCTGTCACACTTCCTCGCCCCTTTCATCACCATTCATCAGCGAGTATGCGGTCGGGAATGAGCCACTGGTATCAAGATCAAGCCGCTGACGACCATCGCTCGGGTCAGCATCCGTTTTGGTCCAACACGAACCCCTTTGATACGACTTCCCAAACCGTTTTCCTTAACTCTCGCTCGTCGTTTGACTCACGTCCGGTTCGGCTGGACTACGAACCCCCGTCCGATATCGATCAGCAAATCATGATTGATGACTCGAAGCCGTCGCTCGTACAAGCAGAAGGGGATGCCGAAGGGGACGCTCTGGTGGTATTAAACGCCCCTATTCCTGCAGACGTCTCCCCGTTCGAGGCAAGCGATTCGTTGTCAATCGATTCCACGTCAATCGGGGAACGATCACAGTCCACCGCAGACAATCAACCAACGCTCATTCACTTGGCCATTCTCTGGTTGGTCGTCTCGACGTTGGTGGGAGCTGCCATGGGATTGCGAATCATTCTTTCGGCAACTTTGGTGGAAGCCGACCGCAACTCGGAACCAGAATTAAGGTTAACCGGCGATCCACACGGAACGTCGACGAATTCTGCGCGGATGGCCGGAACGATCGCATGGTTAAAGAGACTCACTGCAGAACGACCAGCGAATCACGTTGAACAAATTGAGTTTTCCACCGAGTTCGATTTCCAGGGTAAGGTCACGAAGTCGACGGAGTTGGATCGCCCCTTGTTAAGCGTGATCCCCAAGCCAGAAGAATCGACAGTCCCCCTCGATTTCAAAACGGACCAGAAGGAGCTGCAGGGAACTTTGACCATGGCCGACCAGCCGATCACGATTCCCTTTCGGCAGTCCGTTCCGCCGTTCTTTTTGGCCGGAAATCAGTCTGTGAACTCTGTTGTTAACCCCGTCAAAATGTCTGACCCGATCAAATCCGGAGTCGAGGCGACCGAAGTTGAAAATACCGCTTCGACACCCCGCTTGACGCCGTTGGCTCAGGCCTTACGGCAACTGCAGCAGGAACGTCGCATCTGAGTCGGCAACAAGTCGTTTTCCCCCTCACCAAGTGATGGAGAAAACGACTTGGCAGAATCGAACGGACCAGTGCCGAAGGAATTTCGATGTCGCCTGTGATGCAACGTCACCTGAAAATTAGGATCCGAACGGGATTCAACACGAACGGACACTAAGCCGCTAGTAAAAATTGATCATTAACCATGGTCGTGGTCTTGGGTACAATCATGATCATGGTCATGATCGTGATCGTGATCGTGGTCGTGATCATCGTCGTGGTCATGGTCGTGGTCATGGTCGTGGTCATGGTCGTGGTCATGGTCGTGGTCGTGGTCATGGTCGTGGTCATGGTCGTGGTCGTGATCTCCTTCGTCGTCGTCGTCTTCATCTTCCGCATGGAACGCAAAAAGCGCCGCGAGGTAGACATCACGTAGCGGAACTTCGTGTGCTTTCGCGATGGAGACACAGTGATCATATTCCGGCGTAAAAATCGCCGGCTCTTCGTCACGCCAGCCAACTTTTCCCTTCACCGGACCGAAATCGGTATCGACCGAATATTCCATCCGTTCACGCAGCGAGCGTTGCAGCCTCTGCCGGCGAATTCCGAATGTTTGTGTTTCACGAAACAGAATCGATTCCAGTTTTCCCACGTCTTCCAGGGAACTGATCACGCTCAGGATGATACCGGGACGATCTTTCTTCATTTGAATCGGAGTCGTATAGACATCCAGAGCTCCGGCAGCCAGTAGTGCGCGTTTGGTATAACCCAACACTTCGCCGGTGACATCATCCAGGTTTGTTTCCAGCAGGATCACGGTATCTTCTGACGCTTCAACACCCGCCGTTTCACCAATAATCAGACGCAACATATTCGCACGTCCTTCCAATTCTCGTGTTCCGGCTCCGTAACCAATCTTTTCGATGGTAATTTCGGGGAGCGAATCCACAAAGGTACTGACGAGCGTTTTCACGATGGCCGCCCCGGTGGGGGTGGTCAGTTCGGCGTCGACGGCGACATTCGCGAGGGGAATCCCTTTTAACAGCTCAGCGGTACCAGGGGTCGGAATGGAACAGATTCCATGGGCGATTTTGACGCTTCCGCGACCGGTCGGAATTCGACTGCAATACAGTTCCTCGACATCCAGCAGATCAAATCCAATGGCAGCGGCGACGATATCCACAATCGAATCAATCGCTCCGACTTCATGAAAATGAACTTGATCGACAGTCGATCCATGAACCTTGGCCTCGGCCTCAGCCACAGCGTGGAAGATCCGCAAAGCCAGATCGCGTTGATTATCATTCAATCCTTCGGATCGGTTGATAATCTGACGAATGTCACTCAGATGTCGATGTGCATGTTGCTCGGGGTGCTCAACTCGGAAATGTTTTGCACGAAATCCTCCGCGATCCACCTCATTCAGATGCAGGATCACGCCCGGAAGATTGAGCGATGCGATCCCCGCTTTCACCACTTCGAAATCGAGCCCTGCATCGATCAATGCGGCGACAGTCATGTCACCACTGATACCCGATGCACAGTCTAAATAGGCAATTCGCATGAACGTTTTCCAAATATCCAAAAGTCAGCAGACCGAAGCATTCCGTCAGGACGGAAGCGAGTTCATCTCACGGGAATCAGGTGAAAACATTCCACCTGTGAGCCAAGTTCAACAATCTCATGGCAGATGATCGTTGCGCTGCAACCCCAGCACCGCATCGTGTACAGCGACGAGGTGTCTGGGATGCGGAGTCGATTTAGTGCCCCAGTACTTTCTTAGTGCCCCAGTACTTTCTTAGTGCCCCAGTACTTTCTTAGTGCCCCAGTACTTTCTTAGTGCCCCAGTACTTTCTTAGTGCCCCAGTACTTTCTTAGTGCCCCAGTACTTTCCACAATAATGTGACCGACCCTGCCAGCAAACAATAGTAGCCAAAGTAATGCAAGCGTTGTCGAGAAATCAGTTGCAAGAGCAGACGTAAAGCAACGATTCCAACCAGGAACGAGATCACCATTCCGAGTAGTAATGCACCAGTCGGAATCGACTCCGCATGCGCGGCCCCTGGTTTCAACAGTTTTAAGCCATCGAGAAAGGCGGCCCCACCCACGGCGGGAATCGCAATCAAAAACGAAAACGTCCCGGCGGATTCCCGCTGCATTCCCGAGAGCAATCCACCCGAAATCGTGCTTCCTGACCGCGAGATCCCGGGAACCAGGGCAACCGCCTGAAAACAGCCGACAAGAAAGGCAATACCCCAGGGGAGTTTCCGTTCGGAAAATTGTCCTGGCCGTACCCATTGACTGAGAATCAACAAGGTCGCGGTCACCAGCAGCCCACATCCGGCAACCCAGGCCGACTCGAACATCGGTTCCAGTTTTTTCTTGAAACAGATCCCAATCACTCCGGCAGGGATAGATGCCAGGACGATTGAGGCGCACAGACGCCAATCCGCCTCCAAAACCACTTGCTTCAGTCGGTTGAAATAGACAACCAGAATCGATCCCAACGTGCCAATATGCAGGACGATGTTGAGTGTCATCGCTTCGTTTTCAATCGGCTCTTTTCCTTGCCGCAACAGTTCATCGATGATGACCAGATGCCCTGATGAGCTGATCGGCAGGAACTCGGCAATTCCCTGAACAACAGCCAGGATGGCCACACGAACGTAATCATTCATCAAATCAGTTTCCTTAGACCACCACGCGAGCCCACTCGAAGGATCATGAGTCTAGCAGCTGACTGGGGTTTTGGTCGAGTGACCGAAAACGAGGGGAATTTTATCGAGTCTCTCGGGATCAGTTCCACACTCCCCACTGCGTATGTTATTGTGGCGAACCGAAGCGAATCTCCATTACTGAAAACTGAAAACTGAAAATGACAGAATCCTGGATTGCCGACCGGATGCACAAGATTGATGCCTCTGGAATTCGGAAGGTGTTTGACCTCGCAGCAAGCATGAAAAACCCAATCAATCTGAGTATTGGGCAACCTCATTTTGACACTCCTGCGGCCGTCAAAGCCGCTTTGGTCTCTGCGGTCGAAGCGGGAAAGAATGTCTACACGGCGACGCAAGGAATCGCCCCTTTACGCGAAGCATTGCAGTCCCGAGTCCAGGCCGAATATGGGCACACGGATCGCCAAACCTTTCTCACCAGCGGAACCAGCGGTGGACTGATGCTTGCCCTGGCCGTGATCGTCAATCCAGGAGATGAGGTCATTGCCTTTGATCCCTGGTTTGTGATGTACAAACACCTCGTCACATTGGCTGGGGGAACTTGTCGGCAGATTGACACGTATCCGGATTTTCGCATTGATCTCGATCAAGTTCGAGATGCCATCACCCCAAAAACCAAGGCGATCCTCTGCAACAGCCCCTGCAATCCGACCGGGTATGTCGCAACCGCAGCGGAAATGCAAGGCTTAGCGGAACTTGCCGCCGAAAAGAACGTCTGCCTGATCAGCGACGAGATTTATCGCAGCTTCTGTTATGAACGACCTTTCGTCAGTCCGGCCCAGTGGAACGACCAGACGATTGTTATTGACGGATTCAGCAAATCTCACTCGATGACCGGCTTACGACTCGGTTTTGCACATGGTCCCGAACACATCATTCAGCAGATGATCAAGCTTCAGCAATTTACGTTTGTCTGTGCACCACAACCGGTCCAGTGGGCAGGATTGGCAGCATTAGAATGCGATATTTCTGATCGCGTGGCCGCCTATGCGAGCAACCGACAATTTCTGCTGCAGGAATTGGGAAACCTCTATGATATTCAGGGGAGTGGTGGGGCGTTTTATCTGTTCATCAAAAGCCCCTACGGAACGGCAACGGAATTCACCACCAAAGCAATCGAAAACCAGTTATTGATCATCCCTGGGAATGTTTTCAGTCAACGAGACACCCATTTTCGCGTCAGCTTTGCTGCAGAACATCAAACGCTGGAACGGGGTGTCGAAGTCCTGAAACGTCTTGCACGCCGATAAAACCTCGAGAAAACTTCACCCGTTGCAGAAAGCCCGATTTCCGCATTGCGAAGTTTCCTGCTTCCGATCACACTCCGCCGAACCAGACACGCTGGGCAGAACAGCGAGCTCGTTGATCGTCAGGAATTGGATTGCAGGATTGAGATTGCATGACCACGAACGCTCTGTTGTTAGCCTTTGTCAGTTACCTATCCGGTTCGATCCCATTTGGCTTCCTGATTGGAAAAGCTGTCAAAGGTGTCGATCTGCGGCAACTCGGCAGCGGCAATATTGGCGCGACGAATGCGGGTCGGGTTCTTGGGAAAAAATGGGGCCTGATCTGCCTGGTACTCGATGCCATGAAGGGGCTGCTCCCCGTGGCATTCCTGCCGCAGCAATTTTTTCTGGCGGATGACCCGAATTTTTCCCATGCCACCGTCCTGGCGGGTGTCTCAACGATTATCGGACACATGTTCCCCTGCTGGCTGGGATTTCGTGGGGGGAAGGGTGTTGCCACCTCGCTGGGGGTACTGGGAGTGATTAGTCCGTGGGGACTGCTGATCGCCTTCCTGACCTTCTTGAGTTCGTTCGGTCTCTGGCGTTATGTGTCACTCAGCTCGATGCTTGCAGCGATTGGTTTTGGAGCGTTTGAGCTGGTTCGCTTGAGTCCTTCACCGTTCAACGAGGCGACTTGGTCTCGAGGCCTGTTTGCCATCATGGTCCCGGCATTGATTGTGATTCAACATCGCAGCAATATCCGTCGACTCCTGCGGGGCGAAGAGTTGCAGTTCACCTCAAAATCGGCATCGATCAAATAAGTCGGCATCGATCGAAACATTGGCCCACACTTCGAATCAACGGTAATCCGCACTGGCTCGACCGTCGCTGGCTGAACCAACACAATTAGCGAATTAAAACGAACAAGCCCCGGTAATCGAAAAATTACGGGGGCTGCATCGGTTTTGATTTGAAAATTCGGATCAACGAATTATTTCGGAGCGGTGGGATCCTTGCCACCTTTTGGTTTGCTCATTTCAAAGCTTTTCTTCATCTGTTCTTGCATTTTTGCCTGCTTTTCTTTATCCATCGCTGGCGTTGTACCTGCGGCGGGAAGTTCCGGCTTTGCACCACCACAACCAGAAATTGCGAAGGCAACGAGAGAGACCATCAACAACCGGGAAAATTGATTCAACACAGAATGTTCCTAAGCGTAAGAAAAAACAGAGATTCCACTCGCTAATTAAACCAAGTGCCGGAATACTTCGTCAACAGTGTGGGCGAAAACCATTTCGATTGAAACCGTGTACGATCAAGTGATCACGTAATCGTTCACAGCGAAGTGAGGGGTACAAGCAGAGTTTTCCCGGCAAAACGTTGAGTGAACGGTTTGAGCCATTTGGCGGATCTTTACTCGGTCGCGGAAAAAATGAGCGAGTCCCCGAGTTGTGAACGGTTGCCGTCATCACAGTCTGTTCGAGAAGCGTTGTCTGCGCAAACTTGGCACCCCCACTTCGGACCAAGGTTACTCATCGATCGGTTCGCCATCGTTCAATTGGATCAAACGTCGCAAGTTTTGTGCAGTGATATTGTGCTTCATTTTTCGCACCATTGCATCCGCAAATAACGCCAAAAAACCGTCGTCGGAAATCGTCCCGAGTGACTTGAGTGGATCCTGGGGATCAAAATCGAGTCCCCCGGGTTTCGTCCAGATCTCAGCCGTCTCTGGTCCCGCCACGACAGCGAGAATGGTGTTCGAGGTTCCGTCGGTAAAATCGAATATTTTCGGAGTTGCACCCTTGGCAAAGGGGGATTGAGGCCCGACAAAGACGTGAATCACGGATTTGCCTGGATCAATCATCCCTTCCGTCTTAAAAATACTTGGCATTTTAGCAATCAAGGCTTTGTTATCATCACTGTCCCAAGGCTCATCCAGATTAAATTTGTTGTACAAATCGGCCTCGTCAAGATAAGGCAACAGGTGAACTCGCCAACTCAGCCCCGCCGGTGTTTCCTGGGTCAATCTTCCTGCACCCGGAAACGCGCCAATCGTCGATTCCAAGTTATGGAATGCGAGTCCAATCATTTTGAGGTCATTCATTTGCTGAGCGTTTTTGGCAGCGGCACGCGCATTCTCGAGCATTGGTTTCAACAGGACCGGTAGCCTCTCGAAACCGACAGGGACCGGTACACGCAGTTTGACTTGATCGCGATCCTGTTTCACCTTGGCCGAGCTCACCAACTTCTTCACCATCGCAAACAGTTCCAGGTCGCTGCTGGTGGCGTTTTCTGGTTTTGGCAACTGATTGACGCCCATTTGTCCTTGAGCCAGCCCAAACGAGACAATCCCAGCGAGTCCCTGTGCCATGCCTTCATCAATCGCCGTCAAATTGACCTCGGCCAGCGAATCCCCTGCTTTCCCGCCTGCTGCGAACATCACCGCCAGCGTTTTGATGTTTGTGACGCTGCCGAGCATCGGGTTGAGTTGAACCAATTGCCCCACCAAAGCACTTTGTGAGGCCAGGTCAACGGCCATGGATGCGTTCGCCTGCAATTGGAGTTGCGCCACCAATGGTGAATCCCCTTTGGTTTTCCCCTTTTTTACGGAAATCATTTCTCTGACCGACGACAAAGGACCGGCGACCACCGTGTTGGAATTGGGGAACCAAACGGCCAGATTTTGATCCGTCTGAATGAGTTCCTCTTCAAAGGTCTCTGCAGTTGCTGCAGAGCATAATCTCTGCACGAATTGGTTTTTGTCGACCTCGGTCTTCAGTGTCATGATGAGGGGCCAGACGTCGAATTTGGCGAGATTTGCCACTTCGTTTGGCTCGGCAGGGAATTCCACATCCAGACCATCCTGGTTTTGGATCATGCTGACCAGCAGGGACTCTTCGATCGTCGACGACAACTTTCGCACTTTGCCATCCCCGATCAAAACCAAGAGAGGCTCATCGTTCCATGCTCCCAGCGATTTTTTTGGCGCCGTCAAATCGACTTCCAGCCCACCCGGTTTTGTCCAAAAATCGGCGGTATCCGATCCCGCAGAAACCGCCAGAATGGTGGTGGACATGCCATCGAGGAACCCATTCAGACGGATCCCTTGTTCGCCATGAAATGGCGTTTTTTCGCCGGTGAAAACATGCAACGAGGTTTTCCCTTCCTCGGTCACACCTGGCGAGCGAAACACGGCGGGCATACGAGCAATCAGCGATTTGTTGTGTTCGCTATCCCAGGCTTCGTCGAGGTGAAATTCGCGGTAAAGCTCGTCTTGATCCAGATACGGAAGTAAGTGGACACGCCAGCTTAATCCGGTCTGCGTCCCGTGACCGTCACCATCCGCACGCGGCAGTCGGTCGAAGGTCTCGTGGTGAGACAGGAAAGCGAGATACATCTGCTTGAGTGAATTCTTCGGATCCCGCTTTTGGGTTTTTTCGGGATTGATTTGTGTCAAATCACCGCTTTGAATCCCCAACTCAAGAGCCAATTTATTGATCAGCGCCTGATCAAACACGATCACCGCACGGTCAACATCTTGAAGATTGATCCCAAAAGGTTTCAGGATTTCTGTTGGCGAGTCCGCTGTGTGATCTGGATTCAACTCGGCAATCATGCGA
>JBIKZJ010000524.1:0-4063 GCA_044354755.1 Schlesneria sp. | reverse complement strand
GTGCAATTCACCGGGGAGTTCCGGGGGAATCGCTGTCCCCAGGGACTTACGCCAAGCGGTCAAGGATTCGCGAGGATCGCTCGCCGGTTCGGACTGACCCGACATCGTGACGGCATCCCAATACGCAATCCCGCCCGTTTGGCTCAGTTTGATCCCGTTCAGGCGGTCACCCGGTTTTAGTCCCAGATCGGCGGCCGTGGCGGTTAACCGATTCCATTGGTCGAGAATGAGGTTTGTGGGCTGTCCCCCTGCTCGAACCAAGCTGCCAGCGGTGTTGGTCCAGGTGACGCTCTTACCGTTCGTCGCACCAAATCCGACGGACGAGGGGAGATCGCGTGAGTCGACTCGCAGCAAGACCTCGATCACTGCCTCGTGTGGCACGATTACTGGACGAAGTTTGAATTCGAAATCGTCGTTCGAGGACGAGCCGAACGCCTGTCGGATCACGCGGCGTCCTGAAGCGGCTTTGAAGGGTGGATCGGTGATCCAGTCAATCGGATTGCGTGAGGAGCTCCGTGAAGTTCCTCCCATGGGGATCACGTCATCCAGCAGGACATCCCGAACGGGCTTCCGTCCTGCAGGGGGCTGCGCTGCGGCGGGGTCGAGGTACTCGGTATCGGCAAGCACCGTGTCGATCCATTCACGTGCATCCCGTTCCACTTTTGCTGCTCCGGCGGCGGCGGCGAGTTGCTTCGGTAGTGGCAGTTTCAGGAAGGGGGCGGTGACGTTGGTGTTTCCGTCCATCGCCGGATCCGCCGCACTATTGAAGAATGCGTAGAGCGAATAGAACTCTTTGGTGGTAATGGGGTCATACTTGTGGTCATGACAAACCGCACAACCGGCGGTCAATCCGAGCCAAGCCTGGGCTACGGCAGTCGTCCGCTCGACTGCATACCGATACACGAATTCGTCGACAATCGCCCCCCCTTCGCTCGTGGTGACGTTACAACGATTAAAGCCCGTCGCAACCAATTGGTCACGGGTCGGATTCGGCAACAGGTCACCGGCCACCTGCCAGACCGTGAATTGGTCATAGGGAAGATTGTCGTTGAACGCCTTGATCACCCAGTCACGATAGGCCCACATCTGACGTTCATTGTCGAGATGAAGTCCATGCGTGTCGGCGTAACGGGCGACATCCAGCCAATGTTTTGCCATCTCTTCCCCGTAGCGGGGTGAGGCCAGATAGCGATCGATCATTCGTTCGTAGGCACCCGCAGGCTGGTCGCCAAGATATTCGTCAAGTTCACTGAGGGTGGGTGGGAGTCCCGTCAGCGTGAAGGCGACGCGGCGGATCAGCGTTTCCCGATCGGCTTCAGGCTGTGCGGTCAAGCCGGCCTGCTGCAGGCTCGCATTCAGAAACTGATCGATGGCATGGTTCGTTCCGACAACTATCGGGGGGGCCACGTTCGCGATCGGTTCGAATGCCCAATGTTTTTCATACTTGGCCCCTTGTTCAATCCACCGTTTCAGGATTTCCTTCTGCGGGAGAGTCAAGGTTTTGTTGGATTCGGGAGGGGGCATCACTTCCATTGGGTCCGACGAGTTGATGCGATGAATCAATAGGCTTTCTGCGGAGTTTCCAGGAACCAGCACGGCGGTTTTTCGCTGCAGCACCCCTTCGGCCGTATCCAGTCGTAACTCGGCTTTGCGGGTGGGAGCGTCGGGTCCGTGGCAATGAAAGCATTTGTCAGCGAGGATCGGCCGGACATCCCGATTGAACGAGATGATGGGATCGGCCGCACTGACGGATGGGGCGAGCGATGTTGCCGTGATCAAACCGGCAGCCAACAGACCGCCAGTCAACAAAGAGGGACTCAGGAATACCCATCTGGAAAATTTGGAAAATCCCGAGGGGAGACGACGGTGGCTATTAGAAATGTCAGTCATGTTAAGCCTTCAATTTCTCGACGGTCGCGAACTTTAGCAGCATCCCAATCGGAAGCGTTCGACATGCTTGATGCAAACGGTATCCCGATCACAGATCAGAATCAATTAATGTTACTCGCCCAGCAGACTGGTTGTCGAATGGGAAGCAGGGTCAGTCCTTTGATGGTGACGGTGATGGCTCGGCCCGTTCGACGGTCAGGGGTCGCGTCGAGTCCAGCAACAGGGCGCAAAAGCCTGCGAGCACAAAGACACCACAACAAACGGTAAAGACCCGATTCCAGTCAAGGAGTGTCGGATTCTCTCCCAGCACCAGATTGTAGATTAGTGGTGCCACCGCCGCACCCAGATTCCCCCACATATTCCCCCAGCCAAGGATCGAAGCGGTATAGCGACCCCCGACATCCTGGGCGTACGACCAAATTGCCGGTGATCCGAAATCGGTTGACATCGAAGCGATACAAAGTCCAACGATGTAGAGCCAGGGGAGCCAATGATTGTCGGCAGAAGGAGTAAACACCAGACTGAGAATCAGACAGAGGGCATATCCCCCGGCCGCAGTAAATCGCGAAGTGGCCAGGGGGATCTGCCGACCCCGCTTCAATCCCCAGCGGCGAACCGCCCAGTCCGTTGCTCGACCACCCGCAAATAAACCCACGATTCCGATTCCACTGGGGAATGCGGTCATGAATCCCTTCATCACCAGGGGGACACCATGCACATTATCGAGATACCGCGGCAATGACGTGACGACAAACAGCCAACCGATATTCGTGAGAAACTGGGTCATACTGTTTCCCCACAAACTGGCACTCGTCAAAAAGGCACGCCACGGGAATCGAGGATTGCCCGGCTCCCGTTCTCTGGCAGTCCGGGTTGCTTCGTCGTGAATCCGATTCTGTTCCCCTTGGTTAACCCAAGGGTGGTGAGCCGGGCTGTTGCGGGTGACAACGAAAAACGCGATGGCAACGATCACACCGACAATCCCATAAAGAACCATCGCGGGTCGCCAACCAGGACCCTCCAACTTACGAATCTCTTGTGGGAACAACGATTCCATGGCAAAACGATTCAATCGTTTCGTTTCCAGCAAGGTTAACTCGCTGCCGCGCTCACGGCGGTCAAACAGACGTTGTGCCTCTTTGTTCAGTCGGAGGGGGGCTGCCGAAAAATCGACGAAGTCTGTTTTGGATAGCTCGACTTGCAGCGACTCGACCAATCCGGCCAGTCCCAGTTGGGGTTCATTCGCATTCATACCTGGCACCATAGAAACAGGTACCACAGGAAGAGGTAACCAATCTCGCGGATCGATAAGCGGCTGCCGCTGTGCTTTGAGATCACGGGTTCGCTCGGCAAGCCGCGACTCCGCTTGTTGGATTCCGACAAAAACCGCAGCTTGGGATGATGCAGGGAGCCGCGCGAGAAAGCTGGTTACGAATATCTGGCGGGCTGAACCTGGCTCTTTTTGGCTATCAAATCGGGCGAGCAGCGATGTGCCATCCAGGATGTCCGACTCTTGAAATTGAGATCCAGCATTGGTCGGAACAAAGTATAAAATTAGCCAGGCCGTCAGCAAGGGGGCCAGAACCGCTCCGAAACGCCCCCCTAAACCGACGATCGAACTGGCGGTCCCCCGCTGAGAGATTGGATACCATTGTCGCAGGAGGCTGACCGATGTCGGGTAAGCCCCCGCTTGAGCGGCTCCACAAAACAACCGCAGCCAGAGGATCACCCAGACCGCATGAGCCGTCCCCATCAGCCCTGTGAAGAGGGACCAGAGCACAATATAGACAGAGAGCATCACTCGCCCCCCAAATCGATCACTGAGCCAGCCCGCAGGAACCTGACATAAAGCATAAGACCAGAAGAACGCGCTGATAAACCACGACATCTGCGTCTGTGTCATGTGCAGGTCTTCGCGGATAAACTCCGAGGCGATTCCCACCGCAAAGCGATCAAGATAGAGCAGGACCGACATCAGCGTCAGGACCGACAAAATGGCGTGTCGCACCGAGGTGGATCTCTCGGTTTTAGACTTTGGAACCAGTGACGTTTCGCCAGTCATACGGACCTCCCGTTGCCAAAATCAATTTATGCATGGATTTCCACGGTAAGTCTCTTTCCCCGACGCGTCAACCTACAGATGGGAAACAGAGGATCCACCCCCCGTTTTCAC
>JBIKZJ010000151.1:0-13368 GCA_044354755.1 Schlesneria sp. | reverse complement strand
TTCGTATTCTGTTGTGGAAGAGATGGGGTCGAATGATGAACGATTTTACAGAGGCCACCTGTCTCTGATGGCACCGACCATCACTTCTTGTCCGCCACGCACCTCAATTCCCTGAGAATCAGGGTGAGTGGGGCAGTTTGCTTTCGAGGGAATTGACCTTCGACAGGGTTAAGGCACTCAGCACGACTGCGGCAACCACACCCGCCGTCAGCAAGGCAATGGTCGGATCAATACTACGGAATCCACACCAGCCACCGGGAGGGCATTCGTCGCAATTCGAGTACTGACCTCGGGCACCGTTATGGCCGAGCACGATCAAGGCGTTTTTGCGGGCCGATGGGGGAGCGGATTGCTCGCCCCAGACGCGAAACAAGCCTTCGGTCGTCCCTGAACTCACTTGATAAGTTCCCGGCTTGAGGTTCGGAACCGAATACAACCCTTCTTGATCGGTGCGGGTCCGGGCGACCTCAGTCTGCCCCTGGCGGATGACCACTTCAGCATTTTCCACAACCGCACCACTGTGATCAACCACCCGTCCTGCAAACTGGCCATCGGCCAGTTTCGCAACGTCAGCCGCGATTGTTGCCACGGCAGAGCGTCCGACTTTATGCGAGGAATCAGCGGCCTGAATTGAGGGAAGCGGCATCACAACCCCGCATGTGGCCAATATGATCGCCGCACCACGAACCAGCTTTAAAACAGGCATGTTTTCTCCTTGATTTTCAGTCGATTGACGGTGCTCGATTGATCCGATCCACCAGTCGTCCAGTTTCAATCGAAGACCGCTCGGGAAACCCACCGACCTCCGTGCGCGGCCCAAATTCACCTCTGCTGTAATGTTATCGGCCCAAAATATCGTTAAAATCACGCGAGTCGAACTAGACAGAAAACCACGCCCAGTTCTTCCATTTGATTCAAACTGCCGTTTTTGTCGTAAGCTTTGGCGAAAATGGCCGATTGCACGGTCAGTGAAATGGAATCCGCTCGCGAGTCGATTTCGGTCAAGACTTCAACGAGGGTTTTGCCGATTGCAGTTTATCGTTGGCAGCTTATCGGTTGCTGCTGACAGACTGCTGCATACCGAGTACAGAGTGACCGTGATCGTTTTTTTGAAAAGGCCCCTCAAGCATGTGGGGTCATCCAATCCTGTAACAAAAACCTGTATTAAAAAATGGTTGATGTTTCTGGCAGAAACAGAATTGCAAACTGAGATTAAGAGGGATGAGGAACATGACTGGTGCTTCTGCTCAATCTGTCTGGAAATTTCCAGGTTTTGATCGTCAATTGGGTGAACGCCCGCTGTTAATGGGTATCCTCAACACCACCCCAGACAGCTTTTCGGATGGGGGAAAATACATTCTCACGGACCAAGCGATCGAACACGGACTTCAGTTGGTTGCTGAAGGGGCGGATATCCTGGACGTGGGTGGTGAATCGACTCGACCTGGAGCAACCCCCGTATCACTGGATGAGGAACTTCGGCGAGTGATTCCTGTGATCGAACGACTCGCAGGACTGGTGAAGGTTCCGATTTCTATTGATACCTTCAAAGCGGAAGTGGCCGAGCGGGCGATCCAGTCAGGGGCGAGGATCGTCAATGATATCTCGGGACTGCGATTCGACGAACGCATGGTCGAAGTTTGTGTGAAAAATCCTTGTGGCGTGATTTGCATGCATATTCAAGGGACCCCCCAGACCATGCAAATCGGACCGCATTATCACGATGTTGTGACCGAATTGTGTGAGGACTTCGTGATTCGATTGCAGGCCCTCGAGCAAGCGGGGATTCCGCGTGAGCGGATCGTGATTGATCCGGGTGTTGGCTTTGGCAAGACGGCGCAGCACAACCTGGAGATCCTTTCGAATATTGCCAGATTCCGGCAACTGGGTCGGCCAGTCCTGATCGGTCACTCCCGAAAACGATTCCTGCAAAAGCTTTTGGGTGAAGCGATTGACGAACGTTTATTCGGGACCGTCGGTGTCTCGATCAGCCTTGCTCAGCAGCATGTCGACCTGCTCAGGATTCATGACGTCGCCGCCAACCGAGATGCTCTCTTGGCATGGCGTGCGACGCGGCCTCAACCTGCTTGATCGAATTCCACGCTGGTAATTTACACGATGGTAATCGTGCTGGTCACGGGATTACTGAACGCAGATCCATCGTTCACGCGGAATGTCACCGTTCGTTTAAATTGTGAGGGTGTTGCACTCACATTGTAATAGGTTACGGCTCTCATCGCCGCTTGGAAGTTGGCCAAGGTCGCTGTGGCCCCCGAAGAATTGAGAGTCAGCACACCGGTCGTGTTGTTGTAAATTCCGTTGATGTTCCCTGTCGATGCATTCCCAACAAATCCCAAAACGTCTTCGAGCGGGAAGAAGTAATTCGACAGACTCACCGTCGCATACGACAGGGACGAGTTATTCGCATCCGCCACCCTGATCACCGGATTGATGACTGTTGGAAATTGGCTTGCCGAAAACGTAATGGCACTTCCCCCGGTCAAAGTCGGTGCGGAATTGAAATAAATCGTACTCGGTAGTCCGTTGCTGTATGCCAATCCATCGAACGCCTTGTAGATCACAGTCCGAGGTGCCGTTGTCGGAGTCGCACTGGAATTCCAGTATGAGACACTTCGTAACGCCGATTGGAACTGCCCTACCGTCGCTGTCGCAAAGAGCGAGGAAAGCGTCAAGATTCCGGTCGTGGAATTAAAGCTTCCTGTGATGTTCCCCGTGGAGGTCGAGGGAGAAAAACCGAGTCCATCCTGGCTGGCATTGTAATTCTCCGCAATCTGGACGGTTGCTGAGGTCAGCGTCGTACTGTCCAGGTCCGCGACGGTAATGCCGGTATTGACGAAAGCCGCACCCTGACCGGTTGTGTACATCAGCGTACTGGGGCTCGACAAAATGGGAGGATTATTGATCGGCGTATCAACCAGATCTGCCGAAGTGAGATCTTTCAGTTCGGCCGGTTGGCCCCATAACCAGTCTTGCCCAAGCCCCCCTGTGATCACATCAGGAACGGCATCATTAAAGACCGTCGAATCGGCAACCAGGATCGCATTCTTATTGATTCCACCACCATTTCTCAGGTAATTCACACGCTGTTGAAACGTGTTCGTCGATTGCCATTCAGCAAGGATCGATCCCAGTGCTGCAAGATTCGTGTCGTAGCTGGTGAAGCTGCCGATCACGATGTCTTCGTTGCTTGAGCCAGTCACGGAATCGACTCCGCTCCCCCCAATGATGAGGCTCTTTCCGGTTCCTCCGACAATGGTATCCGCTCCATGACTTCCAATGAGCGCATTTCCCATCGAGTTACCGTTCAGCGTGTTAGCGCCATTCGACCCAAGTATGTTTTGAATACTGGTCACCTTGCCAAATCCGTCCGCAAGACCCGAATTCAAATTCGCGGTCACGGAAGTCTGACGTGCCGAGTAATCGATCCAATCGCCACCAGCCAGTTGCTCAGTGAGAAACCGCCAGCCATTCGCGGTCCCCGTGATCGCTCCCCCTGGAAGCATACGGAAGACATCAACGGCATTTCCTCCCGTCAAACTTTCGATCCCCTGAAAATGAAAATTCCCATTGACGTTACCCAAGTTGTTTCCCGTGACATTCCAGCGATTCGCCTGATTGGCCCCGAACAGCGTGTCGACATCGGATGATCCGGTCAGGTTCGTAATGTAGGCGTACCCCCCTCCGATGGCGGTCGCTGGGGATGTGTAGAGGTTCGCAACCGGATTGAGGGTTGATTCAAGTCCGACCAGCACCCCATTATTGCGGGTGGAGTAGTCCAGAGAATTGACACCCAACCCAGCATTCACAACACCCGAAACAAATCCGGCTGGCATGAAGCGGTAGGTATCAGCGAGTTTTCCACCCAACAGATTTTCGATCGAGCTGAAGTAGAAGGCCCCGTTCAGATTTCCGGTATTACCCGCCATAACATTCCAATCATTAATGGTCTCCGTCGCGATCAGGTTGTCATAGTTCGCACTACTCGTGCTGCTACCGCCGATCAGATTCTGGATCTGCGAAAAGACAGAGCCAATTCCCGTTGCGGTCCGTGCCTGAAGATTCACCACAATCCCGTCGAATCGTTGGGAATAATCCAGAGTGTTGTATCCTAAGCCACCATTGATGCTTCCCGAAACGACGCCGACCGGTCCGATCTTGAACGAGTCGCTTGCCGCGCCCCCAACCAGCGATTCATACCCGGAGAAGCTCATGCCAGAGAAAACGCTCTGAACAAAACCGGAATTCGCGGCCGTAATATTCCACGTGTTGGTGTCGTTGATGCCGGTTAACGTGTCTGTGTTCGCACTGCTGCCAATCACCATGCCGATTTGACTAAATGAACTCCCAATTGCTGTTGAGGAATTGGTTTGCAGGTTCGTCACAGCCCCCACCGATTTCAGCGAATAATCCAACGAATTGACTCCGCCCCCACCCACGATATTCCCAGAGATATAGCCGGCAACACCAAACTGGAACGAATCGT
The DNA here is from genome assembly GCA_044354755.1 of Schlesneria sp. Taxonomy (GTDB): domain Bacteria; phylum Planctomycetota; class Planctomycetia; order Planctomycetales; family Planctomycetaceae; genus Schlesneria. The sequence goes on along the minus strand of JBIKZJ010000151.1, from coordinate 8,864 downwards.
TCGCGGCACCACCCGTGATATTCTCAATGCCATAGAAAAATTGCAGCTGGTTGATGTAACCGGTATTCCCACTGGTGAGACGCCAGACATTCGTTTCGCTGGGGCCAACCAAAATATCCGTATTGTCCGAGCTGCCGACAAAATCGGTGATTTGGACAAAACCAGCACCAATCGCCGTGGCACTCGCGGAACTCAGATTAATCACCGCACCGTTTGAACGCGACGCGTAATCAAGCGTGTCGACTCCTCCCCCACCATCAATCTTTCCACCGACAAAACCAGTGGCTTGGAAACCGAAGGTGTCGTTGAACGCACCACCGCTCAAATTCTGAATGTTCGTGAACGAGTTTCCGTTGCAGGTCCCGGAATTCGGACCGGAAATCGTCCAATCGTTTGCGCCGCTCAGCATGACCAACGAATTGACACCGCTCCCACCGTCCACAGTGAGCGACGTGGAATTAAAGAGGCTGTTGATCGTGATTTGATCGTCACCAGCGTTGCCGAAAATCTTGATGGAATTAATCGTCGAGGCGGAACTGAAAACCGTATCGACACCATTTTCGGTCACCCTGACACCCGTGGAATCCTGCCGAATCCCGATGATATCGGGACCGGGAGTCGAATCGACGGTCAGAACGGTCCCGATAAGTACCGCAGAGAGCATGCGCCGCGATTCCAACTCTTCTGATCGGAAAATTCCCTTGCGACGCCGTGGGCGTAAACGGGAGTCAACTTTTTTTTGCCACTCACGAAACAGGTCGAGCATACCCATTGGAATTTTCCTCGAATGTGCAGCAAGGCGTATCCGCCAGCCACCACCAGTTTTCAACGATAACGATCCAAAACAACGTGACACAGTAAAATCAAATTTGACTCGTAATCACCCCGAGTCGTCCAACAACAACCGGGGCCTCTGAAGGTCTCATCAGTGTCGACCCAAACCTGAGAGTTTCCCAACAGATTCCTCTGCGTGCGTCATATCCAGAAAAACTTGAGAAAAGCTAAACCTTTACCCATTGGGAAGTCTGGTGAATATAGGTTGAATAAGTGAAGTTTTCTTGCAGAATATATTGCCCCGGAGAAAAGAGTCCGAAAAACCGGCACGTATTCCGTTCTTTACCCAAAAATTCGATTCTGCTGATTTTTAAGGGTAGACATCTGTCTGGTTGGTGAGAACCAGGAAAAAACGAGTTGAGTGAGAAAAAACGCGTCGTGGCGACTGATATCCGCTGTTCTGCAGGATTTCAGAGCGTTTTCAACGGCAAGAATCCAATTTTCGCCATTTTCCGACTTTTCCGAGATGGCGAAGTTTGACAGAAGTTTGACAGTGAGATGACGGAGGGCTGACACACGATTTTCGATGTTGGATTAAGATAGCCATCGTCATCGGGGGGTGTGGCTTAGGTCTCACTTCCTGGAAATGCGAATGGATTCGCTACGATTGCTTTTTTTAAATCAGTGATTTGGAGGAACCCGTGTCAACCGTCTCTCCTGAACGTACCACATCGGAAAAACTGAAGTCTGCTCGCGCCCATCACAAAACGCACCACGCTACGAGTGGTGCCAATAGTGAAAATCTCTCCTCGACTGCGGCAGGGCATCCTGCCTGGGAGCCATGGCTTCCCGAGCGATTGACGCTTGGCCGCATCGACTGGGTCGTTTTGGCCTGGATGGTGGGAATGCACGCCGGAGCGCTCGCCGCTCCTTTCTTCTTCAACTGGGAGTCTCTGGCAACTTGCGTTGTCTTGCATTGGTTTACGGCAAGCATCGGAATCTGCCTGGGTTACCACCGATTCCTTTCGCACAAATCATTCAAGCTGGTCAGCCCGATCCGGTTTGTCACGCTGCTTGCCGGGGCACTTTCGGGAGAAGGCTCACCCTTGGCTTGGACTGCCACGCATCGCCTGCATCACCATCGGTCTGATCAAGCGGGTGATCCGCATTCGCCGCTGATCAGCGCCATCTGGTCTCATTTAACGTGGATGTTTATCCGTCGAACAAAAGAGGAACAGGAAACACTCTACAAAAAGTACACTCCTGATCTGCTCAATGATCCCATGATTCAATTCTTCGAGAAAACCTATTTCCTTTGGTTGGTTGCGTCCGGTATTGCCCTCTATGCGATCGGTGGTCCAGCCATGCTGTTGTGGGGACTGTGTGTACGAATGGTCATGGTTTACCATGGAACTTGGTTCGTGAATTCTGCCACGCACCTCTGGGGTTATCGCAACTACGATGTGCGCGATGAAAGCCGCAATTTGTGGTGGGTTGCAATCTGGGCTTACGGTGAAGGCTGGCATAACAATCACCACGCGCACCCCCATGTCGCTCTCGCAGGGCATCGCTGGTGGGAACTCGACCCAACATGGTGGTCGATTAAAACACTCCGTTTCTTCGGTTTGGCGTATGAGGTCGACGACCGGATTCCCACGACACGCGAACCTGCCGCCGAAGCCTGAACAGCCGAAATCATGCAGGCTAAATCCTAAAAGTCAGGCCAGGAGGGGATCATTTCCCCCACCTGGCCTTTGGCTTTTCTGCTGCCAAAACCTGTTTTTTGTCGCCAATCCTGGCACAATCCATCCAGACGGATCGCTTCCCCATTCGCCTGAGAATCGATTCAGATTGTCTTGGAAAACAATTCCGCGAAATCCTTTTTCACCGAATTGACGCCCGCTACGGCAATTCGAACATCATTTGTCGGTGAAAGCATTCTGCAACCCTTTTCCATCAGCATTGCGGCATGCTCGGGATTAAACGTGACGGCAGCCCAAGGTTTTCCCGTATTCCGACAAGCGAGGGCAACCTGATCAATGGCCGCCAGACATTTTTCATGAAAGAACTGCCCCGTCACGCCGAGACTCTGACTCAAATCCGAAGGGCCTACAAACAACGCATCCACACCGTCTATGGCGGCGATGGCTTCACATTGATCCACTGCCGAGAGTGTTTCGATCTGGATCGCGACAAATGTTTCTTCATTCGCCTTCCGCGTGTACTCGGCGGCAGGAATGAGGGTGAACTTCGCATCCCAACCCCCGGTATTCAGACCCCGCCAACCCCGTGGGGCGAATTTTGACCACCTGACAAATTCTTCCGCCTGCGCGGCAGTGAAGATCTGCGCCGCCATAACACCGCTGGATCCCGCCTCAAGACACCGGGTCACGGTCGCATAGTCGGTCGGCGCAACGCGGCAGAATGTGTCCAGACCATGTTCGCGGGCGGCCATGGTGGCGATTTCCAATTCCTGAGACGAAAACCCAACGTGTTCTAAATCAAACCAAAGGCCATGAAATCCGCCGTTCATACCGAGGACATGAATCAGGTTGTGATGACACATTCTGCCAACTCCACAAATCCGGACAAACTCGCCGGAATTCAGTCGCTGTTTCAGTGTCGGCATGATGAGATTTCCTGCTTCTTGGATGGTGGTGAGGCGACAGGTTGTCGCTGTCATTTAACAAAATGAGAATAACGAATTGCTGCTGACACTTCACGCGGATGGGATCGAACCGTATCCTCTTTTTGAATCCTTGAAGGAGCGTCTGAAAGTGGAATGCCAAGAACCGTTTGTTTGCGATTTTCCAGAAACTTCCGATCTCTAAGTCCATGAACGAGAATCTCAGATGACGACCATCCTTGTGGTTGACGATTCGCACGTCGACAGAAAGCTGGTAATCGGGTTATTGAAACAGGAACCCGGTTGGGTCGTGGTCGAAGCCTGTGACGGCAAAACAGCATTGCTGGAAATGAAATCTTCGTCGCCGCATGTCGTCATTACCGATTTACAAATGCCGGAAATGAATGGGTTCGAATTGATCGAATCGCTGAGAAAAAGCGATTCTCACGTCCCCATCATCATGATGACTTCAAAAGGGAGCGAGGAAATCGCGGTGCAAGCCCTGCAATCGGGTGCTTCAAGCTATGTTCCGAAACGGTCCTTGACCCCCATGCTGGTGGAAACCGTTCACCGAGTGCTGAACTCGCTGCAGGAAATTCGCCGGCACTCAGAACTGATGAATCGGCTCGTCGACCATTCCGAAGAGTTCGTGCTCGAAAACCAAGTCCCGTTGCTGATGGCCGCCTCGCGTCATCTGCAATCGATTCTCTCGAATGCCTGGGGCCTCAACCGATCCGAACGAATGCGGGCCGGAACCGCATTTGAAGAGGCGTTATTGAATGCGATGTACCACGGGAATCTGGAAGTCAGCTCAGAATTGAAAGAAAGCGACCATCAAGCGTTCTATGATCTGGCGGAATATCGGCGCTCAACAAGTCCGTGGATCGAGCGACGAATTTTCCTCAGCCTTCGATTGAATTCCCAGGAAGTCACCGTCGTGATTCGTGATGAAGGAAAGGGATTTGACCCGCAGACCCTTCCCGACCCGACGGATCCGGAAAATCTCGCTCGACCCTTTGGACGAGGAATCATGTTAATGCGAGCATTCATGGATGATATCCGCTACAACTGCGACGGAAACGAGGTTTCCTTGTACCGCAAACGAGTTCGCCCTTATTCATAGCCGACTTTCACAACGGACTTCCACAGTGGAATTTCCACCTCCAGACAAAGCGGCAGCGAGTGTGATGAACTGTGCTTTCCTTTCCGGTGATTCGCACCTAGAATCATTCAGGTTTGACTTCCCTTTTCCCTCCAGATTCACGTGTCAGTCATGAAATGCGGACGTTGTTCCAAGCCAGCAGTGTTGCACATTACCGAATTACGCCAAGGCGAGGTCCAGGCAATCCACCTCTGCGAGGGGTGTGCGAAAGATTACCTGAGCCATTCTCAAGCAGGAAAAGGGGACGGAAGTCCTCTGCTCGAGAACGAGACTGAAGAACCCTCGCTGGAAGAGCTTGATCAAAAGACGTGCCCAAACTGCGGCATGGCGTTTAAAGAGTTTCGATCGCAGGGACGCTTGGGTTGCCCTCATGACTACGTTGTGTTTGAAGACGAAATTTTACCATTACTTGAAAATATTCATGGTGACACCACGCATTTGGGCAAGGTTCCCGTCAGGTCACCCCAGGCAAGCCAATTGCAGTTTCAGTTAATCAAACTCCGCAATGAATTGCGAATCTGTATCGAAGAAGAACGTTACGAAGACGCGGCTCGTGTGCGTGACTCGATCCGCGAAATGGAAGAAATGGAACATCAAACCGCTCCCCCAACCCAAGCGGATGACATCCCCTGATCACGTTCCATCGCGGTCATCCCCGAGAGTCAGAAGCCTCAGGCTCGGTCCAACAAATCTGGTTTCATCCCGCAAGTATTTCTGAGAAGGAATTGATGTGGACCTCGAGTCCTTGACACGCACGAGTGGTGAATGGCTGAAAGCGACAGGTCCTGATTCGGACATCGTCATGTCCAGCCGCATTCGACTGGCACGCAACTTAGCCCAATTCCCATTCCCAAGCCGGGCTGACGACAGCGTACGAGCCGAAGTGGAAGAACTGCTCAAAACTCAGCTGGCAAAACAGCCCGCAGGGCGAAAGCTGAATTACATCGTTGTCAGTGGATTAGAGTTACTCGATCGGCAAATGCTGGTCGAGCGACAACTCATTAGCCGAGAACATTCCGAAAGCCATGGCCAACGAGGAGTCGGAATCAGCGACGAAGAAAATGTCAGCATCATGATCAACGAAGAAGATCATCTGCGCATTCAAGTCCTGAGAAGTGGTTTCGCACTCGATGATTGCTGGCAGGAAATCAATGCCATTGACGACGCAATCGAAGCAGATCGAACCTACGCCTTCAGCGACCGACTCGGATACCTGACCGCTTGTCCAACCAATTGCGGCACAGGGATTCGCGTCAGCGTTCTCATGCATCTCCCTGGCTTGGTCCACACCAAGGAAATCTCAAAAGTCTTTCAGGCCCTGCAGAAAATCAACCTCGCCGTACGCGGATTGTATGGCGAGGGAAGCCAGGCGATGGGAGATTTTTACCAAATTTCTAATCAGGTTACCCTGGGAAAAAGTGAAGAACAGTTGATTCGGACAATTAAAGATGTCGTTCCCAATATCGTCTTATACGAACGCCGCGTGCGACAGGAACTCGTCAGCAAAAATCGGCGAGGTCTGCACGACCAGGTGTCACGTGCCTACGGAATCTTGAAAACGGCCAGGACAATCAGCTCGGAAGAAACCATGGATTTGCTGTCGAGCGTACGACTCGGAATCAATCTCGGTTTAATCGACGACATGGAAATCCCGTTGATCAACGAACTGTTCGTGCATACCCAGCCTGCACACCTGCAAAAAATTCGTCATGAAAAACTGGAAACGGTGGATCGAAATGTCGCTCGGGCTGACTACATTCGCCAACGGCTGAACGAACGCCGCTGACCCCCGCTCGTCATCTGGGTCGTCCGACGAACTCGACCGGCGTTTGGTCAAAAACGGAAGCAGTCATGGTTGTCAGGCCCGAAACTCCGGTCACCGGAAACTCAGGCTTGAAATCAACGTCACCGGAAAAAACGGGAACTCAACGTGGTCCGAATCTTTTTGCCTCTGGCGTTTCTCAGTGCCGCATCGCTCTTGGTCGCGATGGGGTTGGGACTTGTCATCGATGACCCGAAGGTCCGTTCTGAAGCAGTTCAGACGGGTGTGCAATATCATTTTCTGGCGGCACTCGCCGCTTTGGTCTTCGCGACACTTGTCCACGCGATTGTGCTCACCTATTTCATGGGAACAGGGCGCTGGATCGAAGAAACCTCTGCCGCATACCGTCTTGACCCCGCCCTGCATACCAGAAGTCAACAGATCAAGTATCGCACCATCCCCTTCATGGTCCTCTGTTTTGCCACGCTCATTTTCACCGGGGCCTTCGGTGCCGCAGCCGATCCCGCGTCCCCCATGCTCTCAAAAGGCTGGGGGGGATTTTCTGCAAGTACGATTCACCTTCTGTTTGCACTCTTCACGATTGCCACAAATCTGTTTGTGACCTGGCTGGAGTTTCGCGCCCTCGAACAAAATGGCGAACTGATCGATCTGGCCCTGGCCGAAGTCCGACGAATCCGAGTGGAAAAAGGGCTGGCCGTTGACGGCTGACCCGCTCAGATCTCAATCGGATTGACGATGGACCGCTGCCACCAAGCTGCGAACGCGATCGATGTCGACCGAATTTTTGGCGAGTCCCTCTCGCTTCAGACTGGAACCGACAATCAATCCCTCCGCAAACGGAACCAGCTGGCCAAGACTCTCTGCCATCACCCCACTCCCAATCAGCACCGGAGTACCCCTCGCGGCGTCTCGAACGGTTAGAAGTGTTTCCAGATCAATCGGGGACCCCGTCGCTGACCCCGAGACAATCACCGCATCGGCCATCCCCCGTTCAATCAAGTCCCGTACCTCATCGCGAAGCGACCTCGCGGCGAGTGCCGCCGAATGCTTGACATCGACATCCGCCCAGATCTGGATCCCCTGGGCCTGTAAAGTGGCTCGATCACGCAGCAGCTCATGCGCAATTCCCTGCAGCAATCCCTGATCAGCCACCCGTGCCCCACAAAGGATATTCACCCGAATAAACGAGGCACCACACGCCACGGCGACGGCCAGCGCGCTGCGGCCGTCGTTTCTCAGCACATTAATTCCCAAGGGAACCGCGAAACAACGCCGGACTTCTGTCGCCAGTGCCGTGAGGGCCGCCACGGTCATCGCAGGAACCCGGTCGGGATAAAAGGGTGAGTCCCCAAAATTTTCCAGCATCAACCCATCCACACCCCCAGCGACCAACGCTTCCGCGTCGTCCAGCAAGGCTTTTCTCACCCGTGCCAAGTCGCCACCATAAGTCGGGGCTCCTGGCAAGGCCATGGCATGCAGCATGCCAATCACAGCGGACCTTCGCTCGGACCATTCAGGAAGCAGCATCGGTAAAGTCTCTTTCAATACGTCTTGCGATCTGGATTCAACCCGTCAATACTGATCTCGGGTTACGGAATTTCGACCAACCTCTAACTTATCATATCTCGACCGAGGGAACGACATGGCACGCAAATCGACTTCAGCAAAATCAGAAGCCAAGCCCATCGCGAAAATCGCCCCCGATTTGACCATCGGCAGCTATCTCATTCAACGACTGCAGGATTATGGCCTGACGGACATTTTCGGGATACCCGGCGACTTTGTGCTTCAGTTCTATGGAATGCTCGAGGAAAGCCCGATTCGGGTCATTGGCTGTACGCGAGAAGACTGTGCGGGCTATGCCGCTGACGGATATGCGCGCATCCAGGGAATGGGTGCCGTTTGCGTCACCTACTGTGTGGGGGGGCTGAGTCTCTGTAATTCCATCGCGGGTGCCTTTGCCGAAAAATCAGCCGTCGTGGTCATCAGCGGCGCTCCTGGGGTCGACGAGCGGCGATCAAATCCTCTACTGCATCATCGGGTACGGGATTTCAATACCCAGCGAGAGGTGTTTGAAAAGATCACGGTGGCCAGTGCCGCACTCGATGATCCTCTGACCGCGTTTCGAGAAATTGATCGTTGCCTGGAAGCTGCGGTCCGTTTTAAACGCCCGGTCTATCTGGAGTTGCCGCGTGACCGGGTGCATGCCCGCTGCCCCTATCCGCACGTCCCCCAAACCGAAACCTTCACAAGTGATGTCGATGCCCTCAAGGAATCGCTGACCGAGGCACAGCGGACGATCAATGCCTGCAAAAAGCCCGTGATCATTGCGGGAGTCGAAATCCACCGCTTCGGCCTGGCAGACGAACTCGTCAAATTCGCGGAAAAAAACACGATCCCCATGTGCGCAACACTGCTCGGCAAATCGGTTGTCAGTGAAAAACACCCACTCTATCTCGGAATCTACGAAGGAGCGATGTGCCGTGATGCGCTGCGGCGATACGTCGAAGAGAGCGACT
>JBIKZJ010000523.1:0-4074 GCA_044354755.1 Schlesneria sp. | reverse complement strand
ACATGCCTTTCATGTCATATCAGGTGAGCCCCCATCAGGCGGTGGAAAATGCGGGGCGAATCCTGAAAGAAACGGGTGCTGCTGCGGTAAAACTGGAAGGGGGAATTCAGCAGGCCGAGACGATTCGGGCACTGGCCGCCGCCGACCTGCCGGTGATGGCGCATATTGGCATGCGGCCTCAATCGGTCAAAAAGCTGGGGGGAATGTCGAAAGTTCAGCGGGATGAAACCACCTTGATCAGCGATGCCAAAGCGGCCGAAGCGGCGGGTGCGTTTGGGATTGTCCTCGAGCTGATTCCACGAGGGATTGCGGCCCGGATCACGAAAGAACTGTCGATTCCCACCATTGGGATTGGTGCTGGTCCCGATTGCGATGGCCAGGTCTTGGTCAGTTACGACATGCTGGGGCTGACTGAGGGGTTCCAGCCTAAGTTTCTCAAACGGTATGCCGACCTGCATCAGGTGGCGCTGGCCGCGACCACCCAGTACCTGCAAGAAGTTCGTGAAGGTCAGTTCCCGGATGCGATGCACTCGCACGAATAATTCAGAGATCATCACCCGAAGCTCAAAGAGGAACTCCGTTGGAATTTACACCGCCACCGCGCTCTGCCTGGTCGATTCCCGAGGACGTGACCTATCTGAATCATGGTTCGTTCGGTCCGGCTCCGCGCGTCGTTCAAGAAAGTCGTGAAGAGTGGTCGCGTCGACTGGAACGTCAGCCGATGGATTTTTATTTACGTCAGATGGAGCCTGCAATCGATCAGGCCATGCAGTCTCTTGCGCGGTTTGTGGGCGCCGATTCCCGCGACATGGTCTTTGTCGATAATGCCACGGTGGCCATGAATGTGGTGGCCGCGAGTCTGGAGCTGAAGTCGGGGGACGAAGTTCTCTTAAATGATCATGAATATGGCGCCGTTTTCCGAATCTGGCGACAGCGTTGTGAGGCGGCGGGGGCTCGGGTGGTGACCGCCCGACTTGGAGCGGCGGTTCCAGAAGTGGGGGACAGTGAACATTCCTCGCGGGGATCGGGCCAATTTCGGTCGACGGCCGATATTGTCGAGCCGATCATGGCGTGCGTGACGGAGCGAACCCGGCTGATTGTGGTCAGCCATATCACCTCCCCCTCAGCGGTGATTTTTCCCGTGGCCGAGATTTGTCGTCGCGCGCGCGAACGGGGGGTTCCTGTTTGCATTGATGGGCCGCATGCGATTGGCATGCGCGAGATCAACTTGCGTGGTATCGACTGTGATTTCTATTGTGCCAGCTTGCATAAATGGTTGAGTGCCCCGTGTGGTGCCGGGTTCTTGTACGTCAAACGGTCCTGGCAGTCGCGGATGAAACCGCACATGACCAGTTGGGGGCGTAGCCTGGGGGGGCGGCCGGAACGCTGGCAGGATCAGTTGAATTGGCTGGGGACACGCGATCCCGCTCCTTTTCTGGCGGTTCCTGCGGCGATCGAGTTTCTTGAGCAAGTCGGGTTAGAGGGCTTTCGTGAGTCGACGCATCAACTGGCCCGAACCGCTCGTGCTCGCATCGAGCAATTGTTTGGGCTCGCCGATTGGTTACCCGATTCACCCGACTGGTTCGGTTCGATGGTGGCGATTCCGTTGCCGTCGAGTGATTACAAAAAAGCCAAACCGAACGCCATGCATCCGCTGCAGGCCGCGCTGTTAAATCAATTTCGTATTGAAATTCCGGTGACCGAGTATTTCGGGCAGGCGTTCCTGCGCGTCTCGTGCCACCTGTACAATACGACGAGTGACATTGATCATTTGATCGATGCGCTGCAGCAGATTGAGCGTTTGTCGCCGCCGAGACCCTGTTCCTGACGGAGTCTGTCGATCCGGAAGATGTTTGGGCTTAACCGTCTGTTGAAAACCCGGGTCCGGCTCAGACCGCAATCAAAAAACGATTGGATGATATTCAGTGCGAGGAGCCAGTCCCCGTTTTTTGATAGACCATGAAAAACGGGGACTGGCTCCGACCAAAATCAAAAATCCATTTGAATGATACTGAGTACGAGGTGCCTGTCCCTGTTTTTCACGACGCTTATACCGCGACTTTCACAACCACTTTGACCACTTCGGTAGGGGTTGGGGGTGTCCCCAAGGCCAACGAGGGGGCATGGATGTCCTCGGGGTAAAAGATCATGAACGTGCCCATCGGGGCTTCGAAGTATTCGGTCCCCGGTTCATAGAAAATGACATCTTTTTCGCTGGCGTAGGGGCTTTTGATGGCGGGAGCGTTTGCGAGCGAAATATGTCCGACTCGTTCGCTTCCTCCCGCCATGAACTGTACGTCGATATATTTTCGATGGGATTCCCAAACGGCCTGTTCGGGGAGTTTGGTTTTGTATCGATTGACGATACTGACGAGATTCTTGCCGTCGAGTTCATATTGGCCATTTTCGACAAACGTGAAATCGGTACTGGCGAGATATTCGATGGCTCGCAGGATCCGGTGGGGAAGATGCATGTATTTTGCATGATTTTTAATGTGGTCGACGATCATGAGAGTCCCTTTCGTCAGGAATGGGGTAAGATGGATAAGGAGAACGGGGAAGGTTTCGGGACGAGATTAGCGGGTTCCGGAAAATCGGTGTAGTCGACTCTGCAGAATTTGGGGCGATGACTGGGATTCTGGCAAACGCTCGCAAAATTTTGCCGGGAATCATCGACCGAAAAAACCGCGGGAACGAAAATCCCGTGAGAAGATTGTCGAGATCAAAAGGGGTTCCGCTTGGCAGACATTCTGCCGATCATATAGAATCCATTGGATGCGTTTTGCCGGCGAGGCAGCTTTTTCGGCAGGGTCGAGCTGTTTGCTACGACGGTTTGCCGTAAGTGATGTGGCAGTTTGCTGTAACGTTTGCCGTACGAGTAGTTTCGGTCCTGTTTCAGTCCCGGTATCGGATAGGTTGCCATGAAAACCGAACGACGAATTTGTGCAGGTCCTGTGAATCGACGGGAATTTCTTGCGGCGGGGGTATTGGGAGCGGGGGGACTGGCCCTGCCTGATTTGTTTCGCTTGCGGTCCCAGGCCGCCGAAATCGGATCCAAGGTCGATCACGAAACCTCGGTGATTTTTGTGTGGTTGCCGGGTGGCCCACCGCACATGGACATGTATGATATGAAGCCAAATGCCCCGGTCGAATATCGGGGGGCGTTTCATCCGATTTCGACCAATGTCGCCGGGCTTGATGTTTGTGAACTGATGCCGCGACATGCCGCGATGGCAGATCGATTTTCCGTGGTCCGATCGGTGTCGCATACGTTTGCCGACCACGGTGGTGGTCACAAGCGGCTGATGACGGGGCGAATTCCGTTGACCCCTGTCGATACCGTCAACGATGCACCGGCCACGGGGTCCGTCGTCGCTAAATGTCGTGATCATATTCATAACGGGATTCCGAATTATGTTTCCCTGAATCCGGGGGGGCGAATTAACGATGTCTTTGCGCAGGGAGCGGCGTATCTCGGACCGGCGTATACGCCGTTTAATGTCGAAGGGGATCCGACAGCACCAAACTTTGTGGTCCCGAACATCAGTCCAATCCCTGCAGTCGAACAACGGCTCGGTGATCGGATGTCGCTGCTGGGGAGTCTCGATCGGATCGAGCGGCAGATTGATGCTTCGCGTTTGATGGATTCGATGGATCGTTATCAGCAGCGGGCGGTCAACATTTTGACTAGCGACCGGGCCAAAAAGGCCTTTGATTTGTCGCTGGAAACCGATACCGTTCGCGACCGTTATGGTCGGCATTGCTGGGGGCAACGTGCATTGATGGCTCGTCGTCTGGTGGAGGCGGGGGTGAATTTCGTCACCGTGGTGATGGAAAATCCGTATCAATCTGGGGTCACCCAATTGAAACAGGGGACCTACAACTGGGATTCCCATGCGGTCAATTGCCATATTTGGGATGATCTCAAGGTCCGTTTGCCGATTTACGATCAGGCGGTCACTGCGTTGATTGAAGATGTTCATCAACGGGGAATGAACAAGAAAACGTTGATTTTGGTGACAGGAGAATTTGGCAGGACTCCCCGATTAGAGAGTACTGTCGGGTCACAGACAG
>JBIKZJ010000522.1:0-4077 GCA_044354755.1 Schlesneria sp. | reverse complement strand
ATGTTATCGGCGAAGCGTTTGAGGCAATGGTTCAGGACCTGACTCAGGCCTGGAAGGCGACAAAAGAAGCCTTCACCGCGGCCTACCACGAGGCTTCGAAGAAATTGATCGCGGGAGCCAAACTGATTGCCGACACCTTTGAATCGATTGGAAACGATATCAACGCTGCTGGGAAACGAGCGATCAAAACCCTGAAGAGGGTTGGCAAGAAGATTAAGAATTTCTTTAACTACTCCGTTTCCGATGCGACCGCCTATTACGACCCCACAGGCCTGTTTGTTCAGGATCCGAACCTGACCGCAATCACCGATGCCGCAGGAGGTTTCACGCTGCAACTCCCCGAGAACCCCACGGGACAACTGGTCGGTTACGGCGGTACGAACACTGCCACTGGACTGTACAACGATGCGATCTTTACGGCGGTGGCGACAGCCGATGTGCTCAGTCCACTCACGACCCTGGTCAATACACTGGTGGTGAATTATGGCGTGTCTGAGTCTAACGCGATTTCGATCGTGGATACCGGTCTGGGAATCCCCGGAACGCCAGGTGACCCTGATTCGATCGAGGGAGCGGGGACTTACACGCACTATGATGTCAATGCCGCCGGGACGATGGAGGATGCACTGGCAGGGGACACCAAGGCGAGTCTCGCGTTTGCCGCCGAAGTCAAAACCTACTTGCTCATCCACGAAATGGCCGCTTTGCTGATGGGATTGCCGGATAAGCCCAGCAATATCACCCTATCCAGCCTGATGAGTCATGGATTTAAGGCTCTGGTGGACTTGCTGCAGAATAGCAGCGTCGAGGTGGACCTCAGCGACCCCATGGTCGTCGCGAGCCTGATTCAGACGACCGCAACGGCTGCGGGGCTGAGCATCGATTCTTCGCTCAGTAACCCTGCGGCAGGAATCATTGCGCGAATCGTGCTCGGGATCAACAACTTGGAAAATCAGGACCCCTCGGCCGCTTCCGCACCCGGAAATCTGGCATTCCTGCAGCGGACTGCGGCCTTTCAGACTCTGGCCAATGGGACCATCGCCACCAAGCTGACACAAGCGGCCGGACTGCCGGTCGATGATGCGAACGGGATCAACGCGTTGGCAGCGACGTACACCATTGAACAGCTTACCAACGAGGCGGAAACGACCACCATCGGTAACCTGCTCCCTCCGATCCTTTCCGTTCTGAGCACGCACGACTCGGTCGGTGCGGGACAGAACAACTACCTGGACTTCGAAGTTTCGGTGACCGGTGACGCCTCGCCGCTGCTCCCCATGAGCGTCAGTTACGCCACGATGGACGACACGGCCACAGCGGCCAACGGGGATTACACACCGGTCACGGGAAGACTCACCTGGGCCGCAGGGGATTCGACCTACAAGACGATCCGCGTACCGATTGCACCGGGAACCAGCAATCAGGCTGGCAAGCAATTCAAGCTCGAGCTTTCGAATCCAGACAACGCGCTCACGCTGTTCAGTGTCGGCGTGGGGACCATCGACAATACCGTCATGGGGACGACGACGACGGTCAATGCCAGTGTGGCCACCGCCACGGCACTCAGCCCGGTCACGTTGACAACCGCAGTGACCAGGCAGGATGCGACCGGAGTGTCCGGGATGGTCAGCTTCTACGACGGAGCGACGTTGCTGGGAATGCGATCGCTCGAGTCCGACGGCACGGCCAGCCTCACGACTTCGGCACTGACGGTTGGCACCCACGCCATCCACGTCGTGTACGGGGCCGAAACAATCGATGGTGTCGCGTTCAGTTCCAGCACATCGAGTGATGTCCAGGTTGTCATCCAAGCGGCCAGCCAGGCGATCAGCTTTGGCTCGATCAGCGATACGACCTATGGTGCGGCACCGTTCGCGCTGACCGGAACCAGCACCTTCGGCTTGCCGGTGAGCTACTCGGTCGTCTCGGGACCGGCGAGCATCACCGCTGGAGTACTGACCATCACGGGTGCAGGGACGATCACGATCGAGGCGACTCAAGCGGGTACTGATCAGATCGCAGCCGCGACCCCGGTAGATGTCACGTTCCACGTCGCCCAGGCAACGCTCACGGTGACCATCGACAATCAGTCTGCGGTCTATGGGGCCGCTCTACCAAGCCTGACTTATACTCTCACGGGATTTGTCGGTGCGGATACCGCCAGCGTGCTGACGCAGCTACCGGTACTGCATACCGTTGATCCACTGACCAACGTCGGGACCTACAGCATCACGGCGAGCGGTCTGAGTGACCCGAACTACACTGTGGTGTATGTACCGGGACAACTCACGATCACGAAGGCTCCGCTGACGATCACGGCCGATGAACAAACCATGGTCTACGGTGGTACGCTGCCGGCACTGACGTACACCATCAGTGGTCTGATTGGGAGCGATACCGCAGCCTCGCTGCAGACTTCGCCCGTATTGACGACGGCTGCCGCGACGAGCGATGTGGGAGCCTACTATCTCGGCATCACGGCAGCGGATCCGAACTATCACATCATGACCTACTCATCGACGCTGAGGATCACCCCGGCACCGCTGACGATCGTGGCGAATAGTTATACGATTTCTCGTTTGGAGGGGACCCCGGACTTTGGCTTGACCTATCAGGGGCTGGTCAACGGCGATAACGTGACCAGTTTGACACGTCCCGCGATCATCATCCCCAGTTCGGCCAACAGAAATGCGGGGACGGTGAGCCTGGTTCCTGCGGACGCGATTGCTCCGAACTACACGATCAGCTACGAGACGGGAACGCTGACGATCACGAAGCAGACACTGACGCTGACGGTGGGAGATGCCACTTGGTATGTCGGTCTGGGTCCCGCACAACTGAGTAGCACCTTCTCGGGCTTCCTGAATGGTGAGGATGTCAGTTCGCTTTCAAGCCATCCGGTCCTGGCCGCCGGCGGCACAGATGGATCGCTGATCACAGAATTGATCTCGTCGAGCCCGGCAGACGCGTTGCAGTTGCTGAAAGATCATATGTCGACAATGAATGGGGTGCTCCCTTCCAGCGCGACACTCGGGGCCAGTGGGGCGAGTGCAGAAAATTACGAGATCGTGGTTGTCGAGGGAACGCTGCAAATTATCGCAGCCCATACCACGACGAACCTGACAGCAACCAGTTTCAGTCCCGCACATGGAGAGACCGTCACGTTTTCGGGATCGACCCAGATGTACGCAGAAGTTCCGGGGTCCGATCCGCAGACAACTCAGTCGGTCGGCTACCTTCCAGCCGCTCTGGGAACGATCCAGTTCCAGGTAGATGGGGTGAATGCGGGGGCTGCTGTCAGTTGTGATAGCAGTGGTTTGGCGAGTTTCTCGAGCTCAACCCTGACGCGAGGCCTGCACACGATCACGGCGATTTACAGCAGCGGTTTTTCGAACGTGATCGGCGGGAATACACAAACGATGCAGGTGAATGTGCAGGGGGTTGCGTCGCAAACGCTGCTGTCGACTTCGGCCTCATCCTCGGTTTACGGTCAATCGGCCAGTATTACCGCCCATGTTACGAACACTGTCGATGCGACGGCGACCGCGACCGGGACCGTACAGTTCCTGGTCGATGGGGTTTCCTATGGGACTCCTGTCATACTCGCCAGTGGTCAAGCGACCATCAGCCTGCCTGCGATGTTGGCCGCAGGTAACCACCAGATTACGGCAACCTATTCGGGCGATACCACGCTCGATGGCAGCGAGGCGAGCGCACTGACGCAAAACGTCGATCAAGCAATTGCGACGATTAGCGTGAGCAGCTACTCGGTCGCCTACGACGGTGCGGCTCATACGGCAACCGGAACGGTTTATGGTGTCGATGGTTCGATACTGAGCGGCTTGGTGCTGAGTGGGACGACACATACGAATGCGGGCATCACAACCGATACCTGGACATTCCATGATCCATCAGGGAACTACCAGGATGCCAGCGGGACAATCGTCAATACGATCGGTTCGGCACCTGTGATTTCGACGCAACCTGTGAATGTCTCGGTGCTCGCCGGAGCGACGGCCAGCTTTACGGT
This sequence comes from Schlesneria sp., assembly GCA_044354755.1. Classification (GTDB taxonomy): domain Bacteria; phylum Planctomycetota; class Planctomycetia; order Planctomycetales; family Planctomycetaceae; genus Schlesneria. Next base: position 47 of record JBIKZJ010000522.1, on the reverse strand, counting down.
GGTCGCCACGGGTGATCCGGCACCGACGATCCAATGGCAGGTGAGTA
>JBIKZJ010000521.1:0-4080 GCA_044354755.1 Schlesneria sp. | reverse complement strand
AACCTGGTGCGGATCAGCGATTCACTGCCGCGGGTGATCATCCGCCGACCCGCTTATCAGACAGCGGCGGTGCTCGACGAAATCGATCAGCTCACCCTGCATGACGAGCGGGTCGATGCGTCACTGGCCCTGAAAGAGGTCGAAGACCTGCTGGGGTTGGCCCCGGATCTGACCCAAAAAGAAGTCTATTTCATTACCGATCTGCAGCTGGCGACCTGGGCTCCCGGGGAGACTGCCGAGACCGTTCGAATCCGGCAAGAGCTGAAAAAGGTTTCGGAACGGGCCAAAATCGTCTGGCTGGATGTCGGTGAGCCCAATGCCACCAACCTCGCCGTCACCTCCCTTCGTCAGGAGGACCCCTTTGTTTTGTCCGGTCGGCCGGTCCGGGTTTCCGCCTCGATCAAAAATTTCAGCCAGACCGGAGCCAGCGATCAATTGGTGGAAATGGTGCTGGATGGCCGGCTGGCAGATACCAAACGAGTCGATCTTCCTGCCGGGCAAGATATCACCGTCGACTTTTCACCGAGCTTCAGTGCGGGGGAACATCGGGTCGAAGTCCGTGTGACCCCGGATCGATTGCCCGTCGATGACGCACGACGACTGGCGATACCCGTCCGAGAGGAATTGCAGATCCTGCTGGTCAATGGCAAACCGTCAGGTGAACCGATGGGAAACGCGACCGACTTCCTGAAACTGGCACTCGCCCCGGAATTACCCGGCGGAGTCTTGTCAGGCTCGATGCGGCCGACGGTCATTCGCGAGAGCGAATTGCTGGGGACCGATCTGGGTCGATTTGACTGTGTGTTTCTCTGTAATGTGGCGATGTTCACCGATCGCGAAGCGGAAGTGCTCCGCAGCTACCTCGACGCGGGTGGCGGTGTCGTGTTTTGCCTGGGTGATCAGGTCCGCGCCGACAATTACAACCAGATTCTGCACCGCGACAAAGCCCCGATTCTGCCGGGAAAGCTGGGGGAACGAATCGGTGATTCCCGCAAAAAAGAAGAATCCTTCGAATTCGAGGTCGAGGATTTCGGCCACCCAATCGTTCGTCCCTTTCAAGGGAATACCGGGGTCGGCCTCGAACTGACGCGAACTTTTGTTTACGTTCAATCCACGGTCGATGAACAACGCGGGGCCCGAGTCGCCTTGCGGTTTCGTACCGGTGATCCTGCCATCCTCGAGGCCCCCTCAGGCCGTGGTCGCGTGGTGCTGATCACGACATCGGTCGATCGCGAGTGGAGTACCTGGGCCGTCTGGGGACATAGCCTGATCCCACTGATGCACGAGACCGTCAATTACCTCGTCGGGGGGCGATGGAAAGATCGCGAGGCGCTTGTCGGGCAACCTCTGCAGGTCTCTCTCGGTTTGAAGGGGGGGAATCTTTCGGCGAGTCATCAACTTCCTGGTGGCGAAAGCAAGTCAGTCCAACCCTCAACCGATGGTCGGATGCTGGTCACCGAACCGACGAGCACGAGTGGCTTTCACAAGGTGGTGCTGGGGCCACCCGCCAATCGAACGGATTGGTTTGCTGTGAATACGGATCCCCTCGAAAGTGATCTCGCCGCACTGCGAGTCGACGATTTAAGAAACGACCTGCTTCCGGGGATTGAATCGGCTTATCTGACCGAGTGGGAAGATTCCTCGCTGGCAGGTGGTGAACCGACTCGCGCCATTTCGACCGGGTCCGGATTTTCGCGGATCCTGCTACTCGCGGCCCTTGCCTTGCTGCTGGTGGAACAACTGATGGCTTGGAATTTCCATGCAGGAGTCGCCCTGCTGCTGGCATTCGGAGTGGTTTCGATCCTGGGGAATCTCTGGCGTTGGAATCCATTATTCGGAATCCTCCTGGCGGGATTGATACTCCTTGGCCTAGTGGTCTACTTCAAAAAATTCCGGCCCGCATTCTGGTCCACGTGATGCAGTCCTGTTCGCAGGTTTTGATGGTCCGTTGATCGACAAAAAGGATGGCTGCTCTGAACTCCCCGTTGCTGACGAATCATAATCGCTGCTGGATCTGGGGCCGTAATACCGTCCTGGAAACCTTACGCGCCGGGCGCTGGCCTGTACTCGAGTTCCTCTACAGTGATCGCTGCGAAGCGAATGCCCTCGACGAAGCCCTGGCACTGGCCAACGAAAGAGACATCCCTTTCGATCTGATGCGCGATGCCGAAATCACCAAAAAATGCCGTTCGGAAGACCATCAGGGGTTGGCCGCACGCATGCCCCCGTTTCCCTACCGTAATCTGCAGGAATTGTTGGCAGAATTGCCGGAAAATCCGCTGCTGGTGATGCTGGACCGCATCCACGATCCGTATAATTTTGGTGCGATTGTCCGTTCGGCCGAGGTACTCGGTATCGATGGGGTGATCATCGGGACGCGCGAGCAATCGGGGGTCAATAGTCTCGTCGCACGAAGTTCTGCCGGTGCCATTAACTATGTTCCGATCGCTCAGACGGTTGATCTGGCCGAGACGGTATTGGCCCTGAGAAATCAGGGATTCCAGATTGTGGGGGCCTCGGATCGGGGGAGTGAGTCGATCTTGAAAACGAACTTCCGACCGGCAACGGTGCTGGTGATCGGGAACGAAGGACATGGCATTCAACCGGCACTCGAGGCACTCTGTACACGATTTGTCCAGATTCCCGTGATGGGACGGGTCAGTTCATTGAATGCCGCCGTCTCGGCTGGGATTCTTTTTTATGAAGTGCTGCGTCAACGGCAACGGTAAGATGCGACGGTCATGACATCACCGGCTGGCATCTGTCGTCATTCCCTCTGATGTTGGCCTGTCCCGCAACAGTTTTTTTGACAGACGGAGTTCTCAGCAGAACCGGTTTGTTGGTTTATCGTCGATCAAGGAGTTTGCATGTCGTTGGTATTGAAGAACCCGCATAGTGTCCTCGCCTCACTCGAAACACGACCCCAGGATGTCGTGGATGTGCGACTTCCGGCGGGGAAACCATCCCCCGCCTGGGGAGATGTGGTGGCACTCGCCAAACAGCATGACATCCCCATTCGCACGAATCTGGGAGAAGAGCCCCGCCGACCCAACGCGGATCAAAAGTTCGAACGGACCGGGGCGGCCCAGGCGACCGTCCGGGAACGAAATGGTTTGCTGATCGAAGAATTGTTTGCGAATGCCGAATCCGCACCGGGGCTTTGGCTGGCCCTCGATTGCCTGCAGGACCCCCATAATGTCGGTGCGATCTTTCGAACCGCTTCGTTCTTCGGAATTAAGGGGATCGTCATGACGCGGGATCGCTCGGCCCCACTCACCGCCACCGTTTACGATGTGGCTGCCGGGGGATTGGAATACGTGCCGTTTGGCGAGCCGACCAATCTGGCACGGGCCATGAATGTGGCGAAAGCGGCAGGAATCTGGTTGCTTGGATCTTCTGAACACGCGGAACAGGATGTGAGTGCGGTCCCCCGTGATCGTTCGTGGATGCTGATTCTCGGTAACGAAGAACTGGGACTGCGTCGACTTTCGCTGGATAAATGCGATCAGATCTGCAAATTGACCAATAAAGGAACCGTCCCGTCGCTCAACGTTTCCGTCGCAGCCGGTGTGCTGATGTCCGAATTAACGCGCCAGGTTTAAGTCATCGGGAAGGGACGGATTATCCGTTTTTTCCGTCCCCTCCTGACGAGAACTGACCAGAATTTGTCATCGCCAAACGGCGAGACCCCCAATCAGGCCTCGCCCGACAGTTCCACAATCGCCGCTTCGAGACTTCCCAGCTGTTTCTGCAGTCCTGCCAGGGTTTCGCGGACTTCGACCACGACCTCGGGGGGAGCCCGATCAATGAAACTCTGATTCGACAGTTTCTTTTCGTGGCCTCCGATAAATCCACGCAGCTTTTCCGCTTCTTTCTTCAGTCGAGCCACCTCGGCCTGCAGATCAACCAGCCCTTCGAGCGGAAGGAAGCCGTCGGCATCGCCGAGCGAAAAACTGGCGCTGGCGATGGGTCGAGTCACCTCGGGGCCTGCCGCGGTCAGTGTCGCTTTGGCCAGCAATTCAAATTGGGGTTTGACCTGGTTGAGGTCCGACGCAATCTCGGCGGAACAGCGAACCGAGG
>JBIKZJ010000149.1:0-13415 GCA_044354755.1 Schlesneria sp. | reverse complement strand
TCCCTTCAGCAACAAGGGTTTGTCGACCTTCGGTGTGCAGTGACGACCCTCGGCAACCGCGACGTGCGGACGATTCGCGCGAAGTTTACTCGAAGTGTGCTGGACGATCTCGGCCTGCACCGCGCGCAGGTGGGTGTTGGGGTGGACTATGATTTTGAAGTCAAAGACGGCAGTGGTGTGGTCGATGTCAAGGGGACTGCCGGCCGGGAAAAAGACCATCGGGTGTTCGTTGAAACGCCTCTGCTCAGGCCGCTTGCAGTGGTTGAACCGGATGGGCTCGCTTTAGTCAAAAGAGAATTGGACCGTGTTGCCGATCGTTCAGCGGTATTCGTCGTCAACGCGGGCATGGTGGATCTGGCCGAACTCTTGCGGAGTGATTCTGAACTCGTGCAGCGCAAAGTCGCCAGGATTGTGATGATGGGGGGCGTGGAACCTCGTCTGGATCCCAGGGGGTTCGCCGTCGCCGACAAGCGTGCTTATAACAACAGTATGCATCAGCCTTCTGCCGACTACGTCTATTTTCGAGTGCAGGAACTTGGCCTGCCGCTGGTCATCGTGAACAAGGAGGCCGCATACTCTGCGGCGGCCCCGCGCAGCTTTTATGATGGCATCGCCGCAACCGGGCATCCGGTGGGCGTCTACCTCAAAGAGCAGCAGAAACAGTCCCTGAAGCTGTTGTGGGAAGGGATCCACCAGGGGCATCTGCCTCCGGCACTGACTCCCGCCTGGTTCTTTTGGACATTCACTGACGTCGATCTTGATACTCCGGCGGGTAAGACTGCACTGACCCAGGCGACGTCGCACGCAGAGAATTTTGAGGAGATCTGGAGCCATGTCAGCAAGTTCAACTTGTATGACCCTCTTGCGCTGCTGGCGGCAACCCCGGGGGCTGCAGAGTTATTGTTCGAGAGCGAAGCTCCCGCCGGGGCCAAATCCCGTGTACGGATCATCGGCAAGGACTCGATCAAGGATGCGACGCTGATGAAAGATCTTCTCTCTGCGCTCGGGATTGAAAGCCTGAACCCGGCGCTGCCTCGCAATTGAGATCGCGGCACGATTCATCGCAATGTGCCATTGTGCGAGTTGCGGCTCAGGCAACAGTGAACCCGTTACGCGGGTTTGATGTCAATAGCTCTCGTCGAAAACGTCCCTGTTTGCCGGCGATCGACGAACACCCCATTGGCGGGCTGCCGGAAACTGACTCTTTTGGAACTTCGGCGGGGCGCATATACTATCGAACGAGTTGCTTCAACAATTTTGCGTCTCTGGGAATCCTGTTCATGACTGCACCTGCACCGACCGAATTCAAAGCGGTTCTGGATCCGAATGATCTCTCGAATATTCCCCGTGATCTCAGCTTTCATCCCGTTCAAAATCCGTCACCCCGTGTGCTGACGGTGGAACAGGTTGCTCAGTTCAATCGTGACGGTTATATCAAGGGAATTCGGGTCTATGATGCGGACGAGATCGCCAGCATTCGCCACTATTTTGATGAACTGCTGGCGAAAGTGGTGGCGGCAGGGGGGGACAGCTACTCGATCAGTTCTGCTCACTTGAAGTATGGTCGGGTCTGGGACATCCTCACGAATGCGAAAATTGCTGCTTGCATGCGTGATCTGCTGGGCGAAAACGTGATCGGCTGGGGGTCGCATTTCTTCTGCAAGATGCCCCACGATGGCAAGAAAGTCGCCTGGCATCAAGATTCGAGTTACTGGCCATTGACCCCGTCGAAAGCGGTCACCGCGTGGCTGGCTGTGGATGATGCCGATGTCGAAAATGCCTGTATGCGATTCGTTTCAGGCTCACACCACTTCGGTGCCATGACGTTTCGACCGAGTGATCCGGCGGAACATAACGTGTTGAACCAAACGATCGAAAATGTCGAACAGTATGGTCAGTTCGTCGATGACTGCCTCAAGGCAGGGGAAATCTCGTTGCATTCAGACCTGCTGTTGCACGGCTCTGAAGCGAATGGGTCGTCTCGCCGCCGCTGTGGACTGACGCTCCGCTATGCTCCTGCGGATGTCCATGCCTATATGGACTGGAATCAGAAGGGGGTCTGGGTCAGTGGAGCGGATGCTTCAGGGCATTGGACGAACCGTTCGCGGCCGGCGCAAGAGTGACACCCGCAAACGATCTGAAAGCGATTCGTAAAGCGGACCGGGCTAGATGAGTAAGCCGGTCCGTTCCGGATTGCTAATGCGGCACGAGCGATCGCCGATCGAGACGCCGATGTCGTTCCAAACTTGGTTGTCTTTTATCCCCTGGTTCTTGTTCATCTCCAGGTTTGTTCGGGCTCAGGCCCCCGACCAGAAATCGTCTTCGTTCGTTTCGTGCTTACGAGAAATGGGTGGGGGTGAATCATCGACATGTCGGATCTTGCGTCGGGATTCGATCGGATCAATCCCGGTTAGCGGATACGCTTCGAGGATTTTGTTGATCCGCATTTCGATACTGGTCAGTTGCTGGCCTTCATCGGGAGCGACAAAGGTGATTGCCGCCCCGTGTCCTTCGGTCGAGGAAAGTCGGCCTGTGCGTCCGACTCGATGAACATAGTCATCGCAGTCTTCGGGGATATCGTAGTTAATAATGTGTGAGATGCCGCTAACATCGATGCCGCGTCCCATCACATCGGTGGCGATTAACAAGCGAATTGCACCATCGCGAAACTGACGCATCACCCGGTCGCGGGCACTTTGTGCCAGATCACCGTGAATAAAGGCCATCTGCGGCAGCCGCCCGGCAAACCTGCGGTGCACCTCTTCGGCACCCCGCTTGGTCCGCGTGAAAACGATCGCCTGTTGCGGTCGCTCTTGCACAAGCAATCGTACCAGCGTCCCAAATTTTCGCTGGTGGTCGACCGTAACGTAATACTGGTCAATCGTTTCATGGGCGACATTCGAGGCCGAAACATCGATCCGCTCGGGGTCACGCATGTAGCGTCGCGCCAGTCGCTCGACGGGTGGAGGGAGTGTCGCCGATAACAATAACGTCTGGCGGCTTTCTGGGCATTGCCGCAAGATCTTTTCGATATCAGGCCGAAAGCCGATATCGAGCATTCGATCCGCTTCGTCCATCACTACGATTTTTAGATCGGGCATCTTGAGTAACTGGCGACCCATCAAATCGATTACTCGACCAGGGGTGCCAATCACAATCTGGGCCCCTTCCTGCAAGCGACGGATTTGCTGATGGATCGGTCGACCACCGACACAACAAGCGGTTGTCACTTCGCATTTGAAGGCGAGTCGTTCCACTTCATCAGCCACTTGTTGGCTGAGTTCTCGGGTCGGTGTCAACACCAAGGCCTGAGTACGTGGGTCTCTGAGATCAATCAGATCCAGAATTGGCAGCACAAACGCTGCGGTTTTGCCGGTACCTGTGCGTGCCTGTCCGATACAATCGCGACCAGACAGGGCAATGGGGATAAAAGCGGCCTGAATGGCACTCGGTGCAGTAAATCCGGCTCTCTTAATCGAGAACAACGAATCCTGACTGAGCCCCAAATCATCAAACCGGGAGGGAGCCTGCTCCATAACTGCGATCTACCGATCAATTCCTTTCCCAAATCAAGCACCGTGGCGGCAAACCGATTTTGACCAACCCGGCTTTCGATCATCAACCGCTTGCGCGGGACCTTGGGACTTCTCCCAACATCAGGGAACCTTCGAAACCGATTTCGGAGTTCATGCTCCCCATGAAAACAAACCTTTACACCATAATAGAGTAGGACGCACCGGGACCGTGGTCAATCGTTATTTGCCGCATCTCGAATTTCCCCATCGCGGAAGTTGCGGAATTTTGCCACGGGAAGGGTTTGTAACGTCACCGTACCCCGTAACCGTTCACAGCGAAGTGAGGGGGACAGGGACGGTTTTCCCGGCAAAACGTTGAGTGAATGGTTTGAGCGATTTGGCGGATCTTCACTTGGTCGCGGGAAAAATGAGCCAGTCCCCGAGCTGTGAACGGTTACCCGCAGCCCCGTTGTTCAAAACGCGATTTATTTTCGGCAGCCTGTTGCAATCGGGAAAATTCGTGATGATATCGTGATGATAAAGGTCCAAAACCGTTCTACGTCCCCTGCAGCGTTATCGGTTCCCCATGAACGACGCACACTCTGCTCATGAAATCGTCGCTCGCCGGATTTCGATCCAGGGGGTTGTGCAAGGGGTCGGATTTCGCCCGTTTGTCTACCAATTGGCGGCCCAGCATCACGTCCGGGGCTGGGTGCTCAATGGCGAAGCGGGGGTCGAAATCCATGCGGAAGGGTCTGCGGCAGCACTCGCATCGTTTCTGACTCAGTTGCAGGCGACTCCCCCTGCAGCGGCTTGCATTCGTCAAACAGACATCCGCACCGTTGCCCCGGAAGGGTTTGCCGATTTTCAAATTCGTCCAAGCCATCGTCATCAGGCCCCAACGACGGGAATCGCTCCTGACTTGGCGATCTGTGCTGAGTGTATGCGGGAACTGCGCGACCCCACAGACCGGCGCTATCACTATCCGTATCTGAATTGTGCCCACTGTGGACCACGTTATTCCTTGATCGAAGGGCTTCCCTACGACCGCTCACGGACCACCATGCAGGCTTGGCCGTTGTGTCAAAAATGTCAGCAAGACTACGATAATCCCGGCGATCGTCGGCATCATGCCCAACCCGTGGCCTGTGCCGATTGCGGACCTGGCTACTCGTTGATCGAAGAAGATCGATGCCTCGATCAGAGCGACCTCGCCATCCATCGGGCGGCGGAATTATTGCGGCAAGGGAAAATCGTCGCCTTGAAAGGGCTGGGGGGTTATCATCTGGCCTGCGATGCCTGTAACTCGGCTGCGGTGACGGAACTGCGGAAACGGAAATACCGCAAAGCGCGACCTTTTGCTTTGATGGTCTGCGATCTGGCCGAGGCTCGTCGTTACGTGATGCTAACGGGCCTGCATGAGTATTGGCTGCAACACGTGGCACGACCGATTGTGATCGCCCCCGCCCGGATCGAACTGACGGCAATCTCAACAGCAATCTCACCAGACGTCTCACCAGGAAACGGGTCGCTCGGGGTGATGCTCCCCTCCTCACCGCTGCACCTTTTGCTATTCGCCGCAGGAGCTCCCAGTCCCTTGGTGCTGACGAGTGGTAATCGTGCGAGCGAACCGATCCCGTTTCGTGACGATGACGCCATGGACCAGTTGGGGGGACTGGCTGATGCGCTGCTGATTGGTCAGCGTCCGATTGCACGGCGCGTGGATGATTCGGTGATCACCGTGCGGGGAAACCGTCCACTGATGATTCGCCGTGGTCGTGGTTTTGCACCGGCGGCCGTTTGCCAGTTGCCTGCAACGCAACCAATCCTCGCCTTGGGGAGTGACCTGAAGAATGCGATTGCCCTGGTGGTTGATGGTCAGGTCCTGGTCAGTCAGCATCTGGGAGATCTTAATGACCTCGAAACCGAGCGATCGTTTATCGAGACCGTTCATGACCTGCTCGACATGTATCAGGTCCCGCGGGAGGACCTCATTGTCGCGCATGATTTGCACCCACAATTTCGCTCGACCGACTTTGCGGCCCGATTTCCCGTGGCACAGCGGAGAGGCATCCAGCACCACCACGCGCATCTGGCCAGCGTGCTGGCGGAACACCAGTTGTTGGACGAACGCGTGGTCGGGGTCGCTTTTGATGGAATGGGGTATGGGACGGACGGCACGATCTGGGGTGGTGAATTTTTCGTGGGGAGCGTTCGCCAGGGGTTTACGCGGTGTGGCTCGTTGCGGCCCATTCGCATTCCCGGTGGCGACGCCGCAGCGAAATTTCCGGCTCAGGCCGCTGCGGGCTTTCTGGCCGAACTCGCCAATCTTCCAGAGATGCAGGCCGCTCCCTTTTTTTTCCCGCAGCGCTACACCGACGCCGTTCAATTGGTGAAGAAAAACGTGCGTTGTGACACGTCAACCTCGGTGGGGCGGCTATTCGATGCGGTCGCAGCGCTGGTCGGTTTTGTGGGTGAAATGAGCTTTGAAGGTCAGGCAGCGATCTGGCTGGAAAATCTCGCCCGCCCAGCGACGCCGCAGTGTCCCTATCCTTTCCCCCATCTGGATCCTCGATCGCTGCTACAGGCTTTGATTTCCGATCGCATCGCAGGCCGACCGAGTTCGGAAATTGCCGCAGCATTCCACGCAGCACTGGCGCTTGCGACGGTGGATCAAGTCCGCAAATTCAGCGTAGAGAACAAAACAAAAACCGTCGTCTTTTCAGGGGGTGTCTTTCAGAACGAACTGTTACTCGAAGCCATGACCGAGGGCCTGGGACAGGTACCTGGCATCCGCCTGCTGATGAATCAACTGGTCCCGGCCAACGACGGCGGAATCTGCGTGGGTCAAGCGGCCCTGGTCGCCGCATCGCTCGCGGACTGAAAACTGAAAACTGAAAACTAATTCCGTTCTTTCGCATAACGAACTCGACACCCTCGTCCGATGGTCTCTTTCACTGCAGGGGTTTCCCCCTTCAGTGCGGCGATCAGTGCCGCTTCGACATACCGTTGTGTCACTTTCTCGGGGTCGGTCGCATCGTCCATGGCCCCCATATAGACCACTTTTCTCTGTTGATTCAGGACAAAGAACTCGGGAGTGAACATGGCGCCATAGTCTTTGGCGATTTTTTGAGATTCATCATAGAGAATGGGGAACGCCAACTTTTGCTGATTGACTCGCAGCGTTAATTTATCGAGGCGATCTGCGGCAACCTGATTCACGCAGACGGCGACAAAGCCGACTTTGGAACTGTTGCCGCCGTACTGTTTGGCCAGTTGCTGAAAACGGGCTTCGTAATCGACCGCAGTCGGGCAACTTAAGCAGGTAAAGGCCAGGACAATCGCTTCTTTGTCTTTCAGATCCTGGAACGAGTGCGGCTTGCCATCGGTCCCTGGCAACCGTTCCCATCCTGGGGCCACGTCACCAATATTCAAGACCTGATTGAACTCACCCCCGTGCAGGGTGGAATTGACCGAATCGCTGACGACGAGGGCCAACAGGATCAGAAATCGCATCGCTTGGTAACTCCCTGAATCATGGTGATCAAAATCATGGTGATCAAATCGTGCTCGCTGTTCAAACTCGTCTCTTAATCGCTATGTTCACTCCGTTACTGCTCTGTATCCATTGTATTCTACTGATTTCTGAGAAGGGGGTTCAATCGCGAGCCTGTTTTTCCCTCGCAAGATTGACCCGCTTGGCATCGATTCTGCAGTGAGTGCTGCGACACAGACATTTTTCGTGAAATCCGGATCCCAATTTCTCGTGACCTCCATTCTCCCGTGTTGAAGGCGACATCATGACGCAAGGCTCGAATGAACATCCTCTGTATCAGCACATTCTCGTCGCCACCGATTTTTCACCGCATGCCGAGGCGGCTTTCCGACAAGCCGTTTACCTGGCACGGCAGTCCGGTGCCAAAATCACCTTGCTGCATACCTTGCCGGACTTGCGGCAGCTCGTGGAATCGGCCTCTTATCAGGCGAAAGTCGATTTTATGTATGGGGAGCGAAGTCTTTTCCATCGGGAAGTGACACAAGCGTCTGAAGCGAAGTTGCACGCGATGGTGACGGCGGCCGAGGCCGCAGATCTGGAGATCCGGGTCAAGACGACCTTAGGAACGCCCGCAATTGAGATTACGCACGAGGTACAGAAATCCGGTTGCGACCTGGTGCTGACGGGGACTCGAGGAATGGCGGCCTGGCGGCAAATTTTCGTGGGAAGCACGGCAAAACGCCTGATCCGTACCTGTCCGGCATCACTCTGGATTGTCAAACACGAACAGCAAATCCCCCCCAAAGTGGTGCTCGCGGCAACGGATTTCTCTGAGGTCAGTCGCGAAGCCGTGCTTGAGGCATTCTGGATTGCCAAACAATCTGCGGCAGAATTCCATTTGTTGCACGTAATTGACATTCAGGATGTTCCCGAAGAAATTCTGGCGGGAATTTCTGGGCATCTGTCTGTACGGGACCAGGTCAATCAAGAGGCAAAACATCGACTCGACCACTTTATTGATTCGCTGCACGTCGATCCGGGCTTAATACGGTCGCACCTGTCGCTCGGAACACCCTGGCAGGAAATCAAGCAACTGGCAAAACATCGACAGGCAGATCTGATCGCGATCGGTACGATCGGCCGCAGCGGAATCCAGGGACTGCTGCTCGGCAATACCGCAGAAAAGGTGCTTGATCACTGCGACTGCAGTATCTTGACCGTGAAGCCGGTCGGCTTTGTCTCGCCCGTCCTGCCAACGCTCGAAACCATGGCTGCGGCTCTGCCGAGTCAGTCCACCTAATGCCGTCCAGCGGTTGCCGTCCAATTCATGACGTGCATCGCATGTCGCAAAGTCGGGAATACCCCTCACCGGGGTGTTCCCGACGTCATACCCCAAAATTGCCGGATGATTTTCCAGCCTTCAATCACGGTAACGGGTGTTAACGCGAGTAACGCCAGGATCGTCCATTCCCACCACGAATGCGAGCTCGTCTGAAAAACGGGTTGGAACAGCGGTATCGAAACGATGGCGGCTTGTAAGAGTGCCGAAACGATGACCGCTCCGAACAGGGAGGGGTTTGTGAGTGGCCCCAGTTGCCAGAAAGTCCAAGTCTGGCTGCGAGCGGCCAAAGCCCGAAACAACTCGCCATAGACCACGACGCAAAACGTCAGTCCACGAGCGTGAGCAAGCTGCTGGGGTCCCTCACCTTGGAACCACGAAAACGTGATCAGTCCGATTATGGCCAGCAGCGTCCCCTGAAACAAAGCGGTGGCCGCTAAACCCCACGAGAGAATTTCTTGTCGAGCGGGGCGGGGTCGACGCTGCATGATACCGGGTTCCGGCGGCTCCATCGCTAATGCAAGTGCCGGCAGGCCGTCGGTGACCAGGTTGATCCAGAGTAACTGCACGGGCAAGAGCGGAATCGGCCAGCCCAGCACCGACGAGACCAGCATCAACAGCAATTCTCCCGCGTTACACGACAGGAGAAACAGCAGAAACTTTTGAATGTTGTCATAAATCGCACGGCCTTCCTCAACGGCATCCACAATCGAAGCGAAGTTGTCATCCATCAGGACCATCGACGAGGCGGCACGGGTGACATCGGTTCCGGTGACCCCCATCGCGATCCCGATATCCGCCGCATTGACCGCAGGAGCGTCATTCACCCCGTCACCCGTCATGGCCACGATCGCGCCGCACCGCTTCCACGCTTTCACAATCCGCAACTTGTGCTCAGGAGAGACACGCGCATAAACACGATAACCGGCGACGCGATCGGTCAATTCCTCGTCAGACAGGGCTTCCAGTTCCTGGCCGGTCACGACGTGATCGGATGCCAGGGCGATGCCGAGTTCTCTCGCAATCGCCCACGCAGTCCCTGGATGGTCCCCTGTAATCATCACGGGCTGAATTCCTGCCGCATAGCACCGCGCGACCGCCTGCTTGACCTCATCACGTGGCGGGTCAATCATGCCGACCAGCCCGACAAATGTCAGCTCGTTTTCGTCGATACGCGGAATGAGCCCGTCGTCTTGGCGACAGGCGAGCGCGAGGACCCGCAGCGCCCTTGACGACATTTCGCTATTAGCCTCAAGCCATTCCTGACGCCGCTGATCCGTTAAGGGGATCCGCTGTTTCTGGCGCTGTTCGAATTGACAGCAGGCCAGAATGTGCTCGGGTGCTCCCTTTGTCAATTGAATTCGCTGCTCGGAAAAGTCACGAATCAGTACCGACATCCGTTTACGGTCTGAATCAAAGGGGAGCTCTTCCAGAATTTGCGGGGGGGGCTCGGTGGACATGAATTCCCCCTTCATGGCCAACACGATCAGCGCCCCTTCCGTCGGATCACCGATGATTTTCCAGGCCCCTTCGGATTCTCCCGGCTGGACCTCGGCATGATTGCAGTAGGCTCCGATGCGCAGCGCCAGCAGCAAGCTTTCGTCCGTTTGTGGATTCACAACCCGTTCAATCCCTTGAGTTACCGTTCGGAACTGACCGACAGGTTCATAGCCGGTCCCGCTGACCTGATAGGAAAATTCTGCGGTCAGAACTTCTCGCACGGTCATCTCGTTACGCGTCAGTGTTCCGGTCTTGTCTGAACAGATCACCGACACACAACCGAGTGTTTCGACGCTGGGAAGTTTGCGAATCAGCGCATTGCGTCGCGCCATCCGCTGCAGTCCTAATGCCAAGGCCATGGTCACCACGGCGGGCAATCCTTCTGGCACCGCCGCCACGGCCAGACTGACTGACGAGAGCAAGGCTTCGAGTAATGGGCGACCCCTGACTAATCCTAGTCCGAAATTGAGGACAACCAGAGCCAGGCAGACCGAGACGAGGACTCGACCCAGTTTCGCCAATCGTTGTTGCAGGGGTGTCGGTTCACGCTGGGATGTCTGCAGCATTCCCGCAATCCGCCCGATCTCGGTCTGCATCCCGGTCGCCACCACCAGCCCCCGGCCCTGCCCGTTGGCAACCACGGTGGTCATGTAAGCCATATTTCGCCGATCGGCGAGCGAGGTCTCTTCAGGTAAAACCACTTCTGCCGCTTTTTCAACGGGAAGACTTTCGCCGGTGAGTGATGCTTCCTGGAGCCGGACCGCGAATGTTGTCAGTAGTCGCAAATCGGCGGGAATCTGGTCCCCCGCCTCGAAGAGGACGAGATCTCCCGGCACCAATTCCCGCGAGGGAACCACCATCAGCTGTCCTGTGCGAATGACCCTGGCCATCGGGGCGGCCAGTTGCTGCAAAGCAGCCAAAGCCCGTTCGGCCCGATCTTCCTGGAGAAAGCCAAGCATGGCATTCAGCAGGATAATCGCGAGGATGACGAGCGCGTCGGTCCAGTCACCTGTCACCCCCGAG
Source organism: Schlesneria sp. (assembly GCA_044354755.1). GTDB lineage: Bacteria > Planctomycetota > Planctomycetia > Planctomycetales > Planctomycetaceae > Schlesneria. Next base: position 2,542 of record JBIKZJ010000149.1, on the reverse strand, counting down.
ATCACTGCGGCGAAGATCAAAATCCAGACAACAACATCCTCGAACTGCCGGGCCAATCGCTTCCAGGCGGGTTCAAGCTCGGACTGTGCCAACTCATTCCAGCCATGAGTCTGCCGGGCTGCCGCGACGGCCGCTGCCGAAAGCCCCGTTTGCGGATTGCTCTGAAAGGATTGGAGAACGGACTCGGAACCAAGTGCATGAGCGGCCATCACGTTCCTCGAACCCACGGTTCTCTTTTCAGGACGATTACGCATCCGCTCCGCCGACCCATCGTGATCCGAGCGAGAAATTGACATCAGGAACCTCCGTTTCAGCGGGAGAATACCTCAGCGACAGAATATCGAGCGAATCTCATTCCTGTTTTTCGCAAGATCGAGTCCTGCAGTATTTTTTGCTCTGCAGTGTTTTTTGCTCTGCTGTGTTTTTTGCTGGCGACGAAAGCTGATGTCAGTTGATGTCAAAAGAATTGAGAGGCCAGCGAAGGGAGTGGATGGAAGGTGGAAGATGGTCACGCACGCGGCGGATCAGGTCACCGGTTACGGCCGTATCCGAGGGGTGAAATGAACCTGGGGAAGCAAGCGACTGGGAGCAGCCTGATTCCCCGAGGGATTTTACCTGTAAGATCTTCCTTGGGAGATCTTGCAGCAGTCCGACGGCGCTGTGTCGACGGAATTGTCATACCGGTTTACTCGCGGCGAATCTGTGTGGTGATCGAGTATTCATGTCCGTAGGCATGAAACAAGACTTCGCCATACAGGGCGACATGGCCTTGGTCGGGTTTGGGAACTTCGCCAACAAACGAGCCGCTTGTTTCCTTGATCGATGTCGAGTTCCATTTCGCTTCGCGAAAATCTTTGGTCGATGAGGATGCGGCCCAGAGCTTGACTGCTGCAGGGGGGAGATCGGATTTGATTTTCAGCTGGAATGTATTTCCATTCGTTTCATGCTTCCAATCGACCTCGGGCCCCGACTTCCCTTCGACGACATGCTGAAAGAAGACCGCCAGTGTGGTGAGTGCACCTTCACGCCCCGCGCCGAGATTGTGTCCGGCATTCGGAACATAACGGATATACTTGGCCCCATTGAGATCATCCCAATAGAGGTTCAGTGCATCGACTGCCCAGTAACGATCGTTGGTCCCGTTGATAATCAGCTTGGGAAGCGTCAATTGGGCACGATAGAACCAGGGATCAACCCAGCGCCAGAGCGGAAATTCGGGATCTTCCTTCAGGTGCTTGATCAGCCCTTTTCGCTCGTAGTCTTCGATCTGTTCACTGTAACGACCCCAAGTCTCAAGTTGGTATTCCATCTGCTTGGGGAAATTGAGGGTATCGATCACGATCGGGGCGATGCCGATGACGCGTTTGTCGGTGGCACCCGTCAGCCAAGTGGTCCAGCCACGTTTTGAGGCACCGGTGACAACAAAGCCTTTAACCGAGGAACCCCACTCTTTGGCGGCGAGTTGTTCCACGCAATCCATCGCGCGCACGGCGCTTTTCACCATCGGAAACAGCAAAGGCCAACGCTTGTCGCCGGTCGCCAGTTGAAACAGGAAGGTGTCGGTGATCAGGTCATCTTCGTTACGGCCACCAAGCAAAGGCTGATTGGGGACTTGATGCAACATGGCGACACGAGCGCCACAAAGTTGGGCCATCAACAGGCCCATCGTCCGGTCCCCCTGATTTGGTTTGTTCAGGTGGCCACCCCCGGTGATGAACAGCAGAACATGGTCTTTGTGCTTCAACTGCTTGGGCTCATAGACCATCATGACATGCTTCCACGTCATATCCATCCAGGCTTGCGAAGTTAGCTCGATGTCATAAATCGTGCCGAGCGGATTTTCGATCTTTTCAATCATCTTCCAGCCATAGACCGAATCGGGAATGGCGAGGTAATCGTGTAACGGGGATGAGACCGCTGAGGGGAGTTGCTGGGCGAGCAGCGTCGAGGTCGATGACCCGACCAGAAACAGCGTGAGCAAACAAACAAACCGAAGTGATCGGGGAATCATGAACGAGGGTTCCTGTGGGGGATAACAAAAAAACAGCGGCCAGCTGACCACATTCGGAGAACGACGTTTGTAGAACGAACCGGAATTCTGCTGCGGGCTATTGGACTATTTGGTCTTGAGCTCGATCGTTCCCAGGTCGACGGAATCGTTATCAACGGTGAACTCGATCGTTGTTTTCTTGGGATCACTATAACGACCGTTCAGTTTATCGGCCGTGCCGTAAGTCCGCATGATGGGGTTATAGTCCTTCCAGGTCACGGTAATGACGTAATCACCTGCCGGGACACCATCACCTTCCTTGTAGGTAATGAACTGAAACGTTCCTTCCAGTGTCGAGTTGCACGAGGGAAGAATTTCACCCGATTCGGGAGTTCGGTCTTTGGGGTAGCAAGCCAGTTGTAATGGCGTATCCGGAATTTCGTCATCCACGGTCAGATTTCCCGTCACCTTGAATGTTTTCTTCTGAGTTGGATCCTTCTTTTCGCCGCACCCGAGACAAAAGCCACACAATAACAAGCCGAAAAGAATTGT
>JBIKZJ010000148.1:0-13416 GCA_044354755.1 Schlesneria sp. | reverse complement strand
CGATCGCCTGAGTGCCGCCGGCTCACGTTGGCTCCATTGGGATGTCATGGACGGAAATTTCGTACCGAATCTGTCTTACGGGGCGATGGTGATTCAAAGCGTTCGTGCTCGAACCAACGCGTTTTTTGACGCACACCTCATGATCAGCCACCCGGAAAAGTACATCGACGACTACATTAAAGCGGGCTGTGATGCGATCACGATTCATATCGAAGCGGCCCCCGAACCGAGTGAACTGCTCAAGCGAATTCGCAGTGCCGGCCGACAGGCAGGATTGGCTCTCAACCCAGGTACCCCCGTGTCGCGGGTTGAGCCCTTTCTGGACGAGTGCGATCTGGTCCTTGTGATGAGTGTCGAGCCAGGATTTGGCGGGCAAAAATTCATGCCTCATGTGCTCGATAAGTTCCAGCAGTTGAAAACACGAGCCTCCTCCCAGACCCTGCTCTCGATCGACGGAGGAATCGCCGCCGCGACCATCGGCCAGGCTTATGCGGCCGGTTGCCAGATCTTTGTCGCGGGGAGTGCCATTTTTGATGAACCCGACTATCGCCTCGCCATCGAAACCCTGGAACGAATGGCGACGGTGAAGAAATGACACAGGCGATCGACCGGATCAAGAGCCCCAGACTCGTCATTTACTGGTCGTCATCCGCGTAGTTGTTCCGAGGCGTGTCTCGAACCAGAGTTTGTGCATGGGCCGCAGTAAAATGCTCGCGAACAAGACTGCGGAATTCGGGAAAGTTTTTGACTTTCTGCACCGAGGCACGAAACGACGCGAAGTCCGCCAGAAATTTGGCAAAGTAACAACTGGTTCTCGGCAATCGTTTCAATGCCAGATGATTCCCATAATAGTCGAATTCCCCTTCGACCAGATTCAATAGTACCCGAGCGCGCTCGGTCACCGAGGGTAGTGCCATCGTGGCACCTCCCAAAGCCAGCGATCGCGCCTGCTGAAAAATCCAGGGATTCCCCAGGCATCCCCGACCAATCGCGACGCCGTCCGCACCGGTCTCTTTCAAAAATCGCATGGCATCGGCCGCTTCCCGCACACCGCCGCTCCCCAGCACCGGGATCGAAACCGCCTGCTTAACGCGAGTCACCACAGACCAGTCGGGGCCACCCACGTACGACTGGGCAACACTACGGGCATGCACATCGACCGCCGACGCCCCGACCTGCTCGGCCAATCGAGCAATCTCGGGTGCCGTTTCCTGCTCGGCATCCGGACCCGAACGAATCTTCAGTGTCACGGGGATCGACACTCCCTTTACGACCGCTGCGACAATCCTGGCGATCGCCGCAGGGTCGGCCATGAGTGCCCCCCCCTCTCCTCGGCCAATCAGCCGACGGATCGGGCATTCGAAGTTCAGGTCGACGATCGAAAACCCCTGGGCTTCCACGATCTTCGCCGCTTCGGACATCTCGTGCGGGTCCTTCCCGCTGATTTGTCCCACCGCAGGTCGCTCACCCGGCGTGGTGGAAAGGAGTCTCATCGCCCGACGATCTCGTTTGGCAACATCGCAGGCGTCGATCCGTTCACCGCAGACCAGACTGGCTCCATGCTGTTTCATCAGGAGCCGAAACGGAGGATTGGTATGCTCCTCCATCGGGGCCAGTGTAATCGGATGTGCGACAGAAACAGAACCAATTCGCATCGATGAAAACCCTCCTTCACAATGTTGGGGAGGGTCCATAGACCAACACGACATCCCGCCTCAAGACCGCATGATAACGTCTTCAGGCCGCTTTCGCAGTGTACGCACTCGCTGGGGGTTGTTTGGCATTAACGAGTTGGTCTGCCCCGTCATTCAATCGATCCATCGCCAACTGGGCCATGGCGACATACTTCCGCAGCTCGACCCGAGGAATATCAGGCGGAATGGCGATCGGTTCACCGGTCATGACATAGATGGTGGTGAAGGGTCGGGGAATCAGCAGATCCGTCCAGCGTCCGGGAATCCGCCAGCCATTCTTCACCACAAACGCCCCTGGTAACAGACGACGTCCCGTTTGGGACGCGATAAAAGCGGCCCCCTGTTTGAGGACTCGCCGCGGGCCGCGCGGGCCATCGGGAGTCACAATAATATGTTTGCCCGCTGTATCGTTCACCAATTCCCGCAAGGCTTCGACTCCCCCTCGATTGGACGAGCCGCGAACGGTGGTGTAATCCATCCATTTCATCGCATCCGCCAGATAAGAGCCATCCTGGTGCTGACTCACCAGACAGCAACAACTTTGACGCAGCCAGAGGGGTGCGGCAAAGGTTGGCAACAGCAACGCGTCATGCCAGGCACACAGCACGAAATATTCGTCATCCTGCGAGGTCTCGATGCAGCGTTCCACAGCGACACCGATGAATTTCTTGCGGCAGGTCCAAAATAGCAGGCGACAAAGGGCGACGGCGCTGAATGCGGCCACTTTTGTTAACCAGCGACTACGAATTTTCACGAGAGATCGCTCCTTGAATTCTCGACCAACTCACCAGTACATCCCTCCCCTTTGAGTCAGACCATCCACCATGGCGGCAACTTAAATGGCCTGACTCAAACGGGAGGGACGTACGATTGCAGAAGTCTCTGCAACGGAATCTACGAGAATTCGCCAGGCGCGGGAATGTCAGTCTGGTTCGTCACGGTATCAAGACCTTGGGGAACGGGTCTTTCTGCCAATGAAAGCGCGTTTCGCCCGGTACGACGACCGTAGGCGTTTTCGCATGGCTGGAAAAATGACTCCGATCCCCTCGTTGCTTGGCCTTGAACGATTGCGCCGGGACCGGATTAGTGCTTGTAGATTTTGTGCTGAGGTCGGCCCGAGAGGATCTGCTCTTTTCCCCAGGTGGTGACAGCACGGAACGCGTCGCTGCGGATGAATTCCTGGAAGGCCGCTTCATCGGACCATTCACTGGTGATCAGATACGACGCATCATCACTGACATCCTTCCAGAGCGTTGAGCTGGTATGCCCTGGTGCGGCCCGTAAAGCTCCGATCACCGCACTGAACTTCTCTTCAAAGTCCTGTTGCTTCCCCGCGAGCACATGATAATTCATTCCGACGGTTACCATCGTCAATTCACTTTCAAGAGAGTCTGTTTTGTCGTTTGAGTCCGAATTGGTTCGAGAGCTCTGGCAACCATACGGTCAAGCAGCAGTTCTCGATCACCCCCCAAGCAGCTTAACGGAACGCGCGTTTCATCACCATCCCCGTGCCACCAGTGTCCGTCCCAGATCGAAAGGAGACCGTGTCGCCCCCGATCGAAATGTCATCTTGGGTTTTTCATCGTACCTGCGGAATCCGTCTCGGCGAACCCCTATCGTCCCTGCGGCGGTTGATTACCAGTAACCGCCGCTCGCATTTCTGTGGCGTGGGCTTCCAGCCCTGCGGGTTTCATGCCGTTCTCATCGTTTCACTGCGTCTTGAAGAGCACCGAGTCAAACGGCGTCACTGATCAGCCCGAGGTGTCATCGCAGATTTGACCATTGCAACCCGCTGGTTGCAGCGATCGCAATCCCTGCTCGGCAACGCTCGAAGAGATCGGCTGAACACCTATTCCGTTTTGACAACGGCATTGCTCTTCCGTTCGTACGTAAACGGATAGGGTCGCTGCTGGTCGAGACAAAGATAGGCATTCAGCGTCCGAAAGGGACGCCCACCCCGCGTCATCTCGATCGGTGGTAAGGCCTGGATTTCTCGGAAGTAGGGGCGGTATTCCTCGATCAGATCCGGGCTCGCCTCTTCATCAATCAAGACCCCGTCTTTCCCGAGCCAGTCCTCGGGGCGACTCCAAAAGGCAAAGCCACGTGCATCCCCCTGGCGATAACAGACGACCGGAATCCGGTTGCGAATGGCGAAAGCCAGATGCCCACTTTCATACCAGTGATTGCTGAATAAAAATGTGTTGGGTCGGTCAATCAAACCTCGAGTCTGCAACTCGGCAGCGACCGAATCCCAGCCGCTGATCTCGATACAGGGGTCCCGAAACGGAAAGCGAATCAAGCCAAAGCGGGCTTGCGCCACAAAGGCCGTGGCCATCAGGACTACAGCGGCAGTCATGAAGACCAGCCAGCGGCGAACCGCAACGGGTTCCGTAACCGATCGATTCGCCCAGTTGGAACCCAGCAGCGGAAACAGCGGCAGAAAGCCGATCAGCGGCCAGTGGGGCAGGATCGGACGAAAACACGAGACGGCTGTGAATAATCCGAGCGGCAGTAGTGCCAGGCATAACAGCAGCCGATCGATTCCGGTTGTCTGCCGCAAACGGGAAAGACGCGTGATCAGAATGGCAGCGAGCGGAAACCAGATCCAGGGGAGCAGATAGCCCATCGGGCCGAACAGCATCAGAGCCAAGCCTTGCGGCCGCAACTGCCAACCGACCGCCCGCGCACTTTGAAAAGCGAACGAGGCCCATTCGTGTTGCGAGTTCCAGATCAGCACCGGCAGCAGCCCGAGAAAACCGATGGCAGCTGACAGATACGGACCGGGAGTTTTCAGACATCCACGCGCTGCAGGGGTAAATACCACGTAAAACAGTGTCCCGAGTGGCAGAAAGACTGCATGATACTTGCTGAGCATCGCTCCCGCACAGGCGAGACCCACACCGATCCAGGGGAGGATCCGACCGGGATTACCGACGAGGGCTTCGCTGACGCCCCACATCGTTAACAAGGCGAAAAATAACAGTGGGCCATCGGGGAGCACAAAGCAACCCGCCGCCGCGGTATAGAACGCACAGAGATTCATGGCGAACGCGGCATAGAACCCTGCGGCAGGACCGTAGAATCGGCTGGTCCAGCAGTACAGGACCCAGGTCGACCCCGAAAACAAGAGGACGAAGCCCAAGCGGATCGACAACGGATGTAGCCAGCCTCCACATACGGTAATCCCCAGCTGAGCAACATATCCCAGCATGGGGGGATGGTCGAAGTAGCTCCAGTCCGGATGAATCGTATACAGGAAATGATAGGCTTCATCCTGTCCTGTTTCGAGACTGGCCGCCCAGGTGAGCCGCAGGACCAGCGATACAAATAACAGTATCGCCAGAGAAGATCGATGGCTTCCTGCCATGCTCAAGTTCCTGTCGGATCAGTGGGGTGATGATGGGGCTACTCCTGAGCAGCCCCACCGGATTATTCCAGAATGAGTTCCACGCGGTCATCCGCTTCCTCACCGCCGAGGCCGTGATCTTTGATGATTGCGACAAGCCAGTCAAAAACGGTTGTCCCTTGCCCGGCATGCGCCTGCTTCAGATCCTGCTGCACCCCCTTGCGGTTCGATGCATGGCACTGTTTCAGCTGGGCTTCCAACTGGCGAATCGTCTCGGGAAAGCCGAGATGCTTACGGGATTTGGCCGAGTTTTTCCAATGAATCGTATAACCTTTCATCGGCTTGCCATATTCATTACGCAGCAGGTCATTTAAGGCATCCAGGTTGCGACCCCAGTTCGGATGCTGGACGAAAACCCGACCGACTTCGTCATAGAATTCTTCGAGGGTTTCAAAGTTGTCCCCATCAATTTCAAAGGTCCGTTTCAGGATCTTCAGCACCGCGTCCTTCAATCCCGGTACGACGGACAATCCATTCCCATTGTAGATTGTGGCTTCGCCATTCCAGTCGACGAAATGGCCCCCGGCTTCTTCAACGATCGGTAAAAGGGCTGCGGCATCCCAAGGGTTCATCGCGGGATCAATCATCAGTTCGGCGCGACCCGTGGCAATCAACATGTGCCCGAAGCAATCACCCCAGCCGCGACCGAGTTGCACCGAATCGAGCAGCGTATCGAGGGCGTCGCCACGTCCGATTTTGTACCAGCGCGTGACGTTGGTGGTGCAGAAGGTCGCTTCTTCGAGTTTCGTGGTCGTGGCGACGCGGGCTCGTCGCGGTTCTGCATCCCCAATCTGCCACCAGGCACCACTGCCGCGAGCGGCATAAACGACTTCGTTGAGTGCGGGAAATCGGCAAACCCCAATCACGCAGCGGGATTCGAATTCGACTCCGATCAACGTTCCGAACAGGGGAACTCCATGAATGAACGATTTCGTGCCGTCGATGGGATCCAGAATCCAGCGGAAGCCGCTGGTGCCGATTTGATCGGGAAATTCTTCACCCAAGATTGCATCGTCCGGAAATGACTCGGCCAATCGTTCCCGAATCAGCAGTTCGCTCCCTTTGTCCGCTTCGGTCACAGGGCTGGAATCCCCTTTTCGTTCGACCGCCAAGTCCGCCGACTGGTAATACCGCAAGATCAAAGTACTCGCTTCTTTGGCGACACGCAAAGCAAACTCCAAACGTCCCTTCAGATCGTTGGCGGACGGGGCTGCGGCTTTCAGATTTTTCACTAGCAGATTCCAGAATCAAACAGAAAAGTGACACGTTCGCGTCAAGATTAACGAAGCCACCCCGTTCAGGCGACTGACAATTTCGAAATTGGCCCCGCGCGATCGGCCCCGGGCAAATCAGATGCCAACCCGGTTGTGAAGCGAGCGAGGAGGTTCTTCAAAAGAAAGAACCTCCTCGCGACGGGTGTGCCTACTGAAAACAGGGGTCCAGCATTACTTGATCCGGGGAACTTCGATCAGTTCGGGGACTGGGTCGAAAACCCAGGTTTGCAGGGGGGGAAGCTTTTTCTTGGCATTCGACTGATTTTTCGGATTGGGCAGGATCAGGGTCGTACACCGCAGGTCGTAGTGACCTTGTTCATCCGCTTCGTACTTGGCGTGGAAGACTTCGGCCACTCGCTTGATCTCAGGATCATCCATCCGGTCGAATCCCCCGATTGTTACCATCGACTGAAATTTGTCATGATAAACATACGCTTCAAATTTCCCAAAACCGCTGCTCTGTGTGACCGCACTGTTTTGTCGCAGGGCATAGGTCAGTTGAGCGGCGTCCTCACCGGCACGGGCTAGATTATTGGGTCCCGCTTCGGCGAGCTCTTTCTCAAAACTCGCTTCCTTTCCATTGAAGCGGCTACTCCCCAGTGGGATCGCCGATTTTCCCGTGAAGGTGGCGACCTTCAATGTGTATTTTTGCTTGACATTCACAAGTGCAAAATCAATCCCCGAGTTCAAATATTTGGTGACACTGTCAGCCTTTTGGCGAACAATCTCGTCAGGATTTTTTAAGGGATTAATCGTCAGGAAGGCACCAGCAAATGGCCCTTTCGCCCCTTTGGGGTCCCGAACCACGGCACCGGCCTTCGGGTCGCTCATGAATTTCGGACGATAGCGTTTGACGTATGCTAACGTCTTTTGTGCGACTGGGTCTTCCACCTTTTCATAGTTCCCCGCCAGGACGCAATACATATCATGCTGGGCGGCGTAGACTCGTTTATCGCGATTCCCCAGCCGGTCAAACGTTTCGATCGATTCCTTCTTCGCATCTTGTGAATAAGAATAGGCGGGAATCCCCTTCTCGCGCAGTTCATGAACCAGTTCACTGGCTGCCGCTTGTGCAGACAGTCCCTCGGTCTTGCGACTTTCATCACGGACATCCCGGAACGTCGCGACCATGACCATCCAGGGGCCATGTTTATCCGTGAGACGATAGTCCTTGTTGCGATCATTCTCGATGGCGTTCGCTGTCGAAAAGGCGATCAGCGAGCAGCTAGCCCATAACGCAACTGGCATTAAAACGTGAGTTCGCATGAAAGACTCCATTCAATAGCCCCCGAGGCGATGTGAACCGGGGTGAGACAACTTGAGAGAATTCTCAGGATTCGTGTGGGGCGGAACGTATCAGCATCCTTTTTTTCTGTCCAGAGGCAGTTTTTACCGATGTTGGCACGGACGATGCATCTCTGTTGGAAATACCAGTCTCGGTTGTAAAACGTTCTCATCTGTTCCGGGTTTTCCGATCCCAATCTGCGGTCAAATCCCCGTCACAAAAGATCAATTCAACTCGACTTCAGCCTGTTTCGCAGCCATGGATGGCTCGTGATGGGCGGATTGTAAAAATGGCCGTCGAAAGACGGTCCGATTGGCAGAATTACAAAAAGGCACGGAGGCCAGCTTCATGCAGGATCGCGTTTCATCCGTCCGTCGTCTCATGACATCGTTCAGGACCCTACTGATTGCCACCGGGTTGTTCACACTCGGTCTCAGCGGGATCTCGCTGACAAGCATCCCCACGGGTGCAGCAGAAGACCCTCACAATGTCTTGCTCGATTTCTCGGCTCGCTGGTGTGGACCCTGCCAAAAGATGAGTCCGATTGTCTCGAAGCTCGAGCGACAAGGTTATCCGATCCGCCAGGTGGATATTGATGACGAGAAAGCCCTGGCACAAAAATATCAGGTCGAGTCGATTCCATGCTTTGTGCTGATTGCGAACGGACGCGAAATCAATCGGATCACCGGTCCGACCGATGAGAAGCAGCTTCGCGCACTGATGATGATGCTTCCTCAGCAAAATCGGGATGACGTGCAACTCGGGAAGTCCGCTGAAAAGAAACCGCCAGAAAAATTGGCTCAGGCAAAGCCTGCAGACAAAAAAGCCAACTCGCTGCTGACCCTTCCCCCCCTCTTCTCGAAGAAATCGAAAGAGCCCCAATCGAATCCGCCAGAACAAGATGAGACCTTTCGCGGCCAGAGCCCAGATCGTCCTGCGGTTGCCACAGACCAGGGTTTCGCTCGCGAAGTACTCCCTGCCAGCATTCGAATTCGAGTCAAAGATGGCACCCACATTCATTATGGATCCGGGACGGTGATCGATAGCCGTTCAGGTCGGGCGGTGATTTTGACTTGCGGTCATATCCTCCGCAATCTGCAAAAAAGTGCTGTGATTGAAGTCGATCTGTTCGCCGAGGGGACCGCCAAACCCCAGGTCCATCTGGCAGACGTGCTGGAATTCGATTTGGAAGCCGATGTTGGATTGCTGACGATCGCATGTCGGCAAGCACTGCCAACCGTTCGCCTCGCTTTGAACCGCGATCTGCCCAAGGTCGACGACCGGGTCTTCAGTATTGGCTGTGGTGGCGGGAAACTCCCTTCGGTAGAAGAGCATTCGGTGACGGCGATCAATGGCTTTGCCGGCCCCGAGAACCTGGAATGTACCGGTGTCCCCCTGCAAGGCCGATCGGGTGGTGGGCTGTTCATGGGATCAGAACAGGTCGGTGTCTGTATTCTCGCCGATGCGAATTACAAACGAGGAATTTACACCGGCATGAAGCCCGTGGCACAACTGCTGCGAAAAGCGAAACTGGAATACCTGATCCCGAATGCGGGGGATGATGTGACCCCTGGAATCCGTTCTGGAGAGACCAATCAATCCCTGGCCGACTCGCCAAAACGAAAGGGATCGGGCGCGGCGCCGGGGAACAACGATGACATGAATCACCTGATCGAGCAGGAACTGCGAAGCCAATCCAGCCAGCCAGGTTCCACAGCGACATCCCCCGAGGACTATACAGGTGCCGAGGTCGTTGTGATTATCCGCCCAAAAAACGGGGGGGGGCTCAGCCGGGTGGTGATTATCAACGAGGCCACCCCGCGGATTCTCGAAGACCTGTTGCATGAATCGAATGCCGGTAGCGGACGGACAGATCCCCCTTCTACCGCTCAACGAACGGGAAACCCCAAACCGACTCTGATCCCACGAGAGGCCAACCCGCCAGCAAAAGTTGCTACCAAAAACCCGGCAGGATCACGCACAAATCCGGGCCGAAGCGACCGCCCGATCGAAACATCATACGAAGCCCAGCGAGATCGGCGTCAGGCAGAATAGCGGACGGTATGAGTTCTGGGCTGCACGTTCGTGAGCCCAGTGACACGTTCCGCTAGGTGAATGATGTGTTGTGATCAAGGGCTCGAACCGAAGGGACGCTGCGAAGCCTGCACGAGTTGCTTGGCGGATTTTGAGGTTAACCTGCCCCGTCGACGATAGCTCCACCAGCAAATCTTCGGCAGACAACCAAGACCGATGATGGCGAGATTGACCAGAATGAACCAACGGAGATAAAGGAGAGTACCTTCCTTGAAACCGTACGAATGCAAGCCAGCACCCAGAGCGTTGACACCCCACCATGACCAGCTGACACAGATGTTGCCAAAGACCGACAGGACCGCCAGTCCCCGTTCCTTGACCATTCCACCCCACCTCGCGTGCAGGGCGAGTGCATTCCAAAGCACGATAATCAAAGCCGCGTTCTCTTTGGGGTCCCAACCCCAGAATCGGCCCCAAGAGTCATCCGCCCACAATCCTCCCAGCACCGTCCCGACAAAGCTGAATAAAATCGAGAAGCAGAGCGTCCCATAAATCATCCGATTCATGTCACGACCATTCTCCAAGGTTAACGACGGGGTCAAGAGACCGCGGAGAATGTAAGCGACGCCGAGCAACCCGGCGAGATACGTCGTGGCATATCCGAGTGTAATACAGGTGACATGTGTGGCGAGCCAAAACTGGGTGTCCAGAACTGCCTGCAGCACCGTGAAGGTGTCCCCTTCAGCCGCCAGTTTATCGGCAATCAGCAGCGTGGCATAACCAGCCACCGCAGCGACCAGGTTCCCCATGCCGATGCGGTAAATGACTTCAAATAACAATCCCAGCAAGACACAGCCCCAGCCAATGAATACGGCTGATGAATAGAGGTTGGTGACCGGGGGACGACCAGAAATGATCAACCGGGCAATCAATCCGGCGGTATGCAAGGCGAGCGTGACCAGGATCAGATAGAACGCGGCCCGATTCAATCCTCGCGGCCAGACGAGCCAACCACAGGCACTTAAAATGAACGCAAACAGGTATAACACCGCGGCATGATAAAAGGGCTGAACATGGTTGAAATAGGATTCCAAACGAATCTTCCAGGGCTTCACCCCACTGGGTCGTTGCGTATCGACCATTTTCAACAGACCATCCACCCCCCGATTAAATTCGCTCCCTTTTTCATCAGATTCGGCATACGACTTCAGCAACTGTTCCCAAGCGGCCACAACCGGACTTTCCTCGCCATTCTTCTTCATACGATTCGGCAGATCGATCAACCAGCCCCGTGAGAGGATATGCCACTTTTCATCGTCCTTGGTCGGCCAGACCGTGAAGACGGGTTGGCCCTGTTCTTCCAAGGCTTCGGCGAATTGACTCACCATCTGGAACGACCGCAAGACCTCTTCCTGAGACTCGCCACGAATCCGATGCTGCAGGCCAAAAGCAAACAGCAGATTGTCGAAAATCGACACTTTATCGCTCAGTTCAAGCACTTTCTTCTGGTAAACACTCAGCTGCTTTCGATCTTTCTGCGATTGCTGTCTGGCCAATTTGACCTGCTTTTCAAACTCTTCCTGATGACTGCGGATATCACTACGAGAATACCGCATTCCCTCGCGCTTCTTGACGCCGATGGTTTCCTGTAGCTCGAGATTTTCGACTCGAAAGATCTCGCGTTCGTCCGACAGCTTGGATTCAGAAATCACTTCCAGCAGCCACTGGATTGCGGGGATTTTCTTCGCCTTGGAACCCTCTTCACCCACCGTAATCTCTTTGCGACCCGAGATCGTCAACAGGGCAGCCGAAGCGGCCGAGTCGAGTGGCTTGGTTCGCCCTTCGCTGACGACGGGAATTTGTCCAAATCGATAAAGATCGGGCGTACTGTACTTGGGTTTTGGAGGAGCCGCATAACCACCGATGTAGACCATCGCCAACGCCGAGATCGCAAGCGCAAATACACACGACAACCACTCATTCGCCGTCTGCGATTTGTCACGTGCTTCCAGACGAGACGGATCCTCGTCGTCCCCAGACGGAGCATCGGGATCAAAGTCGATGGCTTCGGCTGTCGGACTTGCGGCCGGCGCAGAATCGACAGCACCACTCTTGGATTTGATCCCTAATTTGGCTGCCAGTGCGGCGGCCCGAGCGGATTTTTCGCTCGTAACGGGAATCGAATCTCCACGTGTCAGGAATTGGATGAGCATCAACAGGAAATGCGTCAGCATGCCGATGCCGACGAGCATGCAGCCGACATAAGGCATCATCCAGCCGGAATTGGTGACAACCGACAAGGTGGCGTGCTCAGCACCGGTCGAGGGCTCTTTATAATAACCGCTCTGATAGAAAGTCTCGTCCGCGAATCGAAGCGGGTTATTCATCCAGATCGTTTTGTCTTCATCGACACTTCGCCCCAAATCCCGGATATGCACGGTCGAAGCATAGTTTCGCGGAGTGCTGGTGCCGAGATAATCTTCTTTCCGCACATCTTTCAGTTCAAAAACATATGGCTTATAGTAACGTTTTGGTCGTAAAGCGATCTGATACGTCTTGCCATCCAGCGAAATCGTATCGGCTTCGTCACTCATCGAAAGCAGCCAACTGGCCAGGTAAGTTCCGATCGGCTTGCCATCGGATTTGGATTCGAGCGAGACATACACGGCTGGTGAATCGACTTTGCTGTCGTTGTCGGTTCCGGCACTCGCCTGGGCTTCGTCTGCCATCCAGACCAAGCCGTTTCCGGCCGTGGCAGGATTGCTGTCTTTGGACGACGCAGCACGAATGCGGGCATTTTTCAAATAGCCACTCACCTTGACCCGAAACGGCAGGTCCGCATGCTCAATCGGTTTGCCACCCAGGACCACCGATTTGGGCATGGCAACGACTCGATCCTGCTGGGGATCGGTCACATCGCTGATGGCCAGTTCAAACGTCCGAATGTCCTGAACAAAACTGGTCCGTTCCCCTTCCACAAAATTCATTTGCGTCTCGACAGCGGTCAGGGTGACGTGCAGTTCGTAAAACATCATTAAACCAATTCCGCCGTGCAGCAGCACAATACCGGCGCGCTTGCCAAACACAATCCAGCAGCCAACCAGCAGGGCGAGCGAAGCAACGGTTGCTTGTGTCAGCTGCCACAGAATTCGCAGCGAGGCATCACTGGGGCGCCCTTCGGGGCCCAGGTTGATGATCCACGCGAGCAACCCCGCGAGCAGACCCGCCAGGAAAATCAACATTCCGCGCAGAAATACTTGGCGGACCCACTTATCACCCGACTTGGCGAGCGATTGCTGGCAGAGTCCAATGAATCCAAACGCGGACGCGAGCGACGCAAGTCCGATTAAACCCTGGTAGCCAATCCACTGTGTACTGTACTTCAGCAGAGGTTCCGCCATCATCCCTTTCGAGTTTCCCCCAGCTGCAATAATGGCCCAAGTCATGAGGCACCCCAAGGCAATGCTGGCAAATCCCGCCAGCAGACGGGAACCACTCGCCACCGCCTTAAAGCGAATCAGATGGGCTGACACAAGATTTGCTGCCAGCAGCAATCCGAGCAATGCACCACCGGGGAACCAGAATCCCCCCGAAACCTGGATCGGTTTTTCTGGCGAGAATGAGACCGGGAAAAAGACCTGCAAGGGAACCCAGGCAAACCAGCAGCGAAAGTACAGCCCGATCACCTCCCAGATGTCCTTTTCGACCTGGGCGAAGGTTCCT
>JBIKZJ010000520.1:0-4087 GCA_044354755.1 Schlesneria sp. | reverse complement strand
TAGATCAAGACTCGATAATCACCTGAATTCGGTCACGAGAAAATCTCAGCGATCCGGCAGAATCTCGACCGGAAAGATCGCTCGCTTTCGCTTTTGATACGGCAGTTTTTGAAAATCATGAGTATGAATGGCCTGGGTATCGACATTGAAAATCGATCCCGCAAACCGTTCAAAGCTGGCCCGAAAATGGGCCGCTGACTTCACCGCAATGTACTTCATCGCCGCACAGTCGATTCCCAGCGTTTTGGCGAAGGCCGGCCCGAGTGGTTGTTCCGTGGCGGTCACCACCACCACCGAGACCCCGTCCTGCCTCAACCAGGCGGAACATCCCATGTTTCCCGTCAATCCTGCGTACATCGGCCCATCGTAAGTGAAATCCCCCTGAGAAATCGCCATCACTTCGGCATCCATCCGGACCGGAAGCCCCTGCAAAGGATCAGACTTTCCCCCCACGTCGACGCGAATCCGCTCCCCAACGCCAGCGGCATGCGCCTGTCTCGCAACCTCAGGATCGACCATGTAGAGAATCAGCGAGTCGGTCAGTTTCTGTTCCAGAAACGTTTGCAAAATTTCCGTTCCATCTCCGGGAGATCCCCCCCCCGTGTTATCGGCATGGTCTGCCAGCACAATCGGAAATCGCCCTGCATCCTGTCCCAGTTGAATGGCGTTTTGCACCGAGCGGGGAGGGCAATACCAACGCTGTCGGTTTTCCCAGACCCACGCCCCCAATTCCTCGGCCGTTTCCTGGGCGAGGTCCCGATTCTGGTTCGCAACCACAATGATGCTGACGCCAACATCAGGGACATCCGACCAGGGAAATCCTGTGGCGAGTGTCACGGCGAGAATCCCGGGACGCTGTTCCAGCTTGTGGATTCGCTGCATCACTTCATTCATCGGCGGGATTACCGTCACTTGAGTCGGCGTGTTCCAAAATAAGGGCAACTGACAGAGACTCATTATCGGCTGAATTTCTTTGCGGATTGTTCGAACAATCAGATCTGCCGCTTCTCGTCCCCGCTCGGCCATATCCACATGCGGAAACGTATCAAATCCGACAATCGCCGTCGCGGCGGCAACTCGCCGCTCGGTATGGTTCCCATGCAAGTCAAACGTCACGACAATCGGACGATCAGGCCCCAGGAAGGTGCGGACCGCTTCGATGAAATCCCCATCGCCATCATCGATTCCCTCGACGACCATCGCTCCGTGCAGATCCAGTAATACCCCATCAACCGGACCTCGCTCGGTCTCGGCCTGCTGCAGTCGTTCCAGGAACTCGCGTTTGAGGGCTTCATAATCGTCTCGTACAATCAAGCCGCCGGGATAGGCAAACCCCCACAGCAGCGGTTCCACCTCGAATTGATATTTCAGGGCCCCCTCTAAAAAACCACCTGTGCAAATATTGGTGTTGGTGAAACGCTCAAGCACCTGCGGACCACGATACAAACCAAATCCCGCTTCAAAGTCCTGTAACCGTGTCGGTACACGAGAAAACGAGCTGGTTTCATGAGAGATTCCGCCGATCGCAATTCGCATTGTCAGTCTCGCTTTTTGGGGGTATCGCCAGCCAATCGGATTCAAAACCTCTGTGAGGATAGCGTCCTGATCGTGTTCGTAAAACCAAACAGAAATCAAGGCCCTGCGACGACGGAGCGTTCCACCCAATCGCTGGAAAAGAGGCGGCGTCAACGGCAAAGTCTTCCCTCGCTTACGAGAAACCCTCTGCGGCGCGGTCCAATCGAGTTGCTCCAGTGAGCCCCCTGCAGAATGAGACTGCTGAATCAGGGAAGACAGGATTCACCACAGTGCACAAAACTGTTTCTTTTCAGGAAAAATACTGCACGCTGTTTTTGACGCGGTGAATGATCTCGTTGACCCGTTTCAGGTTACGGCCGATTCGGTGGGCGATTTCAACGGCGGTGAAGCCATCTCGGGCTTGCATCACAACGATTTCGCGTTGAAGTGCGGTGCAGCGTGGGAAGGAATGCCTCCCCGACAGAAATTGGAGGATCGATTGGCCTTGTTCCTGCGGGTTCCTGGTGCGGCTTTTCGCTGCTGCTTTGTTCCGGAACCGAGGTCATGATGATCCCCCACGGCAAATGCTGCGGAAAGCGTCTTGCGCAGACTCGAATTTTCCTCGATTCCGCTCGAGATGTAGGCAAAATCATTGTTGTAATTCATGGCGATATTTCACCATGCGACCATTTTTCCGCCACGAATATTACTCGGACGTCTGTAATGCGTTGTTTTTTGGGCATCCTGCCGTTCGGCACTGTTTTTGCATTCGCAGAGACCAACCTGACTTCGCGAGACAGATGCCAAGTCCTTTTCACACTCGAGATGCCTGGCAAAGATTCGGTTCACCGCTTGGTGTGGTCGGCTCATTTTTTATCGGAAACGTGAGTTTTCACTAAGTCGCCTTGAGTGTGCGCGTTCGCAGGTAGTTGAGGGATTGCATCTGCGCCCTGCTCTTTCCCGAGAAAGAATGCCGCAAAAAGTTTGACTCGAAAATTTGATACATGGGGATCAGATCCAAGCGATCAGGGGTGCGTGCCGCCCCTGACCTCCTGGATCTGGTTATGGATTTCCGTTTAAAGTGAAAACTTACAATACTTAAAAAAGCGAGCGACATGAATTATTCCACCGTGAACGTGAACTCGATGATTCGCAAGATTCTACACCATTTGCCGCTCTATTTTTACGACGACTCCCCAGCACGAATTATCAGATCCACCCGGCCCCGCAAATCGCACTTCAGCCAACCCGCACTCGAAGCGTTGGAATCCCGAATGTTATTGTCGGCGATTACGGTCATGAACGACCTGGATGCCGGGGCGGGGAGCCTGCGCGATGCTGTTGATCAGGCCAATACGAACCCAGGTCCCGATAGTATCTCGTTTGATCCCCTGTTCTTTTCGACACACGGGACCATCACGCTCACTTCCGGCTCGCTATTACTCAAGGATGTCGCGGAAACATCATTCCTTGCCCCGACCCTACCGCTGACAATCAGCGGTAATCACACAACGAGTCTGTTTGTGGTGAATGCTGGTGCAACCGCCTCGATTGACTCGCTGACCCTCACTGGTGGCCTGAGCAATAAGGGTGGGGCCGTGAATGCCAACGGGACGCTCACCATGGTGAATTGTGTGATCGACGGTAATGCGGCTACTCATCGCGGCGGCGGTGGTTTATTTGTTGGAAATACCGGTTCATTGACTTTAAGTCACTCAACGCTCACCAATAATACCTCCCAATCCAATGGCGGTGGATTATTTGTCGCCTTCTCGGGGGTTGCGAGCCTGTCGAATTGCACCATCAGCGGCAACACCTCGCTGGACGTAAATTTCGGGGGGGGAGGGATCTACAGTCAAGGGACCACCACGTTAGATAACTGTGCCATCAGCGGGAATTCGGCAGTCAAAAATGGCGGGGGGACTTACGTCGCTTACGGAACAACCACTATGACGAACGTCACCGTGAGTGGTAATACGGCAGCAGCGTCCGGGGGTGGCATCGAGGTCTACGCAGGAACTTTGGGTTTGACAAACGTCACGATCAGTGGCAATTCCGCAACAGGATCGGGTGTGGGGGCTGGGTTGTGGAACGCGGCGAGCACGAATGTCACCATCAACAATACCATTGTGGCAGGAAACACAGACACGGGTGGGGCCAGCGATCTCGGAGGACTTTCCGTTTCGGTTTCGGGTTTCTGTAACTTGATTGGTCTCGGTGGCTCGGGTGGTTTTGTGAATGGCGTGAACGGGAATCAAGTTGGGGTCGCCAACGCTCTGCTGACACCGCTCGCGAATTACGGTGGCCCCACCCAAACGATGGCGTTGCTGCCTGGCAGTCCCGCGATTGATGCTGGGACCAGTACCGGAGCTCCCAGCACCGACCAGCGTGGTTTGGGTCGAGTCGGCTTGACAGATATCGGAGCCTTCGAGAGTCAGGGCTTCACCCTCGCGACAGTGGCCGGCAGTACACCCCAATCAACGATCGTCACGACCCCGTTTACAAATCCACTCGCGGTCACCGTCACCGCTAATAACCCCGCAGAACCAGTGAATGGGGGAGTCATTGGCTT
>JBIKZJ010000519.1:0-4108 GCA_044354755.1 Schlesneria sp. | reverse complement strand
AAAACAGATTCAGCCACCGATTCAGACTCAGCCCATTCGGAACGGAAGGGAGTGTGGTTTCGCTTGCCATCCCCGCCAGAGAGGTCAACGACCGCTCTTCAAACGACCGCTCTTTCTGACTGGATGTCGCTTCTTGTCCGGCTAGCCATGAAAACCACTGGGTCATCGGCGCGTCCTTTTCGCCGTTCGTTCGTTGCGCAAGCTATGATGATCGCAAAAGATCTCGGATCATTCGACGAATTGGCTTTTAATCGAAGTGGCGCATTCCGACAACACGGATTCTCTCACAGCAAGGCCTCGTCGATCGGCCTGCCATGATCCAGGACCGGCGACGGACGCCCCTGCCGATCGGGAACTCGAGTCTCGGGTTCAATTCCAAGACATTGATACATCGTGGCTGCGATGTCGGCTGGTCCGTAGGGTCGAGTCAGCGGATAGGCGGCCTGTTTGTCGCTGGTTCCAATCACTTGGCCGGTGCGGATCCCTCCCCCCGCAAAAAACATCGAACCACAAGCCCCCCAGTGATCACGGCCCCCCAACGAGTTAATCTTGGGGGTTCGTCCAAACTCGGTCAGATAGACGATCAAGGTCGATTCCAGCAACCCTCGTTGTTTCAGATCGGTGATCAACGCGGCGAAGGCGCGATCGATACCGGCAACGTTGTAGCCTCGCTTGCACATCTCAGAGACGTGCGGAAACTTTTGCTCGGGAACGTTATGAATGTCCCACAAGTTGCCGTAGTCCGAGTCATAACCATAATCGACCAGTACGAACCGGGCCCCCGCTTCGACCAGTCGCCTGGCCATGAGGCACCGTCCCCCGATTTTGGTCCGCCCGTAGGCGTCTCGCAGAGAATCGGCTTCTTTCGTCAGGTCAAAGGCATCGCGGACCTGAGGCGACCTCAACAAATTGAGCGCACCTTGAAAATGTCCCTCCATCGCGGGCAATGCACCCGATTTGTCGAGGTTTCGCAGCGAGTCTTCCAGATGGGAACGAAGCTGGCTGCGACGATCCAATCGTCCGATCGTCACTTCCTGCGGGAAGCGGAGTTCGGGTGGATTCAGATCTTCACTGGCGAGGGGCGAGGGAACCAGTTCTTTCTCGCCAATCGTGAAGTCGGGTTGATCGGGCTGACCACCGACACAAAAGGGGGCATACTGATTTCCGAGCCAGCCGCCGACAAATAAATTGTGTGGCGGGGGACCGGGTCGGGTGATGCCCGGGACTGCGATGTATCCCGGCAATCCATTCCGCGGTCCGAGCAGGTACTTCACAATCGATCCAATATTGGGTTCGGTGAACAACTGTGCCTGGGTCACCTTTCGTCCAGACAATGTGTAGACCTGGCTCAGCAGATGATCGTCACTGTCGTGCGAAAATGAGCGGACGGTACACAAATCGTGGGCGATTCGGGCGAGATTCGGACAGACTTCTGAAAAGTGAACCCCCGGCAGGCTGGTCGGGATGGCCGACAGCGTCCCCCGAATTTGCTCGGGCGCCTCGGGTTTGGGGTCGAGTGAATCAATATGCGTGACACCTCCCCCCATCCAGAGATAAATCACCGACTTGGCCTTGGCTGCCGCAGACGGAACCAGTTCGGCCCCCGCCGCACCCGTAAATAAACCCGGAAGGACCGAGGCCGACAACGCCAGCGGCCCGACCTTCAGCAGGTCACGGCGACAAACCAGTGATTGCAGGTTTTCGAGTGCCAAGTTTTGCTGTCGCGACATGAAATCCACCTCGAACGGGGTTTGCGGGTGAGCCTGTACGATCATGGCGCCGGTTTTCGTCGCTCAATACTGACATCGCATCAAGCTTATCATATCCGACGATTGGAATGCTTCCAATGCGGTGCTTGTGATTTCAGCAACGGAATTGGAAGCATTCCAATCAGCGGATAGAATCAATGAACCGAAAATTCCTATTGATTCTGACTGTCTTTATCCTTATGAATTTGGCATGTTATAGCGACTCGAACTCTGACTGGATTCTTTGTGACAACGCCTCCCCATTTCGACGGATCCACTGATTTCAGTTTGCTGAATAAATTGGTCACGCAAGATCCTTCGTCGCCTCTATGGCCCGTATTTGTCGACAAGTACGGTGTGATCCTGTACCGCTGGAGCCGGAAATGGGGATCCGGAACACAAGATGCCGAGGATCTAGTGCAAGAGGTTCTGATCCGCGTATTTCAGAAGCTCGATCGCTACAAGGTTCAAGAAGGTGCCCGTTTCCGTGGCTGGTTAAAAACCGTGGCGTACCACTGCTGGCTCGACATCCGTCAGAAATATTTGCGTGCTCATGAGCTCGATGCCCCGTGGACTATGTCACCGAATCTCCAGGAACGACTGATCTCCTGCGTGGCCTGCAGCGATCTGATCGACCAGTTCGATGAGATGGCAAATCGGGAAATCCTGGCTCTGGCGATGGAACGAGTCAAAAAACGGGTTCAGGATTCGACCTGGACCTGCTTTGAACTCTTTTATCTCGAACATCGATCGGGTGCCGAGGTCGGCGCACAGTTGGGGATCGATCCCCCCACCGTTTTCGCGACCGTATCCCGTGTACGGAAAGCGATTCGGGACGAGTTCTTCTTGATTGAATTGCCTGCCTCAATAGATTGACTGATTCAAACCATGAATTTTTTGCAGACTCACGAGGCTTTTACAGCCCCCGATTGCCCCGACCAGGAAATCCTGCGACGAGCCGCGTTAGGAGTCTTGGAAGCAGCGGAAGTCGAGCAACTTTCCATCCACTTTTCGGATTGTCGTAAATGCTGGCAAGTCTTCGAAAAAAAGGTGGAGGAACTGAACGAGTTCCCTGCGGAGCGTGGCCCCTCGCATCCCGATCTCGAACAGAATTTTCACGGAATCCCGTTGGCTTGGCATGACCCTTCCTCCCTGCCCAAGTCGGGGTATTTTGGTAGCAATTATCGAGTCATCCAACGCTTGGGTTGTGGTGGCGCGGGGGATGTTTACGAGTGTTTTGATCAGCGATTGAATCGCCGAATTGCGTTGAAAATCCTTCGTTCCCAATCCTTTACGCCTCAACAAATCGGTCGATTTCAGCAGGAAGCCCGCCTGCAGGCGATGGTCAGTCACCCGAATTTCCTGCAGATCTATGAAGTGGGTGACGTGGCAGGAATCCCCTTCATTGCGATGGAACTGGTCGAAGGAGGCTCGCTCAAGCAAAAACTCGCCGAGAAACCACTCGCACCACGCACAGCAGCGGGTTTGGTCGCCGTGGTGGCGCGGGCGATCGATGAGCTGCATCGGCAGAAACTGGTGCATCGCGATTTGAAGCCCTCGAACATTTTATTGACCGAGGGACCGCTGGATCCACAGCAGAAGGCGAACTCCAACCGAGGATCGTTGAGTGCTCCATGGGCGATTCCGAAAATTGCTGATTTTGGATTGGCAAAAATCATCGGGGAAGCCAATGAATTCAGTCAGTCCGAGATCGTGTTCGGGACTGTGGGCTACCTGGCTCCCGAACAAATTTCCCAAAAAAAGAATAGCGAAAGTCAAGCCTCGGACATCTTTAGCCTGGGAGTGATTTTGTACGAGGCGTTGACGGGGACTCGACCTTTTCAGGCGGAAACGGTCTCCAAGACCATGGCGATGATTGAAACCGCGACTCCGGTCCCCCCCAGCCAACTGCAACCGGGGATAAGTCGAAACCTGGAAACCATCTGCCTGAAATGCCTGAAAAAAGAGCCCCGACTCCGGTATCGGTCGGCGCGGGATCTGGCCGACGATCTACAGTGTTTTTTGGAAGATCGCTCGATCATTGCCCGCCCGACACCGACTCTCGTTCGGCTGTTTCAATGGAGCCAGCGAAATCGGGGACTCGCCGCAGCAATCCTGACAGCGATGAGCTTGGGGGCTTTACTGGTCATGACCGGTTTGCTCTACGCGTGGGAACAGCAGCGCCTCAAGCAGCTGGCGGAAAATGCGACAACAGAGGCGATTGCGAATCATGAAGTCGCGATCCTTGCGGCGAAAGCTGCCCACGAGTCGGAAAAGCGGGCGCGGGATCTCAAATCAACTTCCACGGAGTTGCAAGCACGACTGTCGTCACGTATTGTCGAATTCACGATGTCCTCGGC
>JBIKZJ010000147.1:0-13549 GCA_044354755.1 Schlesneria sp. | reverse complement strand
CTCGATCATTCGCTGATCGAACTCGCTTCGTTTCACCTGCCATGTCTGAGAGGATTCGTGAGGGTTATTGTCGAGGAAATAAAAGGGTTCTGACAGCCGGCCACTTGCACCGACGAACTGCACACTGTACTTCCGAATGAACTCACTACTCTTCATTTTGTTGAGCATGTTAAGTCGCTTCATCACCCAGTAGGTCTGAGGGATTAACGATTCACCAATGTGAAAACGAGGAAAGTGCTCACGCTCGAGCAATCGAACATTATAACCCTTCTGAGCGATCAACGTTGCTGCCGTTGAACCCGATGGGCCGCCACCAATCACAATCACACGAGGTACTGCCGAGTCGACCATAATGAAAGGCTCCTAATTGATGATAGATTAAAGCTCATGACGCCAGATACTTCCCACGACTTCGTGTGGGAACCGCACTTGATGCAGCAAATTAACAAATTGCTCTAATTCAGCTTCCGATAAGTGGCCAAGTTGCCCCGCATGACATTCGCGTACGGCGGTGGCCATGTTCCCCAGTAACTCTAAACCGGAGGTCGTAATTCCGACCTCGACCACGCGCCGATTGTCCGACCGACGCTCACGATAAACCAGGTTCCGATCTTCAAGGCGATCAAGCAGACGAGTCATGTCGGGGGCTCGCGAGATCAGTTTATTCCCCAAGGAAGATGTCGGAATCGTCGTTGGGTGAACCGCTTCGAGCAACCGCAAGGTGTTGTATTGTTGGGCTGATAAATCAAATTGAGAAAACAGTTCATCTTCCAGCGATTTTAACCGGTCATACGTCCTCCAAAGACTGAGATAAGCCTCTTGCTGAAGCGAATCGAATCGAGACTTTTGGGCAGCAGAGTTCAACTCGGTATCTCTAATCAAGTGAGACGATTCAGGAGCATATCCGGGAATTGCGGTCAAAAATTGGGTCGAGATTCATTTCATACTTGTTCGTCTACGCAATCAGTCGCTTGATGAAAACTTGTTCATCGTCCAATTTGCTTTCAGCATCAGCATTCTCTGCGGCGTTGATCATCAGTTTCTTCTCGAACTTCATCATTGTAGCACTCTGAATTCATTCGTCAAGACAACAGTCGTTTAAACGACTGTTTGGCTGGACGCCAATTTCCGCGTGAGGAGCAGAATTCTTGGTTCGGCGTCATGACATGACATCTGAATGGGATGATCGATCCCCGGTGATACCAAAAAAACAGCAGTCGGTTCCGACCTTGATTTAGGTGCTACTGGGCCGGTGACCGCCACTGTCGGCCGTCGCTTCTCAGTAAATCGTCAGCTGCCCGCGGGCCCCAACTCCCGCTTCGATAGGGTTCTGGAACTGTTTTTTTCTGACTCCAAAAATTCAGGATTGGGGTGACGAACTGCCAGGCGGCTTCTAATTCATCGCTCCGCATAAACAGAGTCGAGTCGCCCCGCAACACATCCAACAACAGCCGTTCATACGCCTCTGGAAGTGGTTGAGTGAAAGTCTTGTAGTCGAAATCCATGGTGACGGGGTGGATTTGATACTGCATCCCTGGGCGCTTGGTCGAGAACGACAGTTTGATCGATTCGCTGGGCTGAATGCGAAACACCAGTTTATTGGGCTGGGCACCGACGAGGGCACAGATATCCCCATCGCATTCGACGGTGTTGAAGAGATTCAGCGGCGGATGCTTGAATTGAATGGCGATTTCCGAGACACGTGACGGCAGCCGTTTTCCGGTTCTCAAATAGAAAGGGACGCCGGCCCATCGCCAATTATCGACTTTCACTTTCATTGCCACAAAAGTCTCGGTGCGCGAGTCGGCAGGAATCCGCTCTTCGCTGAGGTAACTGATGGCTGGTTTGCCGTCGACGGTTCCGGCGGAATATTGACCGGCGACCACCCAGTCGGTGATTTCACCTGAGTTTCCTGCGTTGATTGCCTTGAGAACTTTGAGTTTTTCTTCGTGAAGATCATTGGAATTGAATAAGGCTGGCGGTTCCATGGCGATCAGACATAGCAGTTGAAGTACGTGATTCTGCAGCACGTCGCGCAGGGCTCCCGAATTGTCGTAGTATCCGCCCCGTCCCCGTTCCAACCCCTGTGATTCCGAGACCGTAATTTGTATGTGGTCAACGTGATTACGGTTCAAGAGCGGCTCAAAAATCGAATTCCCGAACCGGAATAACAAGATGTTTTGAACCGTCTCTTTGCCCAGGTAGTGATCGATCCGATAGATCTGTTGTTCACGCAGCAACCGGCGCAGGTTACCGCTTAACTCTTGTGCAGAAGCCAAGTCATGTCCAAACGGCTTTTCGAACACGACCCTTAACCATTCGGTCGCGTCACGATCCGGGATCATTTTGGCAAAACCGAGATGTTCGATCGCAGGAAGGAACAGATCTGGCGATGTGGCCATATAAACAATGCGATTGTGCCCTGCCCCCTGCCGATTTTCGATCGACTCCAACTCCTGCTTGAAAGCGTGATAACCATCGGGAATGGCGATATCGAGCTGTCGATAGAACAGCCTCTGGGAAAACTGTTCCCACTTTTCCGGTGAAATCGGTCCACCACGGAACTGACCGTTCATGGCGGTATAAATTTCTTGACGGAAGCTTTCGTCGGTTTTTTCCCGGCGGGCGACTCCGATGATCGGAGACTGATTAGAGAGGTAGCCATCGCTCCAAAGATCAAACAGCGCGGGAAGCAATTTTCTCGCGGTTAAGTCACCGGAAGCACCAAAAATCACAACGCTCGCCGTTTCGGGGTGTGGACGAAGTCGAACTTCATTTTCATCGGCCGCAGGCGAGTCCGCCCTGGGATTCGACATCAGTTTTCCTTACGTGAACAAATCTCTGACCACTCAGGCCCCTGTTTCGATCGAGATGGCTCGCGAATCCAATCGGAATCGGCATGGGGGCCAACATTACTCAATTTTTTCCATGATTTTGGGAATCAACCGACTCAGCTTTTCCGCACCAATTGCTGCATTGGCAAGAATTTTGGGAACTTCGGCCGGCTCCAGGTGGTCCGGGAGGCAAATGTCTGTGACGACAGAAAAGCCAAGGACTTTCATTCCGGCATGGATGGCGACGAGAACTTCAGGAACCGTCGACATCCCCACCACATCGGCCCCCATCTGTTTCAGCATCCGATATTCCGCTCGGGTTTCGAGATTGGGGCCGGAGACCGCTACGAAAACACCTTTGTGGAGGTGGATACCCAGTTCCAAGGCCGCAGTTCGCGTTAGCTGAATCAGCGATTTTGAATAGGGTTCGCATAAGTCCGGCCAGCGAGGACCTAACCGATCGTCGTTGACTCCGCGCAACGGATTTTCCGGAATCAGATTGATGTGATCTTCAATCACCACCAAATCCGCCAGATCCAGTTGCGGGTTAATTCCCCCCGCAGCATTGGTGACGAGCAGAATCTCTGCACCCAAGGCCCGCATCACCCGTACTGGGAAAGTGACCTGCTGCAGATTGTATCCCTCGTAATAATGAAATCGCCCCTCCATCGCCACGATTGGCAGACCACGCAGCGTGCCACAAATCAGACGACCGGCGTGCGAGGGAGCGGTTGAGGCGGGGAAATGGGGAATCGAGCCATAAGGTATACTCGCCTGTTGATCGATTTGTTCTACAAATCCTCCCAGTCCCGTACCCAATATCAAACCGACTTTCGGCTTCCCTTGCCAGGAAAGACGAATATGGTTGACGGCTTCCTCGATCTGCCCCCAAATCTTCAGCATGAGACTCTTTCAGTCAGGTGATTTCTTCAGTCAGGTGATTTCTTCAGTCAGATATTTTCCAACGCGGTCTTCAGGATTCCGTCTGGAGTTCCGCTGCGGAAATTGCCCTGCCTGGGAATGGCATCACCGGTCGACAAACCTGCCGACCGGTGACGAATTCGGAAACGCTTTTCGACGATCAATCTCTTATCGGAATTGACTAGTAATCATCGTCTTCATCATCCTCGTCCTCATCTTCGTCTTCATCGTCATCATCGTCGAATTCATCGTCGTCATCTTCAAACTCATCATCGTCGAATTCGTCAAATTCATCTTCGAGATCTTCATCATCGTCGTCGAGTTCTTCGAGATCATCATCTTCATCTTCAAATTCGTCTTCACCAAAGCCGTCTTCATCGTCGGCAGGAGCGGCGTCATCATCGCCAGCCATCAACGGATTGGGAACAACCTCAGAGAACGACTTGTTCCATTCCCCGACAGTCACGTTAGGGAACAGGACCGCCAGTTCAGGTTCTTCTTCGAGCAAGACTCTGGTCATCGGAGCAAACCTCAAATACTCGGACTGATTGGGATTCATCAACTCAAAACAATTCTTTGACACGACAAAACTCAGGGATGAATCAAATCATCCCGCGCGAATTTTTGTCAAGCTTCTGCATTAGTCAACAGGAAATTCTTCCTGAGTGCCTCTTTTTTTCCAGATCGATTCGACCCGTACTGAGGCAACGATTAGTGAAGTTTCAGATTAATGTCAAGCAGTACAATCGTTCAAAACTGTTTTCTGCCGGGATGATCGGAATTCTCTGTGTGACGGTCTGCAATAAAAACCCGGAATTTCGTGTTTTTTTTGCGTCTGGCAACAGGATTCCGCACAATCGCTACAACCGTTTTGAGTCGCTGGCAGCCTGTCGGATTTTTCCCTTCGCAAATCTGGGAATTGTGTCGGTGGGACCGAATTTGAGTGATTCTCATCGGCCTGCGACGAGACCCTGCAAAGTTCGAATCATTTCGTGCCGAACTCAGCGCTTCAGCGAGACTCCCCTGGACCTTCAACCTGACTCTGTGGAAGACTCGATTCGACGGCAGCGTTGTTCGCAATGGGAACACGTGGAGGCCGGCGACAGCGGGGAGTTTTCATGGGGATGGAATCGAAGCCAAGTGATTTCAGTTCCGCCACAAACTCCTCAATATAGCCATGAGTCACCAGGACGCGTTCGGCCCCCGTGGCAATAATTGCCGAGAGAAGCTCCTGATGGTCGGCATGGTCCGACAACGCAAACCCCCGATTGACTCGCCGGGCATCACATCCATTGGGCAGCACCATCCATCCGGATGCAAAGGATGTTGCAAAATGGCCGAGATGGGGAAAACCTTGTGTCCAGCGCGCTGCGGGGGGCTGGAGAATCAACGACCGGCCCCATTCTTCCGTTGTCATTCCCGCATTCGGAGTTCGGGTTGCGGGGAGCGGTACACCACTTTGGCGATACAAATGATTCACAGACTCGATATCGCGATGCACGAAGACCGGTCCCAGCGAGTGGTCAATTCCGGCGACTAATCGTTGTGCCTTTCCCAAGGCATAAGCAAACACGAAGCTGGCATGGTTATTGGACTGGTTGACCCGCCACCAATCGTGAATTTCGGCAAAGGTTTTTTCCTGCGGTTCCCAATGATAGATCGACTGGGCAAACGTCGACTCGGTGACAAAGGTATGACATCGAATGGGCTCGAACGCGGCACATGTCGAGTCTGCAGCGACTTTATAATCTCCTGAAATCACCCAGACTTCACCTTTGTACTCGGCTCGGACCTGTGCGGAACCCAGAATATGTCCGGCAGGGTGGAGTGAGACTTTGACCCCATTCAAGTCCACGGATTCCCCGAATGCCAACGACTGAATTTTGGCATGCTGCCCCATTCGTGACCACAAAACCCGATATCCGGGCTCGGCCGCGA
Source organism: Schlesneria sp. (assembly GCA_044354755.1). Lineage (GTDB taxonomy): Bacteria > Planctomycetota > Planctomycetia > Planctomycetales > Planctomycetaceae > Schlesneria. Next base: position 7,856 of record JBIKZJ010000147.1, on the reverse strand, counting down.
TGTACTGTCTTGAGCCCTTTACGGCATGATCCGCATGCGCGTGGGTAATCACGGCCGTGGCGACAGGACCCCAGGGATCGACATAGAAGGCACCTCGCGGGCAAAACAAACCCGCCTCGCTCAACTTGAAAAGAGGATCACGTGACATCGAGATACTTATTGCAATTCTGGTAGAGATGATGACGAAAATCGTCGGCGACTGAATCCCTCGCTCGAGACAGGATACCCGCCAGGACCAAAAGTCGAAATGATGTTGGCCCTGCGAATGGTCAATCTCGTGATGTGAACAGCAGTCAAGTCAGTTGCGATGACTCACGACACGTGTTATGTCTGCTGTTTACTTCCCATTCGCTTGTCGATTGCCGTCGGGGAAAGGGGAAGCAAGCCTTCTTGACAGGATGTAAATCATGGCTGGACTTGATCATGGTGCCAATTTCCCCAAAGAGGTTGAAGATCCCGTACTTTCCGCACGGAATGCCCGCTATGGAATGATTCTGTTTCTGATCTACCTGGCGATCTATGGTGGTTTTGTCGGCTTGAATGCGTTTCGCCCCGACCTCATGGAACTGACGCCAGCCTGGGGATTGAATCTCGCCGTGATTTACGGATTTGCCCTGATTGTGATTGCGATGGCCCTGGCTTTGGTTTACTGCTGGCTCTGTCGTGCCAGACGCTGAAGTCAATTCCAGGTGTGTGCGGCCTGTTTTTCCTGTTCAAAACGTTTTTTATGGCTTCGATGACATGCTCGTTTGTCAATCGGGTCTCTCTGCGAAAGCGGCTTCATGATTCATAATCCGTCCTTTTTATCGGTGATGATTTTTGGCGGTTTCGTGGCGTTCACGCTAGCGCTGAGCTTCTATTTCGCTGCGAAAACCAAATCCGCTGCGGGATACTTTGCTGCTGGCGGGCAAATTCACTGGTTTGTGAACGGGGTTGCCTTTGCCGGAGATTACCTGTCCGCCGCTTCCTTTCTCGGGATCTGCGGTACGATCGCCTTCTACGGTTACGACGGATTTCTCTATTCGGTCGGATTTCTGGCCGGTTGGGTTGTCGCCTTGTTTGTCGTCGCAGAACCCCTGAAACGGCTCGGAAAGTATACGTTTGCCGATGCACTGAATAGTCAATTTCAATCGCGAGGGATCACGCTCGCCGCAGGGATCAGCACGCTGGTTGTGAGTGTCTTCTATTTGATTCCGCAGATGGTCGGTGCAGGTTCGCTGATCAAGCCCTTGCTCGGTTTTCCGCATGAGGTGGGAGTGGTACTCGTCGGTGTCGTTGTGGTGTTGATTGTCGCCACGGCCGGAATGGTCAGTACGACTTACGTTCAGTTCATCAAAGGTTCGCTGCTGGTTCTCTTCAGTGGAATTCTGACCGTCATGATTCTGAATCGGGGATTGACGGTCGATACCAGTGAACTGGCAAATTCCCCCCAAACGATGGTCATTAAGAAGGATGGGACAAAGTTCATCAATGGAATACCCCAAGGTCAAAAAGAAGGTCAAGCGGATCTGCGATCTGTCGGCCATCTGAGCAAATTACCGGGTGGTAAAACCGAAACGGGACCACTAGGTCCCGTCGCGTATCTGGCTGCGCTGCAAAACAGCGAAGTGGTTCTGTGGTCGAAAAAAGAGACCACCAGTGCCGAAGGAGATAAAACGATGACCTGGATGCCTCAGCCAACGTCAGGTGCCCAGGTTTTGAAGCCTGGAAACAGCCCGATTTTCAAAGGGCTCCGGAAGGATCAGTTATTTGCCCGTCTCGACTTTCTCTCACTGATGCTGGCGTTGTTTTGCGGTACCGCCTCCTTGCCACACATCTTGATTCGTTATTACACCGTGAAAGATCAGACGGCGGCGCGACTCAGCACCGTGGTAGGGATCGCCACGATTGGTGTCTTTTATGTCCTCACTTTGTTTCTGGGGCTGGGTGCGATGACCAGCGGTCGTTTGGACCTGACGGACTCGAACATGGCCGCCCCTTTACTCGCCAAAAGCTTTGGTGAGACCCTCTTCGCGATCATTTCTGCCATTGCATTCACAACCGTGTTGGGGACGGTCAGTGGCCTGATTGTGGCGGCCAGCGGTGCCGTAGTGCATGATTTACTGACGAGCGTGCTGCGGTGGGATCTGAATGATCACGAAAAAGTCCGTATCGGAAAAATCGCTTCGGTGGTCGTCGGGATTTTCGCGATTTTGCTGGGGATTCTGTTTAAAGATATGAATGCGGGTTTTCTCGTCGGCTGGGCATTCAGCGTTGCCGCCTCGGCCAACCTCCCCTCTCTTGTCATGCTGCTGTTCTGGAAACGGACCACCAAGCAAGGGATTACTGCAGCGATTTTTGTCGGACTGATCAGCTCGATGGTCTGGATCTTGCTCAGTGCCGATACTTTTCAGAAGGTCTATGGCTACACTGCGGATCAGGCCGCCACGCTTGCCAAAGTCCCCTTCAGCCAACCAGGACTGGTCACAATTCCACTCGGGTTTCTGACCCTGGTTCTGGTGTCGTTGATCACGACAGGGACACGGACAAACCCCGCAAGCGAGCAGGATACCCACTGATCCTGCTCGCGTTTGCCCCTGAATTTTCCTCGCTTCCCGGTTTTGCTCGCCCCTCGGTTTTGCACGCTGCCGGTTGGGCGAGTGATGACCTCAACAAAAGAAACCACCGCACAGCGATCCGGCGAATCAAATAAACGGTGTGACCCCGGGCCGTGCGAGGGGTGGGACCTCGACCTTGGTATCCCATCCTTTGATTTCGGGGATCAGCACCTGCTGCGAATTCATCGCCATCTCCCAAGTCACTTGTTTTCCCGTATAGCCAGCCATGCGTCCCATGATTCCGGCGAGCGTGCTGGTCACCATGCGGTCACCATTGTTGATGTGCTTGCCCGTTCGAATCGAGTCGAAAAATTCGTCATGTTCGACCTGGTACATATTCGGATTGGGACCTTCATATTTCCAGGGGCTTGCACCGGTAATCCCAACTCCCCCCTTGATGAATCCGGTCCCTTTCGTCCCCATGATGAGCAGATTGTTTTCGTTATGGCATCCCACAATCTGCCGTTGGGCCAGAAACCCACGGACTCCATTAGCCCATTCATAATTGACTTCAATATGATCAAAAATGTTTCCCCCATGTGCGGGAACCTGTCGACCACCGATGGCGGTACAGCTGACGGGAGGAACATCCTTCATCGCCCATTGTAGCCAGTCAACGGTGTGAATGGCCTGTTCGACTAAGCCATCGCCTGATAGGAACGTGAAATTGTACCAGTTGCGGACCATCCACTCGAGGTCCGTGATTCCTTCCGGACGTGTACTCGCCGGAGGCATCGGTTTCACGGGACTGGTCAGGTAGGTGCCGTACACGGCAACGACCTCACCAATTTGGCCATCGTGGATCCGCTGGAACAATTCGCGACGAGCCAAGTCATACCTCCAACAATACCCCGCCACGACCGCCAGGTTTTTCTCTTTGGCGATCCGTACCGATTCGATGACCGAACGAACGCCAGGAGCATCGGTTGCCATCGGCTTTTCGGTAAAAATGTGTTTGCCCGCTTCGACGGCAGCCCGCAGGTGAACGGGTCGGAAACCGGGGGGGGACGCAAGCAGTACCACGTCGCACTGATCGATCACTTTCTGGAAGGCATCAAGTCCGACAAATTTGTTCGCGTCAGTGACGGCCACCTGTTGTTCAATCCGTTTGTTGGCCTTCAGGTTTCCCAAACTCGAATCGATGGCATTGAGGCTGAGATCCGCCACGGCGACCAGTTTGCTTTGGGAATCGGCTTGCAGCGCTTCCCCTGCCGCACCGGTTCCGCGGCCGCCGCAGCCGACGAGACCGACTTTCAGCTGATCGCTTCCGGCGGCAAATAGCCCGGAACTGAGTCCCAGATTAAAACCGACAGCCCCTGCAACAGCCGATCCTGTTTTCAGAAAATCCCGTCGTGACGTGGCTGCTGCCGAAGTTGGTTGATTCATCGAATGGTCTTTCCCAATAGTCCCCGGATCTCAAACGTGAACAGCGTCTGTTCACGTCCGAAATGCTACAAATCGAAGCGGCTCGATGCGAGTAATCGCCGGTTTTTTTTCGGAAAATGCTGGGAAAACTCTCTCGACGTTCGGTTGGGGATCGATACCATCGGCGTGACAAAGCCGCTACACTACGGACTTGATTCGCAGGGATTATCGAGGAGAAGAATCATGTCCAAAGTCAAAGTGCGTCGCGCAGACCTCAAGCCGGGCGAAGTGCTGTGTACGTATTGTACCGCCCGCTGCTGTCGGTATTTCGCGCTCCCCATCGAAACCCCCACCACCTGGGGGGACTTCGATCACATGCGCTGGTACATCATGCATGGGCGAACTGCCATTTTTGTTGATGGCGGGACTTGGTTTCTGCTGGTTTTTGGTGATTGCCAAAATCTGCTCGAAGACAATCGGTGCGGGATCTATCATACCCGTCCCGAAATCTGCGGTGCCTACTCGACTGACAACTGCGAATACGATAACGACGGTTGTTATGACAAATTCTTCGAGTCTCCCGATCAAATTTGGGAGTACGCTGAGGCGGTCCTGCCCCCAAAACCTCAACCCCGTAAAAAAGCTGGGGCCGCGAATTTGCCTGCGTTGCCGGTACTCAGTTAATCGCCCGCAGAGTTAATCGCCCGCAGAGTTAATCGCCCGCAGAGTTAATGGCCTGCGGGGTGAATGGCCTGTGGGCTCGGTCACCGAACTCTTTCCGCGATGCAGCCTCATTCAAGAACTTTGCATGCGTGGTGCCGATTCGCTGATCAATTTTCTGGATTTCACAATTTTGCTACGGATTCGCGACTGATCGGGCGGATTCCTTTTCCCGGTTCCCCTGTTTGAATGGAATTCATCGTGTCGGATTTAATTGAACCACGCACACTTCGAGGTTTTCGAGATTTTTTGCCAGAAGTGATGCTCGTTCGTGAGCGACTGATGGAGACGGCACGCGGGGTCTTTCGCAGCTATGGGTTTTCGCCGATCGATACCCCTGCCCTGGAATATGCCGAAATTCTGACCGGTAAGGGTGGGGATGAATCGGACAAGCAATTGTTTCGATTCAAGGATAGTGGTGATCGTGACGTGGCGATGCGGTTTGACCTGACCGTCCCCTTAGCCCGGTTTGCTGCACAGCACTCTTCGGCGCTCGGAATGCCTTTCAAGCGATATCACATCGCCCCGGTTTGGCGCGGCGAAAATACGCAGCGAGGTCGGTATCGCGAGTTCATCCAATGCGACTTTGACACGATTGGGACCGAGTCTAACGCGGCAGACATTGAAACGCTGCTGGTGATCCATGACCTGCTGATCGCGCTCGGTTTCGAGCGGTTTACCATTCGAGTCAATCATCGATTGATTCTCAATGGGGTGCTCGATGCACTCGGCCTCAAAGACAAGTCCGTCGGTGTGCTACGAGCGATTGATAAGCTGCCGAAAATCGGCGAGGCTGCCGTGCTTACCGAGTTGGTCGAAAAGATCGGTGCGACCGCAGAACAAGCCACGCAGATTTTGTTTACGGTGGGGCCGAAAACGGATCTAGATTCTCTGGCCTCCACGTTTGCCGGAAACGAATCCGTGATGCAGGGGGTTGGCCGGCTGCGTCAACTCTTTTCGGCCGCCGAGACCGCAGGGATCCCTCGTGATCGGATTGAACTGGATGTTTCCATCGCACGGGGGCTCGACTATTACACCGGGACCATCTACGAAACCTTTTTGACCGACTTACCCTCGATTGGCAGTATTTGTTCGGGGGGACGCTATGACAATCTGGCCGGACTGTTCACCAAAGAAAAACTTCCCGGTGTGGGAGCCAGTCTGGGTCTGGACCGCTTGATTGCTGCGATGGAAGAATTAAAACTGCTCGGAGCCTCGGCGACAGGCGCCCCCGTCTTGATGACCCAGTTCGATACCGAACGATTGGGTGACTATTTGCGGGTTGCCCGGCTGCTGCGCACTGCGGGGATTGGAACCGAGGTCTTTCCCGATGCCAAAAAGCTCGGGAAACAGCTACAATATGCGGATCGTAAAGGATTTCAAATTGCCTTAATCGCGGGTTCGGACGAGTTTGCCAAAGGTGTCTGGCAGATCAAGGTGCTCAAAGACGGCTCGACTTCGACCATCGCGGAAGCCGATCTGGTCGGGACACTACGCGGCCTGCTGTCGGCGGCTGGATAATCGAGTATTATCTGGTGCGGCCCTGAAAAACAGATGAGCGGGATGGAAACTGGCGACATTTCAATCCTGTGCTTTGACTCTGCGTGCTTGGACTCGCGGTGGACGTGCCGGGAAGAGCTTAACGCAAAGACGCCGAGTCGCAGGGGCGCCACGAATGCAAAACGCGAATTCCGCTTTGTCTTAAGGTCTGCTTTGTCTTAAGGTCTGCTTTGCGACGCCCCGTCCTCGTGTCTTGGCGTTAAAAATTCCTGAATCGTCTCTGCCTCCCGAATGTGGGGCCAACGGCAGAGACGATGATCGAAGCAGGAAAGTCTCGGTCCAATTCCCGATCAGCACGAAGCGGAATTCAGTCGAGCGAGATCCATTCCTGGAAGCGTGCTTCGTCCACATTACGACCGCTGATCACGATCACCACGTCCCCTTCCCCTTCCAACGGGATTTTTCCGCTCATCGCGGCAGCGAGTGAAATCGCACCGGATGGTTCTGTTCGTAACCCATGACGGTCATAGATCCACTTCATGGCTTGTCGCGTTTCCAGATCAGGAACCGCCACGGCCTCGGTGAGATGTTTTTGCAGGATCGGCCAGTTGTGAACGCCGACATCATACGAGAGAAGTCCATCACAGATACTTTTGGGGCGGTCGATACGAACTCGCTCACCCGCTTTGAGCGATTGGCCAAAATCATCGGCCCCTTCAGGCTCGACCCCGATAATCCGAGCAGAGGGAAAGCCGTCCGCAATCGCCAATGCATGGCCCGCCATCAGTCCCCCGCCACTCACCTGGCAGAAGAAATGCGACAGCTTCCGTCCTTGACGACGTAACTCGTCGACAATTTCCAGCCCGCCGACCCCATTCCCCGCAATCACATCCGGGTCATCGTAAGGAGAAGCCTGAATCGCGCGATGCTCTTCCGCCAGCTTCCGGGTCAGTTCGTCTCGTTCTCCCGTTTCGTGATCGCGGGCGATGTTATAGGTCATAATTTCGGCACCGAACGATCGGGTGAGCTGAAATTTCACCCGTGGGGCTGAGTCCGGCATCACGACCATGACTCGTTTGCCAAACTGCATCCCGGCAAACGAAATTCCCGAGGCGAAGTTCCCGGAGGAATGAGCAGCAACGGGAAGGTTTCCGATGCGTACGCTATGCCGTGACATCCAGTTCAGCGCACCGTACAGCTTGAACGAACCAACGGGAGTCCATCCGTAATCTTTGAACCAGATCCGTCGACTGCTGGCAAAACCCAGGTGTTGTTCCAGTGCATAAGACCGAAACAGCGGAACGGGTGAAAGATGGGCCTGGATCACCGGCTCGGCGAGTCGCACATCCTCAATCGTCGTAATCTTCATCGCCATCATATTTCCCCTGGTCTGAGTCCTCATCAAGGTCTGAATCGCCAGTGACAGACGCTGTCATCCCGGCCCGATTCGGGTCAATCGATTCGACGATCGCGTAGCGACCTTCACACCAGCGGATCAGATCCACTTCCTTGCAGCGACGACTGCAGAAGGGTGCATAGCTGGCATTTGGATCGGAAGCCGGTGCAACCGGATGATGGCAGATGGGACATTCGGGAAGGCGAATCATCTTCGAGCAATTTTCCTGAGGGAATGGATGTGTGAGGGAATGGATGTGTGAGGGAATGGATGTGTGA
>JBIKZJ010000518.1:0-4112 GCA_044354755.1 Schlesneria sp. | reverse complement strand
TGCCTCGAACCGCGCCTTCAGCAAAGCCTTTCGCCAACACGAACATGCCATGCAGTTCGCGTCGCAACGCCCCGATACACTCGGCAGCGAACAAAAAATTGCCGAGGCCAAATCGCAGGACGCACGCGAACAGAAAAACCGCGAGATCGACAATGACCCGTCGTTAACCCCCGAACAACGAGCCGAGCAACGGCAGTATGCCGAGCTGACCGGTCGCAACGATGACGCACTCGCCGCCGAACAAGCGAAATACCAGCAACTGCAAGAACGACGTCAGATCATCAAGAAAGGAGCCCCCAGCTCGGAAGGACGGGGACACATTTCGGGATCAGAAGAGCTCAATGCTCAGCGAAACAACCTGCAAAGTTCCCGCAAGAATGCGGAATCAGCCGCCGCAAAGCATGGGAAAGCGATCGTCGAGAATGCCGGTAGCAGTTCCAGTTCCCAGGCACTGGCACAGGGGGAATCGCAGATCCGGGTCAAAGAGGCGCTCCTCAAGACGACGGAACAGATCGGTCAATTGGATGAACGTAGCCGGGCGGCCAAAGTCGAAGACCTTCGTCTCGCCCAGGAATCGGTTCATTCACTCACCGAACAATTGAAGCTGGTTCGGGAAAAAGAACAGGCCTCGTATCAAGCGGTTCAGGCCGAGAAGGACCGGATGCAAAAAGGGAACATCGCATTCGCCCTTATGGACAAAGGTCAACAGCGGCAAATCCTGAAAATCCAAGAGAAACACCGGCGGATTGTTGCAAAACAGGAAGAAAACAAGGCAGCAGGGCGTGACATTAACGAGGGGGTCGAGCAGTACACAAAAAGCGAAGCGCGATTGGGACTCGCCGCAGGCAACATCGCGACGTCCACGATCAATCCACAACTGATGGCCGAGGCAAAGTCGCAGAATTTCATGGGTGTTTCCAATCAGGAAACCGTTGAGTCCAAACAAAACGTGAATCAAGCCGATAACGAAAAAAAGAATCAGCTTTCGACAATGGTCCAAGAGAAACTCGCGGAACACCGGGATGAGATCAAAACGGGGGCGAATGAAATTGTCGAAGCAATGAAAGCCAGTTTCGTCACCCAAGACCTGATTGCGGACATCAAGGAAGCGCTCACCCAACTGCAACAAACTCAGCAGAGTCGGAAAGTCCTTCAGCGTGAAGGCCAATAAACTTGCCGCTCAACCCCATTTCCCTGACCGAGCGATCTTGCCATGCAATTTTTTTATGGATCTTACTATCACGATCTGAACTCGGTCGCCTTTACCGGTGTGACCAATTCCTTCATCCGCAGCCAGAATGGTAAGCCGCATCTGATCCGCAAAAGCTGGAACTGCAAAGGAAAAATCGTGCGGCGGTCGCAGGCCGAGATCTTCTATCAACTGACACAATTACAACTCGCCTATTCGATCAACGGGCAATCGGCTGGCCTACTCGACAATTTCGGGCAGTTCACTCCGTTCATGCTCGATTCGTCAACCGCCTTGGGTGGCGTTATCGTTTCCGAACCGATCAGCCACGACGAGATCAGCGGAGCCCATGGCACCACGTTTCTGCGCTACAAATTCGCCCTGCAGGCCGACTATCTCTGGTCGGGTCCCACCGACGTACTGTCGTTCGCCGAGTCCGTATCCTTCACCAACAACGGCGGGGGCCCGATTCAGGTCGAGCGGATACCGGCCACCGGTCGACCCATCCTGCAAGATGTGACCGAAACCAGTTTTTATTACGCCACACAATCCGGATCACTGAGTCAATCCGGCCCGAACCCCCAACCGATGAATCCGATCTGGCCCGACCTACAACGCCGCCAAAACGGCTCGGCCCAGGTAACACTCACCGCCCCCAAAACCCTCCGAGGAATCCCGATCGAATACGGCATCCAGTGGAAATACGATTTTATCTCGGTCGATCCGATTATGGGGGAACCGAATGTGAGGTAACTAGTCCCAAAGGGACGAAAGTCAATAGCCAGGGGCGTAAGCCCCTGGAAACGACCAATTACATTCGGCTTAGCCGCAACGAGGCGAAAGATCGATTGCGGGAAGTCCCACATACCACCCTCGCTCGGGGTTATTTACGAATCTCCGCGACGATCACCCCGTTGGGGTTCTGGGATCCGGTGGTGCCCTTTTCCAGGGGCTTACGCCCCTGGCTATTCACTTTCGTCCCGTTGGGACTAAGATGAAATTTACTTACATTCTGTTAGGGCTACGACATCGATACGGGCGTATATCCCCCAACCTCCGTCGCATCCACCACATCCACCCAGGAATCCTACTCATGGCGAATCAAGGTTTCGTCACCTACCCCGGCATTGTTGCGTACGAGTCGTTCTCGATCACGGATGTTTCTGGAATCTCACCGGCGGTCGGCGTCATGGAGGTCTATCCCCAGTTTGGCCTCCCTTCCCTGTTCGGCGATCTGGTCCTGACCTACGAAGATCAGACAATCACCTTCAAAGATTGCACCATCGATGCCGCCAGCTTCCAGCGAAACAGCGGTGGCCAGATCGTCAGCGTGCGGTTTCTCGACGAGCGGTGGAAGTGGAAATACGGCTGGATCTCGGGACGTTACAACATCCGGCTCCCCAACAACGACATCGATCCGATTCACGAGGCGACCCCGCAAGAGCTTGCCACCTGGTGCTTTGAAGCGATGGGTATCACCAACTTCCAGGTCACCGCCCTGCCGAATGATGCCCGTCCGAATATCGATTGGGACTACGCCAATCCCGCTCAGGAACTGGCGCGACTGTGTGACGATCTCGGCTGCCGCATCATCCCGCAACGTTCCACCGGAGGATGGCAAATCGTCGTCACGGGGGAAGGAGCCACTCTCCCCGACCAATACCCGTGGCAGGATGCGGGCGACGGAATCGACCCTAAAGAGCTTCCCGATTACATCAAGATCATCCCCGCTCCCATCCGTTATCAGGTGACGCTGGAACTCGAACCGATCGGCAAAGAAACCGATCTCTCCTGGAAACCACTGAAACAACTCAGCTACGCCCCCGATCCGCAGGGGGTTAGTAACGGTTATGGGTTTGGTGACGACTACCAGCAGATGTCGGGGATCAGCAATCAGCGATTTCTGTTACCGGACGGATCGCGGATCAGCCCGCAGGAACTCGCCCTGCAGAGCGTCTTCCGCTGCTGGCGTGTGGCGGACCAGCCAGCCACCCAACCGCACAGCACGAATGGTCAGGGGGAGTCGACCATCGCCATTCCCGGCTTCGGCTTCGCCACTCGTCGGCAATTGGTCCTCTCGGATCAACTCGTCCAACTCTGGACCGACGAGCGGGGGGGTGAGCATCCCCTTCCTGCATTCGTGTTTGGTTCGTTCTACGGCGAGTACGCCGAGAAGGAGGGAAACTATCCCCCCGGCACTCGCATCGACGGACAGGGGGAACTGTACGGGGAAAGCGAGGAAGAATCCGCCTCGTTCAGTCTAACGGTCGATCCCGAGGATACGGACCGATCGATTCTGTCCACGTCGAAGCCGATGGTTTACGCCACCACAGTGAATGAGATTTCGTCTCATCATTTTGCCCAGTTGTATCTGACCTGTACGGTCCAGGTCCGCGACCCCCACACCTGGCAGCCGTTTCGGTATGAATACCTGAAGCAACTGGGGACCGGGACCAACCCCGACTTTTGCCTACAGGTCATCAAGAATGATATCCAGCCCTGGTACCTCTCCAGATACACCTCGAACGGAGCCTGGATCCGGACCACGAATAATGCGGACGAGGTGACTCGGCAATGCCGGTACTACGCCGACGCGCTGGCCAAAACGCTGGAAACGGTTCGCTCGTTAACCCGGACCTACATCGGTCTGTACAGCATTGATCTCGACGGTGCGATCGAGCAGGTCAGTTACCGGATCTCGAAGAGCGGGTCCGACACGATTGTGTCGCGCGGGACCGAGCACGACTTCGACATCCCCGCTTACGGGGAACGGCGTCAACGTGACGGCCGCCGCAGCATCAGCGAGAAAGTCAAACTGGTGCAGGAAAACCTGGAACGAAAATACCGCTTACGGGGGACATCGCACCGGTGACGATATTCAATTTTAAGTCGGGGAATTGAACAGAAGGAAACAAAGGAAACG
>JBIKZJ010000517.1:0-4130 GCA_044354755.1 Schlesneria sp. | reverse complement strand
TCAATCGCTTCAGATCGAATCCACTTTTCGTAAATTCTTCGGAGAGGAATTGCAGCAGAGCGGGGTTGGTCGGAGGATTGGTCGGACGCAGATCATCAACCGGCTCGACCAGCCCTCGTCCCAGCAGATAGCCCAGATAACGATTGACGGTCGCCCGCGCGAACGCAGGGTTCGAGGGTGAAGTCATCCATTGAGCCAACGCAATTCGCCGATCGAGTGGATGATCGACCGGTTCGGCATCCAGCGGTTTGGGTGACATCAGTTTGCCGGTGCGGGGTTGATGAACTTCGCCGCCGGTCCGAATAATGACCACCCGTTCACCCCCGAACACCCCAAACTCCTGACTCGACTTGAGCCCGGTCCGAGCAAAGAACGCGGCGAAACCGTAATAGTCATCCTGGCTGTATTTCTCGAACGGATGATGGTGGCACTGAGCACAGGTCAGGCGGGTCCCCAGGAAAAGTTGTGAGGTCGATTCCGCCAGAACCTGGGGCGAACTGTTGACGATAAAATAATTGGCCGGTCCGTTCGAGAAGCTGGAACCCTTTCCCTGCACCAGCTGCGAGACAAATTTGTCGAAGCTGAGGTTCTCGCGGAACGACCCCTTGATCCAGTTGTGCAGCGCCCACATCCCGGTCTCTTGCAAATCACGACTGTTATTCCGCACCAGATCAGACCACTTCAGCGTCCAATACGCGGCATAGCGTTCGTTGTACAGTCCTTTGGCGGGCGAGTCGGTCAATCCCAGCAGGCGATCAATCCATTCTGTGCGTCGCTCGATCACCGAACGCCCCGACTGGGCGGACGCCAGGAATTCATCAACCTCATCGCGTGAAGGTAATGTTCCGGTTGCGTCGAGATAGATCCGACGCAGGAATGTCGCATCGTCACACAGGGGTGACGGTTCGATTCCGAGTTCACGAAACTTATTGGCCGCCAGCGTGTCCACAAAATTGTGATCAACCCAACCCTCAAGCCGGGCTGGGGCACCATAGGGAATCACAAACATGGCGATATCGGCCTGGCCTTCAAAGCGAACCATGACCGGTGCCTGACCTCGACCGGAAACCGTGCAAAACCCGTCACGGGTGACACTGACCAGTCCTTCGTCCTGGGAATCAAACTTGGCCCACGCGGTGACATCGCGAGACGTACCATCGGTATAAACCGCTTCAACTCGCAATTGCTGTGTCAGCCCGGGCTCGCCCGTTCGCTGCTGAGGTGTCACGGTTAATCGAGCCAAGGGTCGCTCGACACCCGGCCCTGGGGCACCACCACGAATCCAGGCCGCCAGCAGCTCGTAGTCGCGAGACCCGACTTCGAGTCGTCTTCCACCACCATGAGGGACCTGCATGGTCGGTTTCCGTAGCAGCAGGCTGTAGGTCGGATCGAGTTGATTGATCCGTCGACCCAGGGCATCCCGGACCATCGAGGTCCGATCAGCGACCGGATCAAAACCAAAGACCGACAGTTTGAATCCCCCCTGGCCATGCTGAGCGGCATGACACGCACCCATGTTGCAGCCCGCTTTATAAAGGGCCGGCCGAACCTGTTCGAGATAATCAATCACCGGTTCGGCTGCGAACCCACTCACCGTCACCGGTACCGATCGAGACGATTCCCCCACCTGGACCGAAATCTCGGTGACCCCGTCACCACACGGAAGCACCCGACCGGTGGAAGTCACGATGGCAACCTGAGTGTTCGACGAGACAAATACCGCTTGCGGCGTCAAATCGGCTGCCGAGGCTGGGCCCGCTTCCCCGGCTGGCGCCGTCACCAGCAACTGAATTTGGGCAAAGTTCCCCTTGAGCGACAATTCCACAGGACTCACCGTGAATTTTTCTGCGCCCAACATCACGCCCGGCATCACACTCGACGTGCCCAGCAGCGCGACGAGGGAACTCAAAAAAAATCGGAGCGACATTGTCAGGACCCCTGCTGGTCGGCGGGAAAACGGGCCAAAATGAGATCAGCCCGGTTGGACCCCTGCATCATGACGGAAGCCATCAGCAGATGCAATTACGACTTGGGATTTCGCGGGTGATCACGGTTACTGAAAAGCACCAGCCAAAACCACTTGTGGCATTCGGAGCAAATTTCCCGGTTCGCCAGTTAATTCCCGAATTGGCATGCGGTTTTTTTGATGTGAGAAGATTCAACGAACGTTCACTCTGTGTTTTGTGTTTGTGCTGCGATATTCTTTAATCGTTCAGGAGCGAAACATGTTTCGTGAGCAACTGCAATCGGGTATTGCCCATGTTGGCATGGCCTTGCGTGAGCCGGAAGAATTCGCCAGACGCTGGAACTCGCAGGAGGTTCATTATCGTTGGTGGGTCTGGGCTTCACTGATGGCCACCGCCATTCTGGGAACGATGACCTACGGCATGACGATGGGACTGAGCGGCACTCTACGGGATGTGGTGATGAAGGGGTTGGCCTGCACCGCCGGAGCGGGTTTGGCGTGGGGGATTCCACTGCCGGCTCTGTACATCCTGAACAGTCTGTCCGGTTCGAAACTTCGGGCGAGCAGTACTCTGTTGGCGGCACTTGTAACGACCAGCTGGGGTGGCCTCGCGATGGTGGCCTCGATTCCCATCAACTGGTTTTTCACGGTCGCAATCCCCTCACCCCAATTCATCCTGTTGGTGAATCTGGTGGTCTTCACCGGAGTCGGAATCTCGATGATCGACGTTTTTCATCGGGTCATGCATCGACTCGAACCAAAACGACTCACGACCCCTGTCTGGTGGCTGGGAATTGTCGGAGTCATCGGTGCTGAGCTGTTCTATTATTTTGGCCTGTTTCAATTTGTCGGATCTGATCGCCTGATCTGAAGAAGATAATCATGAACCTGAATGCCCTCAAGTCGTTACGAAAAACTTTCGATGAAGTCGATGAGGCCGAGGAAGTGACCGACTTCCTTCCCGATCTTCCGGAAGATTCAGTGAACAACTCGTCCACGAGTTCCTACCAAAAGGGGGTCGAGGGGGATGTCGAGGAACCAATCGGACGCGGGCCGCTCGCGCTGCTCGAATTGATTCTGAAGGACCCCCGCCGACTCGATCGATTGATTCGCGAACCGGCGGAACAACCTGAGTTACTGTTCCGATTGCTCGCCGTCTGTTTGGTGGGATTCACCTTTTTTGGTGTCTCGATGTCTCTCGTGCTCAGTACTACCCTGGTCTGGCCTCAGCTCTCGGCAATTGATCAGGTGCTGTCATCCACGCATGGCTCGTTAATCCGGTTTCAAGGGGACCCCGCTGCGAATCTGTCGACTCCCTGGCTGAATGGAAATGCCCTGCGTCTGATTGCCGCCTATGCGATCGGATTGATCGGTGCCACGGGAATCTGCTTGCCAAGCCTTTACTTTTATGGACTGTTAGCGGGAGTCCGCATGACAATGATGGATGTCGTCATTCATGCGATCAAATCCAAAGCGGTTGCTGCCGTCACGCTGGTGGGGATCTTGCCCTTGTATGCTGCCTTTGGACTCGCCATTACCATTTTTCCCCTTTCAGGAATGATTCGCGATGCGGTGCTACTGCTGGGGCTAATCTTACCGTTTGTGGCAGGCCTCTCGGGAACCTACTCGCTGTACCGGGGACTTTCGACTCTGACCGACACGATGACTCGTGACCGCCGCGAATACCGAGAATGCTTTCTGCAACGACTGGTCTTATCCTGGTCGGCCGTTTATTCCGCTGTTTCACCCGTCCTGATCTTTACCCTCTGGCAACGCTTTCAGGGTTGAATCGAATACCACCGCATTTGGAAAGCACCATCATGGGCTACGGCGTTACACTCTTCTTTTATCTGCTCGTCGGGTCGAGCATCGGAATCGCGCTCTGGATGAGTCGCCCTGGGGTGATGAGTCATCCGGGTGAGATGAGCTTCGGTGGGGGACACGGTTTTGAAATCTGGTTCCCCGTCCTTACCGCCCCCTTATTCTGGCCCCTGTACCTGCCGCTGCTGCTGGTCAATTACTCTCTGGCAACTCCGCAACGTCGAGGCACTCGCAGGCGAAAACCACGGGATGCGATGAGTCAATTCATCAATCAGGTCGAGCGGGAACTCGATCGCGCGATGCAGTCATTGCACGGCTGGGCCGAGGATCTCTTTTCGAGCGA
>JBIKZJ010000146.1:0-13616 GCA_044354755.1 Schlesneria sp. | reverse complement strand
TACCGGTGAAACTGACGCAGCGTACCCGTGAAACTGAAGTAGCGTACCTGTGAAACACGGTCGAATTTTCGTCGCTCGGCGGATCCCCCTTGAGGAAGGAGTCAGAGGCCGGTAGCGGATTTGTCTGGCGCGGAATCGCTCGAAACGTCAGCGCAAGGCGAGAGACTTCAATCGTTGTATCGTTGTGTTGTGCGAGTCGGTCTGTTGACGATTGTCGCTTCCGTGATCCATCAAGATCACGAATGATCGGGGAATCCAATTGTTTTGTATGATGTTTTTAATGCATTTTTTAACGTTATAAAAAAGAAATGCGTGTTTATGTTGATGGGTACCAGATTCTCGCTGAAAATCAGGCAATGAGGTGGTTGAAGACTTACTGACCATGGCTGATGTACTTCTTGCCCGCCGTAGAGCCACAAGCTTGTTTTAGTAGGAATGGGTGGTCGAAATCCGCCAGTTGCTTGACAAGCAGGCGGTCGAATGCTTTTATATTGACTTGATTACCAAAAATGTAGTTCGTCGCCCATTAACAATAATTTAAGTTATTTTGAGGAAGCGCATGGCTCAGAAGCCCCCCAAATCCGAATTCAACATGTCCCAAGTCATTCGGAATCTTTTAAATGAAAATCCAAAGATTGGCGGAAATGAGGCGGCGGCAGCGATACAGGCCCAGTATCCCTCGCTCCATCTGAACAAAAACAGTTTTTCGGTTGCGTTTTATACGACGCGACAAAAAATGGGTTTAAAGCTGGCCAAACGAGGCAAGCGAATGACAACGCGAAACTCGTCTGCCCCACAAAAGCTGTCTGCCGCGCAGAAGTCGCCCGCCACACCGCAGCGTGAAGCGGGATCCGTTGACCTGGCTTTGCTGCAAGCGACCGCGAAATTCCTCAGCGAAGTGGGTGGTGCCGACGCGGCACTTGAAGCAATCAAGCATGTGCAAGCCATTCAAGTGAAGTGAGTTCCCTTGAATCAAATCCCTCTACCACTCTGTTGAAAAACGGGGACTGGCTCCGACCCAAATCAGAAATCCACTGGAATAAGACACAGTGCGAGGTGCCTGTCCTCCTTTTTCAACAGACTGCTAGGGGATTTGTCGTGGCCGGCGGGGGACGCGATGTTGCCAGAACAGGCGGTCTTTTGTGAGGAAACCCATGCGGAGCGCGCAACGCAAGCAGAATCGTTCGTGCTGTCGGGTCAGATAGATTTCGCCGCTCAAAATCAAATGAAACCAGTCTTCACCTGGATGTTTTGAGTAGCAATAAATCCGCTCCGAGTCCCGCTTGATTTGGATCCCCCAATCTTCCGATTCGGGAAGATATAAGCGAATATCGGGGATCGGATCTTCGTCCGGCGGGTTGCTCGAAAGCGACTCACTTGGCGTCTCGTCCGGTGTGCCCGTTTTGTGCAACTCGTCCGTCATTGTGATCCTCTTCAACAGCCTTCCGGTCAACCGCCTTCCGTTTGAGTCGGCATTTTCATGCCGGTCGCGGCTTTTTGTCGTCACCCGCTCAGGGGGGATTTCGCCAACGCCTTCCGCCAACGCCTTCCGCCAACGCCTCCCGCCTAGGATTATTCCGCCTAGGATTATTCCGGGAGTGCCTCCCCTTTGGTCTCGGGGGCAAGCCAGATCAGCCCCATCCCGATCAGATAGACTCCACAGACGACACTACAGGCGATCGGGTAGCCCCCTTTTACCCCCGCGAAGGTTTCATAACCGGCGACCAACTTCAGCAGAGATCCGATTTGGAGCGTCCCAATTGCAGCCAGGATTCGACCAAAGTTGAAACTGAATCCCTGGCCGGTGGCCCGCACATTCGTGGAAAAGAGTTCTGGGAGATAGAGCGGAAGCCACCCGTAAAACGAGGCGGTGCAAGCCCCCAGCCAGAATGAGGCCCACAAAAATTCCACGCCGAATTGGGAATGGAACTGGTAGAACCACAGAACGGTGGCAATCGAGAGCACGCAGAGCAGGCAATAGGCAAACCGGCGACCGATCCAATCTCCCAGTATCGCAGCCAGGATTGTCCCCACAATCGCCCCCGTTGCGGTGAAGATTTGAGTATATTCCCTGGGATTTTTGAAAATCGCTGCCTGAAACCATTTTCGGGCTTTCGCAAAGGTCGTCAAAGGAACCTCGCTGAGCACCTGATCACCCGTGGTGACTTCCGGTTCATTTTGCACGACGTTCTGTGTCAGTTGTCCTGCCCAGGTCATGGCCCACTGCGTTGATCCCCAGGTGCCAATCAGTGCCACCCCACTCAGGCAGGCCCCTAACAGCATCCGGCGAATCGTTTTCCCGGTATCCGTTCGAAGTTCGGGTGAGTCGATTGCGGTCCGTTGCAGGAAACGCAAGACGGGGTAGATATAACCGACCGTCGCGATCGCCAAACCCGCAATCGTTCCCACGACACGCCACACCGTACTGAATCGCTCATCCGCCCAGACCCAGATGATCAGGCTCGGACCGATGGCTCCGACGAGCACTCCCAATAAATCGGACGTGACCCAATTGCCTGTATGCCCCCGGCCCCGCTCACGCTCCCACCGCGCGGATTCGGGAACGAACAGGCGAAAAAAGAACGTTAAGGCCGCAGGTAGGGTCCCCAGCATCATCATGAGTCGCCAACCTTTATTGGCGACGAGCATCTTGACAGTCGCTTCGGGGAGTCCCAGATTGCCCAGCGAAATCTCGCACTGCGCCAGCATCCCCGTCAGCCCGATGCCGATGATCCCCACTAATAAATAACCGGCATTGGCCGCAGCCCCAATCAAACCTGCCATGAGTGCGCGCGAACGATTTGGCCAAACCTCCATCACGAGGGCCACCCCGAGCGACCACTCCCCTCCCATACCAAGAGCGGCGATAAACCGTAACACGCCCAATTGCAGTGGAGTCTGTGCGAATCCGCAGAGCCCGGTGAACAAGGCATAAGTCAAGACACTGAGGCTCATGGCACGGACGCGACCAATCCGATCACCCAGCCAGCCGAAAAGAACTCCGCCGGTTGCTGCCCCAACGAGAAATACCGAGATGATCACACTGAAAAACAGCCCAATTCGTTGCTCGCTTTCGGGAGTTGCGGGGCCAGAAACCCCGAGCAAATCCTGGATTGCCGCACGTCCCACCATCGAGAAGACACCCATTTCCGCGCCATCGAACATCCAGCCCAGCAGTGCCGCGACCAGTGCCATCCATTGACCGAAAGAGGTATTCCCCAGTGGGGCGGAAGTCATTCCTGTTGGAGAGCTCGAGGCGAGGGGAGCGGAGAAGGGGGTTGGATTATTCAACGGAAAGGTCGCTCCTGAAAAGCATTCCTGAAAATGATTCGTCATGATTGTGTGGTGACTTCCCGCGAAAGGCAATTGAAGCGGGAATTTCTCCTTGACCTGTCACTTCAGCGAATCCTATGATCATGGCGGGAAATGTGAAGAAATCGTGTTTTCATTTCCGAGGAAACTGGTGGTAACGACAATTCGTCCCATTCGATTTCTTGTGATGTTTTTGTGGGGAATAAAACCCGGGAAACGGTTTGGTTCCCGCCCGATTTTGACGAAAACAATCGGTGGAATCGGACCGATGGGAACTTGAGAGAATCTGCTGTCGGGTCGACCAAGTTTGCGTCGATGAAGATATTGTGTCGAGATCCGTACGGAGTTTCAGCAACGGGATCACGGTACAGACGAAGGATGACGAGATTGAAGAGCGTGTTGTTGTGCTGAGATCAAATTAATGCTGGGATCAAATTAATGCTGGGATCAAATTAATGCTGGGATCAAAGTAATGCGGTGATCAAAGCAATACGATAATCAAAACAATGCGATGAAAAGTCACCTGGTTACAGGAATCGGGTCAAAGGCGGGTTCATGGCAGGCCGTTTCCTCAATGTTCCCGGCTGAGGAACGATCTGGCACGGTATCGTTGGCAATCGCGACAAGGGTTTAACGATGAATATCTGGGGTAAAGTCCTCGCGTTTCTGGTGGTGATCGCTGCGATTTTCGCCTCGATTTTCTCAGCAAAGCTGGTTCAGGTACGCAATTCCTGGACGAGGAAGTCCATCACATCGAAAAATAAGTTTGACGAATTGAAGCCGAAAATCGAAACCGTTGAATCACAGATCCGTGCCTTAAATTCGGAACTGTTCCGCGCACGGGAATTCTGGGGAGCCTTTTTGGCCGACGTGCAAACGGCGGTCAAGAACCCCGCAGACGGCTCAGTGGAAGTAAATATCGGCTCAGACAAAGGGCTCCAGGATCACTTGTTGATGCACGGGTTTGAAATCGCCGAGGATGGGACATCGACTTATCGCGGATCGTTTTTGCCAATCAAGATTGAGAATGATCGCGCGTTAATGAAGCCGAATTGGCGAGCAACTTCTGCTGAAGTCAAGACCTGGAAGCCAGGAAACTGGCGTTGGCGAAATCAGCTTCCCCCCGGTTACGCCGAAAACTTCGACAAGCAACTGACGGCAATTTTAAAACTGGAAGAGACCCGGGACGATCGCCTGCGAACCCTCGAGGGGCAAAAAAAATTGCGGGCGGACGTGGGTCGGAAGTTAAAACAGCGCGAGGCCGAACTGATCGGGGGCGAAGAGCTGCCGAAAAGCGAATCCATCCCACCCGAATTTCGAGACGGCCTGGTGGCAGCGATGGCCCAGGTGGAGGAAGAACGAAATCAAACACTGCTCAATCTTGACAAATTACGTCGCCAAGTCCGCAGCGTACAAGCCGATATCGAGCGTCTGCTGCAAGAAAATCAGAACCTGGCCGACCGCTTGCCGAAACCCGAGACAAGTCGCGATGTCACGCAGGTGAAGTGAGGAGATTGTGGACTGGTTTTCTTCAGGAAACGGGACAATGGTGGGGGGGTGAGCACGGAAGATGGGAGCAACCAACCGGGATTATATGCGTGACGAGCCGCAGTCTCGAGGACCTGCGTGGGGTGAAGATGTTCCCGCGACAAAATGGCTGATCATCGTGACCGTGGGGCTGTTTATCCTGCAATCGATCTTCACCTATCCGGTGGGCTCCCGTTCACGTTCCTTCGCGACTGCGACTCCCTCACAGCTCATTCAACCCGTTGCGATGCGTTCCGGTGGGATGGTGGGATCCTACCTTGAGGACTGGTTACCACTGAATCCTCGTCAAGTGCTGCAAGGCCAGATTTGGCGATTAGTCACCTTCGTTTTTTGTCACGACCGATTTTCGGCCTGGAATCTCGCCTTCAACATGGTGGCGCTTTGGTATCTGGGCTCGACACTCGAGCGAATGTATGGCTCGGCCGAGTTCCTGGGGTTTTACCTCTGTGCGGCGCTCGCCTGTGGACTGATTTTCACCGGATTTGGGCTGATGATGGAATTGCCCTTTCCGCTGCTCGGGGCCGAGCCTTGCGTGCTGGCGCTGCTGACCCTCTATGCCACACACTTTCCCCGACAGGAAATCCTCTTCTGCTGGGTGATTCCGATTCAGATTCGCATCCTGCTCATGATTTATGCGGCCATGAATTTCTATCAAATTATGCAGGCCTATTCGGGACAAGGAACTTGGGTGCAAGTCGCCTATCTCTCGCAGCTGTGGGGGATTGGATTCGGTTATCTTTACCGTCAGCAAAAATGGCAGCTGGCGTGGCTGGGGAATCTCTGCGACATCCGCCGCTGGCGCAAGAGCTTAAGACGAGTTGGCACCGCACGGAATTTGAAAGTCTTTCGTCCCGCGTCGACGGGTCCACTTGATGAACAGGTCGATGCCATTCTGGCGAAAATTCATGACTCGGGATCGGAAAGCCTGACAGATCGCGAACGTTCCATCCTGCAAAAAGCGAGCGAACGAGCGAAAAAACGCCTGTGAAATATCCCCCGTCATCGAATTGTTCTCAGCAAGCCCCGGCCGCTTGCTTTATTGCAGTGATTGCTAAAAACGCAGATTTTATCGGAAACAGAGCGGTCAGATCCACTGAATCTCGAAGATTGCTTCGACTTCAACGGCGGCATTGGTCGGAAGTTGAACGAACCCGAGTGCGCTGCGGGCGTGATAGCCATCGGTGGTTTTGCCATAAATCTCGTGCAGCAAGTCAGACGCACCATTGATGACCAAGTGTTGCTCATGAAATTCCAGTGTTGAGTTCACGCATCCGAGCAGCTTGATCACACGTAATCCATTCAGCGTTCCGTGGGCACTGTAAACGGATCGCAAAATTTTGACCACGCAGTCACGGGCCGCCTGATACCCTTGCTCAACCGTGACACCCTGTCCCAGTTTCCCCTTGAGGTCGCTGACATGCCCTGAGGTGAAGAGCAGGTTTCCCGTCCGGATGCAGAGGTTCAAATAGCCAGGCTCTTGTTTGGGGAATGTCAGTCCGAGTTTTTCGGCAATCTGTTGAGGTGTCTCACAATCAGCAGGCGGAACAAATTCACTATTGGTCATCATGGTTTCATTCCTTTTTTTGGGTTGTCGTCGTCTCACGATCAGCAGGCGGAACAAATTCACTATTGAATGATCGTCCGAGTTTTTCGGCAATCTGTTGAGGTGTTACGGGAGTGCAGGATCCTGTTCCTGGATTTGAAAAATCGATTTAAGAAAATAGATAAGACGATATCCTGACACGACAGATCGCACACGTCAACCTGACCGCCACGCGATAATCCCAATGAGCCCCCTCCCACACCCCTCATCACGATGCTATCATCACCTGGGATCCGAATCGGGTGAGCATTCCAGGTCAAGGAATTTCGGGTGGGGGATTGATGATGGAACTGGATGATACGATTTGCTACTGCTTCCATATTTCTCAGCGCAAGATTTTGAACTTCATTCGTGTCCATCATCCACGGCGCGCCAGCCAGCTCAGCGAATGTGGTGGGGCGGGAACCGGTTGTGGGTGGTGCGTGTCATACCTGAAGCGGTATTTCAACGATTCACAGGTCCCACTGGTGGATCAAATGCACGTGCTGAACCCGGAAGACTATGCACGACAACGTGCGGCCTACATTCAGGCAGGACATGGAAAGCCTGCCCAGGGGGCAATTCCGCTTCCGGATTCGCTTCCGGACAATCAACCCGATTCCAGCGAATCAAGATGATTGCAGCGGCTTCGCGATCACCAACAAATCAGAGGCTGGAGTCTGACACGAGGTCCGTCGCGGCAGGCTGCCGCAGCGAGACGATTGTTGCGATTTTGGAGGTGGTTTCCAACAGGACCACGGTCGGATTCCCATACGACCAACCGCTGGTCTCACCGGGATTGATCCAGACTCGCCCCTGTTCATCGCGATCGATCCGGGGCTTATGTGTATGTGCGTAAATCGCGACATCAAACTCCCCCTCAATCCCTTTGAGCGAGCGTTCCATGTGTGTCAGCAAGATTCGGCATCCGTCGGGTGTTGTGAAGCCGAAGGGAGGTTCGCCGATGCTGCCAATGATACGCATCCCGGCGCTAACACCCGGTTTGTTCCCCTCGTTGTCGCCAAAACAACCAATGACTTTGCAATTCAATTTCCGCAGCGGCGGAACCGCGAACGACGAAACCAGATCTCCCGCAAAAACGACGAGCTCACAATGGGCCTGATTAAAGACTTCAACGGCCACGCGAATATGATCAAGGTGGTCGTGGCTGTCTGCGAAAATACCGATGAGCATCGTGAATCCTGCTGTTTTAAGCCATAATTTGGGAAGAATCACGGCAACTCGAAGCGGAAACGGGGCTTTCCCGTGGTTGTTCTTTCATTCATCCTTGCTGCATGCAAAACCGATCGGTAGCATACGCCCCGCAGCAGGAGAAATCATCAGTCGGTTCTGGCAACGACCAACAGTCGATGAAACGCCTCCTCATGCGACGAATTCTGCAATATCGTGAACCTGCAGGCAAGGAATTTAATGGTGGCCGACGTAAAGAAACAGACACTGGATCAACTGAAGGATACTGCCAAGGCAATTCGCCGTCTGATTATCAAAATCACGACTGAAGCGGGAAGCGGCCATCCTTCGAGCAGTCTTTCGGCTGTGGAAGTTGTCACGGCGCTCTATTTTGGCGGTTTCCTCCGACACAATATCCAAAATCCTCGTGATCCCAAACGAGATCGTTTCATTCTCAGTAAGGGACATGCTGTTCCGGTCTTGTATTCGGCACTGTGTCAGGCCGGGTACTATACCTTCGAACAGATTATGACGCTGAGAAAACTCGGCAGTCCGTTCGAGGGTCATCCGAACATGAAACGACTCGATACGATGGAAGCCTCGACCGGCTCACTGGGTCAAGGACTGTCGTTAGGAGTTGGCCACGCACTCGCTTGTCGTTTGGATGGGCTGGATGCCCACACCTACGTGATGATGGGTGATGGAGAGATGGGCGAAGGTCAGGTGTGGGAAGCGATTGCTTCCGCCGAGAAATACAAGTTGCAAAACCTCACCGCCATTGTCGATCAAAACGGTTTTCAGCAGACCGGAGCGACGAAGGATGTGCTGGATATGAAGCCATTCGCTAGTAAGTTCGAAGCGTTCGGCTGGCATGCACAAGTGATCAACGGAAACATCATGGAAGAGGTCATTGCGGCTTTGGCGCACGCCAAAACGGTGACGGACCGGCCAACGGCGATCATTTCGCAGACCCAGAAGGGATTTGGCATTCTGCCAATTCTTGAAGCGGCAGGCGACTTGAACTATCACGGCAAGCCGCTTCCCAAAGATCTTGCAGAAAAAGCTCTGGCACTGCTGAGCTAATTCAGACACGTGGGGAACGTCGCTGCGCGACGCGGAGATTGACGATAAGCTGTCCAGTTTCTCTGTGGGGATGATCGAATCACGCAAATCATCCTCTGCAAGACGGACTTGTTCATAAGAATCATTGAATCAATATGTCCTCCTGATGGAACCTGAAAGATGGCGATTGGCGAAGCAGCTGGATTGAAATTGGGTAAAGCGACACGCGACGCTTTTGGTGCGGCATTAAAAGATTTGGGAAATGAATTCCCCAGCGTCGTCACGGTCGATGGTGACGTGGGAAATTCGACCCGCACGGAAGCCTTTGCCAAGGCTTTTCCGAATCGTGGATTCAACGTGGGAATTGCCGAATCCAACATGGTCGGCGTGGCGGGTGGATTGGCTGCGGCGGGAAAAATTCCCGTTGTCAGCAGTTTTGCCGCATTTTTGTTGTGCAATGCCTTTGATCAAATTCGAATGTCGATTGCCTATCCTGGAATGAATGTCAAACTCGTCGGTTCCCATGCCGGGATTTCGATTGGTGAAGACGGTGCCTCACAGATGGGGATCGAAGACGTGGGTCTGGCTTGTTCCATGCCTGGCTTCACCGTCATCGTTCCCGCGGATGCGGCGTCGGCTCGCAAGGCAACCCGTGCCATGCTCGAGCATGTTGGGCCCGTTTATCTGCGCTGTGGCCGGATCGAACTTCCCGAAATCTATACCGCAGATTCGCCGTTTGTGATTGGTAAGGCCAACACGGTCAAAGAAGGAAATGATGTGACCATCATCGCCAATGGGCTGATGGTCGGCATTGCCCTCGATGCTGCGGCGGCTCTGGCCAAAACCGGAGTGCATGCACGCGTGCTGGATATGCATACGGTCAAACCGCTCGATGAAGCGGCGATCATCAAGGCTGCAACGGAAACGGGCCGGATCGTGGTGGCGGAAGAACATCTGATGGCGGGTGGACTTGGTTCTGCCGTGGCGACGGTTGTCGCGCGGACCAAACCGGTTCCGATGGAATTTGTGAACGTCGGTGATTGCTATGCAGAAAGCGGTGATCCGCTGGGGCTGCTGCAAAAATATGGCCTGACAGCCGAAGCGATTGTCGCGGCCGTGACTAAAGTTCGTAGTCGCTAAGGGCTTGACTTGCGGCGTAGGATACCTTGGGACCTGGTGTCGACCCGACATCGGGTCTTTTTCGCAAACGAAGGTCATTCCATCGTGGTGGCTTACCGCCGATTCCGAAATTCTGATCCTCCACAGCTGGTGCGGCTATGGAACGCATCGGGATTGGGTCGTGGTGCCGCTCAGGGGCTCAGTTGCGATGATTTTGATGAGGCGGTCATCGCGCAAACTTATTTCGATCCAGCAGGATTGATTGTTGCCACCACGGACGATCAGCAGGTGGTTGGTTTTGTGCACACCGGTTTCGCTGCGGACGAAACCCGATCGCGGCTGTCGAAGAGAACCGGGGTGATTTGCGCCGTCATTGTGGCAGAGGCTCATCGCCGCCGGGGGATTGGCCGCGAATTGATTCGGCTGGCAGAAGCCCATCTCCGCTCGGCGGGTGCGGAAAACCTCTACGCAGGAGGGGCCAATCCCCGTGATCCGTTTTACTTAGGATTGTATGGGGGGAGCGAATCTGCCGGCTTTCTGGAATCCGACCCGGCGGCACATCCCTTTTTAATCGCTCAGGGTTACACCCCTTTTGAACGACACCTGGTTTTTCAGCGAGAACTTGGCCCTCGAGGTCCAGAAATTGTCTCGGTGCGGCTCTTAAACGCAAAACGACAGGCGAAACTGGCTGAGGCGACGGCCTGTGAGCCGAAAGATTGGTGGTGGTGCACACACCAGGGTCGTTTGGGTTCGATGCAGTTGGGTTTGACCCCCAAAGTCGGGGGGGCTTTGATTGCAAAGGTTTGCGTCGTCGGCCTGGATTTTTACGCGAAAGGATGGCAGGTGCGCGCGATCGGCATTACCAAACTTCAAGTGCTGGAATCACAACGGCGAAAAGGCTTTGGCCAACTGCTGCTGGATGAAGTCTGTCGTCGCGTCCGCAACGAGATGATTCAGTTAGCAGAAGCGCATGTCCTGGAAACCGATGTTGCGGGGATTGCCGTGCTAAAATCGGCTGGCTTTCAACAAAGGGATGCGGGCGTGGTCTACCTCAAGACGAGTCCAGTCATCGGATAGTTGTATGGTCAAAACGGGAAGAATCCTCGCCGGCACGTTGTGTGGATTGGGACTGGCGTTTCTGCTCGGTTCGCTCGTCTGCTTACGTCCCGCACAGAAAGAGGATCCGCCCCCCAGCACCTCCTCGGTGACCTCTGTCACAGCACCGTCCAAAAATTCTTTTGTGGGGCAATCGGCCTGCGCAGAATGCCATTCCGGGATTTCTCAACTGTACGAATCGCATCCGATGTCGCGATCGATGAGCTCACTGGAACAACCTGGTTTTGAAGAGTCTGACCACCCGACATCCTTCCGGGTTGGTCCGAGCCTCGAGTATGTGGTTGAGCGACATGGGGGGACGGTACGACATCATGAGATCTGTTATGACGCGGATCAAGTTCCGATTTATGATCAGGCGGTCGAAACCACCTTTTCGATTGGATCCGGTTCCCGAGGAAAAGGCTATCTGATTGAACGAGGTGACTTGTTATTTATGTCGCCAATTTCATGGTACGCGGGAAAAAATGTCTGGGGGCTGTCACCGGGATACACCACTGAACGGCATCCACGCTTTGAACGGCGGGTAACGGATGCCTGTTTAAGTTGCCATGCGGGTCGAGTTTCTCATGTCCGGGGGGAGCCCGACCGCTACCCCACTCCGAAATTTCTAGAGCTCTCGATCGGCTGCGAACGTTGTCACGGGCCGGGCGAGTCTCATATCGCGTTTCACCGATCGGCGGATGAGAGTCCAGGAGGACAAGTGCCGCTGGATTCCGGAAAAATCGATCCGATCATTAATCCATCAAAGCTGGCCCCGCGACAGCGCGAGGCGGTTTGTAATGGTTGCCATCTACCTCTCGAACACGGTTATCTGCGGTATGGGCAATCGTACCATGATTTTCGACCAGGACAGGATTTTGATGAGATTGTGACTGCGTTCGTCGAAGCCAATCCGACATCCGCAGTCGAGGGAGAATCACGGGCTGTCAGTCAGGTCATGCAGATGCGGGAAAGCCGTTGTTATCTGGCCAGCGACAATCGACTGGGGTGTACCTCGTGCCACAATCCTCATTCTGTCCCCACCAGCACCGAAAAACAAAACTACTATCGTGAACAGTGTTTAAAGTGCCATGCTCCCCAAGACTGTACAGAAACAACCCTACGGCGCAACGAATTGGCTCACGATTCGTGTATCGTCTGTCATATGCCAAAACTGGCGGCCGATGATGTTCCCCACACCAGCCAGACGGATCATCGAATTCCGCGCGGCCGAATCCATTTGGACCCCTCTTCCGTTCGCCCACTCCCCAGCCCGTTGGTGACCGAATTGGTGTCACCCTTTGATGGCTGGGATCAGCGTCTGACTGCACGGGATACCGCCCGCGCATGGGGACTCTTGCTCACTGCCGAGTCAGAAAAACGCTCTCCCCAGCAAAATCGCTATGCCACGACGGCGGAAGAGCGGCTGAAATCGGTGGTCACCGACCGACCGGATGATCTCGAAGCCCTGGGCTCGCTGGTCTCGGTCTACCTGACGCTGAATCGGCGGCCCGACGCCCGACAGACACTCGATCAGTTGCTGAAACAGGATCCGCAGAATGAATATGGTCTGATTCAAATGGCATTGCTGCTTCACGCGGAAAAGGATTGGCCAAATTCTCTGCAATACTGGCAGCGCGCCATGCAGCAGAACCCATGGATTGCATTTCAGCATATTCAGCATGGCCAGACATTGGTGAAAGCGGGGCGGATTGACGAAGCGATCTCTGCAGCCCGGAGGGCGATCGAACTCAATCCGGGGTTTCTTGCAGCACACACCTGGCTGGCAGAAACATTGCCTCAAGTCGGAAAACCTGACGAGGGAGAACAGCACCGAAAATTGCTGTCCCGATTAAAAACCCGCCCAAAATGACTCGTTTCAGATACAGGATCCGTACATAATGTGGCTCGGTAAATCATGACGCTTGGTACCTCATGAGGACCCGCACAGAATCCAACCATGGCGAGTCCGGCGTCTGCCCGGGCTTCGCAACCAGAACAGGAATCCGATTTCCTGTCCGGTGAGCTCCCCCCGAGATGGTGAACTGAAGGGATTGAATTTCGTTGATGAACGCTGCACCTGACCCCATTCCCCGTCTGACACCGAATCACCGGGGCTCCCGCTGGCGTTTGCTCACCGCGCTGCTCGCGGCAATCGGATTCGCTTTTGGCGCTGTCTCACTGCTCATCTGGTATCAGCAAGATCGACCGCTGCAGGAAATCAGTGCGGCGTTGAAGTTGGGTCGGACTGCGGAGGCATTAAAAGGGGTGAATTCTTATCTGGTCGCACATCCCCAGGATGCCAAGCCGATGATCTTGAAGGGACGTATCCTGGTTGAGGTAGGGCAACTCTCGGACGCGATTCGCATCTTTCGTCGGTTTGGTGCCGCGGATGTCACGGATCTGCATGCTTGGGCCAAAGCGCATCTGCTGCGAAAGGAATGGTCTGATGCTCTGCCGATCCTGCAGCAGTTGCTCAAGCTGAAACCGGATGACGCCGACGGACTGCACGAAATCACCGCCTGCTTATCCTTTCTTGGTCAATACAATCAGGCAATCCAATCTGCCGAACAGATGTCAAAGCTGAAAGGGCATGAGGCTCGTGCTTATGTTCAACTGGGGACACTGCATGAAAATCTGGGGAATAAAAAATCGGCGGTCGACGCATGGGGTCGAGTATTGCTCTTTTCACCCAAAGCCGAGGGAC
>JBIKZJ010000145.1:0-13630 GCA_044354755.1 Schlesneria sp. | reverse complement strand
ATGGACCAGACGATTGCCCTGATGCGAGCGGGGATCGAGGCGGGGATGGTCCAGCCGCAAGTGGTCATGCAGCGTCTTCCCGGTCAAATCAAACGTCAGATCGTGGAAGACCCGACCGCGAGCCTTTATTACAAACCCTTCAAAACATTTCCCCCCGATCTGGGGAAAGCCGAACGTGAGCGTCTCGAACGAGAAGCCCAGGCAGCCATTCGCGAACGGATCGTCCCTGCGTATCGTAAGTTTCTGGGCTTTTTTGAACGAGAATACTTTCCTGCCTGCCTGAAAGGGATTGGTGCCTCGCGACTTCCTCGTGGTCAAGAGTTTTATGCATTCCTCGCCCGCAAACATACCACAACCACGCTGTCCCCACGAGAAATTCATGAGATCGGTCTCGCCGAAGTCAAACGCATCCGTGCAGCCATGGAGAAAATCAAACAGGAGGTCGGCTTTCAGGGGTCACTGGCCGAATTCTTCGAGCATCTGCGGACTGCCCCTCAGTTTCATTTTACGGATCCGAATGAACTGATGACCGCCTATCTGATATTCAGTAAGCGCGTCGACCCTCTCTTAACGCGGGTGTTCAAAAAGTTGCCACGAATCCCGTTTGGAATCGAAGCGATTCCAAACCACATGGCTCCTGATACCACGACCGCGTATTATCGTCCTCCAGCGGCCGATGGGACGCGAGCCGGGACCTATTTTGTGAATCTCTACAAACCAGAAACCCGCCCCAAGTATGAAATTCCAGCACTGTCACTACACGAAGCGATGCCAGGCCACCATCTGCAAATTGCGCTCGCCACCGAGCTCGAAAACGTTCCCGAATTTCGCAAGCAGTTTTTTGTGACCGCGTTCATCGAAGGGTGGGCCCTGTATAGCGAAAGCCTGGGTGATGAGATGGGATTATATGACGACCCTTACTCGAAATTCGGGCAATTGACTTACGAGATGTGGCGGGCCATCCGCCTGGTGGTCGATAGCGGGATGCATTCGCTGGAATGGTCTCGTGCCGAGGCAATTCAGTATTTTAAAGACAACGCGGCGAAAAGCGAACTGGATATCACGAACGAGGTTGACCGGTATATCGCCTGGCCCGGTCAGGCACTCGCCTATAAAATTGGCGAGTTAAAAATCAAGGAACTGCGGCAACGAGCCGAGAAAAAACTCGGATCACGTTTTGATTTGCGCGAGTTTCACGACGTGATCCTCCGCAACGGAGCTCTTCCGCTCGATCTGCTGGAACAGCAAGTCGACAACTGGATTCGCTGAACAACACGGTCACGCGAAGTGATCGAATTCATGATGAGGGCTTGTACCTGATGGTGAAACAGCGCAGTTTTACGACGACTCGAAGAGAATCGCGTCAATCGGCACCGCTGCTCAACCTGCGGTGTCCTGATTTCGTTTGATCATTGCGGTGTTGTTGGTGCCGTGAATATCCCGTTTCTGAGTCAACTCGGACGCGTGTGTCTCGATCTTCGTGGCGAGGTTGTCTGCTCAAATTCATCCATTCGACGTTCCGGATTTCCTCATCACAATCGCGACGGTGTTTGCCTACGTGATCGTTGCTCAAGCGGACTTCGACGCCAGTTGATTCAGTTCGTGCGTAACCCGCTTGATCACATCCTCCCATTGTCCGACAACACTCTGGCGGAAAATACGGAGACTTGGATACCAAGGGGAATCTTCTCGGTCTAACATCCAGCGCCATTCGGACTGCTTACGGCAAAGTAACCAGGTGCGCACTCCGAGCGCCCCGGCCAGATGGATGGGTGCGGAATCGACAGAAATCATGACATCCATTAATGACATCAGGGCCGCCGAATCGAGAAAGGAATCGACCTCACGCCCCGGTTCGTCGGCAAAACAGGTGAGCGGCAGTCGCCCTCTTACAGAAGGGATTTGTTCAACACCCTGATTTCGCTGGAAGCTGACCAGCCGGAGACCGGGGACCTGAGACAGGCCAACGAACGACTGGAGGGGAATTGAACGATAGCGATCCATGGTGTTGGTAGGACTCCCCTGCCACGCCAGACCGACTCGCAACTCCCCCGGCTTTCGTGGCCCAAGTCGCTCTGTCCAGTGGGCCACCAGATCGGGGTCGGGCTTGAGGTAAGGGACTGAAAGCACCGAGGGAATCTCTTCCAGTGTTGTGCCGAGTATCCCCGGAAGGCTCATGATGGGGAGATAATAATCGTAGTCCGGCAGGTGATCAGGACTGGAAATCATGCCGTCAATTCCCGGGATATTCGACAGCAGTTTCTCGAGCGGCTTAATGCAGCCGAACAAGACGGTACCACCGAGTTGTTTGACCTTGGCCGCAAACCGAACGAACTGGATGATATCGCCCAGTCCTTGCTCACAAACTAAAAGTAACGTTTTACCCACCAGCGATTCACCAGCCCACTTGGGTTGGGATAGCGGATACTTTACGGCCTCTTTTCGCTGCAGACGATATTCGAATTCCCTGAAGCCTCGTGGATAATCTCCCAGCATCAACAGGTCCAATCCCAGCGAAAAATGGGCATGAATCTCTTCAGGATGACGTTTCAAGACGCGTTCAAAACAGTGGATTGCGCCCGCGTAATCACCGACGGCTTCGAGTGCCAAACCCAGGTCGATCTCCGTTTCCGTGGAATCAGGATTAAGCTCTAAAACCCTGCGAAAACAAGTCACTGCTGCTGCGGGCTGATCCAGTTCTAACAAGATATTGCCGAGGTCAAAGTGGATCTCAGGAGCCGTGGGGGTGATCGGCAGGGCGGTTCGAAAAACCGCAGCGGCTTCCTGGAATTTCCGCTGCCGCTGAAGAATTTTTCCCAAGTTATAAATGGCCATCGAAAATCGAGGCTTCAGCTCAGTCGCACGTCGGCACCAGGCTTCGGCCTGAGGGAGTTTTTCTTGATCGTAGAAGATCCTGCCCAAATTATTACAGGCCTCGGCATGGTCGGGTGCGAGTTGCAAGGTTTTCTGGAAACACGCAATCGCCTCGTCCTGATCTCCCTTCTCGCTCATGATCACGCCGAGGTTATTGTAAGAAGCAACATAACCCGGCTTCAGCTCAATAGCACGTCGATACGACGCGATCGCTGCTTCGGTTTGGTTCGTTTTTTTCCAGAGATTTCCCAGACTACAGTGCGTTTCCGCCAGATCCGGCCGCAGCGCCAGAGTCCGCTGGAAAAAAGCCAACGCTCGCTCATAGTCACCCTGTTCCGTGAGGATGTCTGCCAGGTTATGAAGGGCAATGACCGAGTTGGGATCAAGGGACACGGCACGCTCGAACGAGGCAATCGCTTCGGCGATCTGACCCGCATCTCTCAGAATACAACCCAGATCGGTCTGGACGTCGGGGTAGAGCGGGTCGGTTTGGGCTGCCCGTTGACACAATTCCAGCGCCTTGGGGGCGTTTCCGGTTTGCATCGCGATCAAACCGAGTCGGTGCGTGGCGATGGGATGAACCGGGACCATCGCTAAAATCCGTTCATAAGCTTGTTCGGCCAGACGGAAGTCCCCTGCACTGTGATAGTGTGTTGCGCGGGCAAGTTCTTCGGAAATCAACATGTCGAAACCTTAATATATCCGGTAATCACCACGGCCCCAGACAGACATTGGGTCTCCGTCATGATGTGATTTCTGGTTGGCAACGAGGCTCAATCCGCGATCGCCACCAGTTGATTGAGCTCTTGAGTGACTCTCTCGATCACATCATCCCATTGACTGATCACGGTCTGGCGGAAAATCCGGATGCTGGGATACCAAGGGGAATCTTCTCGGTCTAACATCCAGCGCCATTCGGACTGCTTACGGCAAAGTAACCAGGTGCGCACTCCGAGCGCCCCGGCCAGATGGATGGGTGCGGAATCGACAGAAATCATGACATCCATTAATGACATCAGGGCCGCCGAATCGAGAAAGGAATCGACCTCACGCCTCGGTTCGTCGGCAAAACAGGTGAGCGGCAGTCGCCCTCTTACAGAAGGGATTTGTTCAACCCCCTGATTTCGCTGGAAGCTGACCAGCCGGAGACCAGGGACCTGAGACAGACCAACGAACGACTCGAGGGGAATTGAACGATAGTGGTCCATGGTATTGGTAGGGCACCCTTGCCACGCCAGACCAATACGCAACTCCCCCGGCTTTCGCGGCCCGAGACGCTTTGTCCAGTAGGCCACCAAGTCGGGGTCTGGCTTGAGGTATGGGACCGAAAGCAGGGCGGGAATCTCTTCCAACGTTGTGCCGATGATCCCCGGAACGCTCATCAGCGGAGCGTAATAATCGTAGTCCGGCATGGGGTCGCCATAGGGAATGATCCCGTCGACCCCAGGGATCTCCGAGAGCAGTTTGACGAGCGGCGTAACACAGTAAAACAGGATTGTGCCGCCCCGTTGCTTGAGCTTGGCCGCAAATCGGACGAACTGAATCATATCGCCCAGTCCTTGTTCACTGACCAAAATCAATGTTTTCCCCACGAGGGATTCACCCGTCCACTTTGACTGAGACGGATCAAACTTCGTCGAGTCTTTCAGCAACAAGCGATATTCAAATTCTCGAAATCCTCGGGGATAATCACCCAGTATTAGCAGGTCGACACTCAGGCAAAAATGGGAATTCACGTCCTCGGGATGGCGTTTCAGGACGCGCTCATAACACTGGATTGCACCGTGGTAATCCTCCATCGCGGCAAGTGCCATCCCGAGATTCGTCTCCGCTTCAATGGTATCGGGGACTAACTTCAAAACCTGCTGATAGCAAACTGCTGCTGCTGCGGGCTGATCAAGTTCCAACAAGATATTGCCGAGGTTTAAGTGGAGGTCTGGGTCCGTGGGGAAGATCGTAAGCGCGGTTCGGAGAACCGCAGCGGCTTCCTCGAATTTTTGTTGCCCCTGCAGGATTCTTCCCAGGTTATAAATGGCCATCGATAATCCCGGCTTCAGTTCGATGGCGCGCCGGCACCAGACCTCGGCCTGAGGGAAATTTTCCTGATCGTAGAAGATCCTGCCCAAATTGTTGCAGGCGTCGGCATGGTCGGGTGCGAGTTGCAAGGTTTTCTCGAAATACGCAATTGCCTGATCCTGATCCCCCTTTTCGTTCATGATCACGCCGAGGTTATTGTAAGAAGCGACGTAACCTGGCTTCAGCTCGATCGCACGCCGATAGGATGCGATCGCGGCTTCAGTCTGGTTCGTTTTTTTCCAGAGATTCCCCAGACTACAATGCGTCTCCGCCAGGTCGGGGCGTAGCTCCAGTACCCGCTGGAAAAACGCGAGGGCTCGCTCATATTGACCTTGTTCCGTGAGGATTTCTGCTAAGTTGTGGAGGGCAATGACCGCGTTGGGATCAAGGGACACGGCACGCTCGAACGAGGCAATCGCTTCGGCGATCTTGCCAGTATCTCTCAGAATACAACCCAGATCGGTCTGGACATCGGGGTAGAACGGGTCGGTTTGGGCTGCCCGCTGGCACAATTCCAGTGCCTTCACGGTATCTCCGGTTTGCATCGCGATCAAACCGAGTTGGTGCATTGCGACGGGATGAGCTGGGACCACCGCTAAAATCCGTTGATAGGCTTGCTCGGCACGACGAAAGTCCCCCGCACTGTGATAGTGTGTTGCGCGGCCGAATTCTTCGGAAATCATCATGTCGGAACCTTGTTGTATCCGGTCATCACCATAGCACTCGACATACGTTGGGTCTGCGTGATGATTTTGTTTCTGGTTGTCAACTGGGGTTAATCCAACGCCGCCGCCAGTTGATTAAGTTCTTGAGTCACCCTCTCGATCACATCATCCCATTGACTGATCACGGCCTGGCGAAAGATACGGATGCTGGGATACCATGGGGAATCTTCTCGGTCTAACATCCAGCGCCATTCGGACTGCTTGCGGCAAAGTAACCAGGTTGGCACTCCGAGCGCCCCGGCGAGATGGACGGGTGCGGAATCGACGGAAATCATGACGTCCATTAAAGACATGAGGGCTGCCGAATCGAGAAAGGAATCGACCTCGCGCCCCGGTTCATTCGTGAAACAAGTAAGTGGCAGTCGTTCCCTCAAGGGGGGAATTTGCTCGACACCCTGATTTCGCTGGAAGCTGACCAGCCGGAGGCCGGGGACCTGAGACAGACCAACGAACGCCTTGAGGGGGATCGAGCGGTAACGATCGGATTCATGATCCGGATTCCCCTGCCATGCCAGGCCGACACGCAATTCCCCCGGCTTTCGCTCCCCGAGACGCTCTGTCCAGTAGGCCACCAGATCGGGATCGGGCTTGAGGTAAGGGACCGGAAGCAGAGACGGGATTTCTGCCAGAGTTGTGCCGAGTATTCCTGGAAGACTCATCAGCGGAGCGTAGTAATCGTGTTCCGGCAGCGGATCGCCACTGGGGACCGTCCTATCGATCCCAGGGATATTCGCGAGCAGTTTGACGAGCGGCTTGATGCAGCCGAATAAGACTGTGCCTCCCAGTGTCTTGACCTTGGCCACAAACCGGATGAACTGGATCATATCTCCCAGTCCTTGCTCCGTTACCAGCAGCAACGTTTTTCCGACGAGGGATTCACCCGTCCACTTTGGCTGTGTCAGATCAAACTTCGTCGAGTCTTTACGCTTTAATCGATATTCGAATTCCCGAAATCCGCGGGGATAATCCCCCAACATTAGCAGATCAACACTTAGCGAAAAATGGGCATTGACGTCCTCGGGATGACGTTTCAGGACCCGCTCAAAGCACTGGATTGCACCGGGGTAATCATCCATCTCGGCGAGAGCCATGCCAAGATTGGTCTCCCCATCCGCAGTATCGGGGACAAACTTCAAAACTTGCTGATAGCACGCTGCTGCGGCTGCGGGCTGATTCAGCTCCATCAAGATATTGCCGAGGTTCAAGTGAATCTCGGGATCCGTAGGGGTGATTCCCATGGCGGTTCGGAAAACCGCAGCGGCTTCGTCGAATTTTCGCTGCCCCTGCAGGATTCTTCCCAAGTTATAGATGGCCATCGAGAATCCAGGCTTCAGTGCCATCGCGCGTCGGCACCAAGCTTCCGCCTGAGGGAATTTTTCCTGATCATAAAAGATCCGGCCCAAATTGTTGCAGGCATCGGCATGGTCGGGTGCGATTTGCAAGGTTTTCTGGAAATACGCAATCGCCTCTTCCTGATCCCCTTTTTCACTCATGATCACGCCGAGGTTATTATAAGAAGCGACATAACCCGGCTTCAGCTCAATGGCACGTCGATACGACGCGATCGCTGCTTCAGTCTTGTTCGTTTTTTTCCAGAGATTCCCCAAGCTACAATGCGTTTCCGCCAGATCCGGTTGCAGTGCCAGAGTCCGCTGGAAAAAAGCGAGCGCGCGCTCGTATTGCCCCTGTTCGGTGAAGATATCTCCCAAGTTGTGGAGGGCAATCACCGAGTTCGGATCGAGGGACACGGCACGCTCGAACGACGCAATCGCCTCGGCGATCTTGCCAGCGTCTCTCAGAATACATCCGAGATCGGTCTGCACGTCGGCGTAATGCGGGTCAGTTTGGGCTGCTCGCTGGCATAATTCCAACGCTTTGGCGGTATTTCCGGTTTGCATCGCGATCAAACCGAGTCTGTGCGTGGCGATGGGATGAGCCGGAACAATCGCTAAAATTCGTTGATACGCTTGTTCGGCAAGACGCAAATCCCCCGCAGTATGATATTGCGTCGCACGGCCGAGTTCTTCGGAAATCATCATGTCGAAACCTTATTATCCCCAGTGATCGCCGCCGCCACCTGACCATGCTGATTGGCCAACGGGTCCTTTCCCGGGCGAATCCAGCGACATTGACGCAGTTTGCCATGACCGATTTTCAACTTGGGCGATGTTAAACTCGAGCGATTTTGCGCTGAGGATGGTATGATCGTCAAGCGGCAGCATCCCAGCAGGAATTCGTTGCGGCGGGACGAGAACGAAGATCGTGAAATTGACAAACGAGACAAACGACGAAGAGAACATCCCATGAATTTCGCATGCAAACATCCCGCTACCGCTGCCAGCAATTCCCCTGTTTTCCTCGGTTCTGGAGGGATGTTCGCCCTTTGGCAGAGCGGATTGGTCATTCCCGGCCTCGTGCTGCTGATGCTGATGGACGTTTATGCCGCCGAGGCGTTATCCGCCGAGCAACCCCCTAACATCGTCATGATCGTGGGGGATGATATGGGCTGGACCGACTATGGCTTCATGGGGCACGAGGTGGTGAAGACGCCGCATCTCGATCGTTTGGCGAGTGAGGGAGTGTTGTTTCCGAATGGTTATGTGCCCACGTCCCTGTGTCGGGCCAGCCTGGCCACACTCTTGACGGGACTGTATGCCAGTCAGCACAAAATCTGCTGCAACGATCCTCCTCCAGGAGTTGACCGAGCCGAGATGCTGCCATTTCTGCGAGATGCCCCGACGATTCCACGGGTGCTCAAAGATCACGGCTATCTCAGCCTGCAGACGGGAAAATTTTGGGAAGGGCATTTTTCCAATGGTGGTTTTACGGCAGGAATGACGACCAAAGGACGGCATGGCGATGACGGTTTGGCCATCGGTCGAAAAACCATGCAACCGATCTACGACTTTGTCACGTCCTGCCAGCAAACACCGTTCTTCGTTTGGTATGCCCCCTTGCTGCCGCATGAACCTCACGACCCCCCGGAACGGATTTTCGCCAGATATCGGGACGCGGGGCACGACTTGCGACAGGCGAGGTACTGGGCAATGTGCGAGTGGTTCGATGAAACCTGCGGCGAACTGATCGATTGGCTCGACCAGCATGGATATCGCGAGAACACGATGATTGTGTACGTCGTCGACAATGGTTGGCTGCAAACGAATGGCCCCGTCCGACAGGGGGACCAGTTTTTAACCCGCAGCAAGAACACTCCGTACGAAGCTGGCGTCCGGACCCCGATCATCCTGCGTCGTCCCGGTTCGATTCCCCCCGGTCGACGGACCGACCTCGTCTCGACCATCGACCTCGCCCCGACCATTCTGGCAGCCTGTCAGGCACGTTCACCTAAGCCCTTGCCGGGAATCGACCTGCTTCCACCCGTTCGAGAAAACCGAGCGATCGATCGCCATGACGTGCATGGCGAGATTTACTTTCACGATTGCGTGGAACTTGGCAAACCCAAACTGAGTGTGACTCATCGCTGGATTCGGCAGGACGATTGGAAATTGATCGTCCCGACCAAACCGGGAATGAATCCGGAACTGTATCGCGTGAGCAACGACCCGCACGAAAAACAGAACCTCGCAGAATTACACCCTGCCGAGGTAAAAAACCTGTCGCAGCGACTGAATGAACGCTGGAATCTTGACGCCGAAAGCCAACGAGAGAACCCCTGAAAAAGGACGGGGCAGGGTGGGAATGGGTTAGTTGGGTGTGATAGCGTTGAGGTTTTAGGATTTTGCTTGCGGGAAGAAATCGGACTGAAGGATCGGACTGAGGGGACTTCTGGCGTGCGTCACGAGGCCAGCGTCTGGTTTTGGGGTGATGTGTGGTTCTAGGGAGGATGAGACGTCTCGACATTCGTTGGCGTTCTCACGAGAATGGGGGGGGATGTTGTTGACTTAGTCGATTTTATTGACTTTGTCGACGTTGATTTACCTGATTGAAGGAGTCGTCATGGGAAACAGACCGATACGGATCGTCTGCGCTGTAGGTGCGTTGATTCTGGCCTGGGAACTTTCTGTGATCAACGCCCTGCAACCCTCGTCGACTTTAGCCAGAGATCAGGCCGATGATCCGGCCGAAGAAAATCGGCAAGAGGGGTTCGGGGGAATGCGCCGTCCGCTCACCGAAGACGAAATGGTTGAACAACGACGGCAGGAATTGCTACTTGATTTTAATGATCCCCCGAGTCTGGATCATGGTGAATCGGTTCATCCACGATTGATGCAGACGGTGAAGGACAACACCATCGGCGTGCGATATGAAGAGCGGGAAGCGTATTTGCGTGTGCTGAGGCTCGCTTCAGAGGTGCCACTGCGTCGTCAGGAACAGTTTGCTGCCGAGATTCGTACGGAACGCCGAACCTTGAATCCCAGCTACAAACGCCGACGTCCCGATGAATTTCCTCAGTTCGCGGATTTGTTTACTCATCCGGAATTCTATCGCGGTCGGCCGGTGACACTGCGAGGGGTGATGCGGAAGCTGACCAAGTTTGAACTGGGAAAAAACAAGCTCGGGTTGGAGGAAGCGTATGAAGGCTGGGTCTATACGAGTGACTCGCAGGGAAACCCGGCGGTCGTGATTTTTACGAGTAAAGACGATCAGTTGCCGGTCAATGGTGACATTCAGGAAGAGGTCGAATTCACAGGCTATTATTTTAAAATGTATGGCTACGATGCACAGGATGTGACAAGAAAAGCACCGATGTTGCTGGCGGGCGAGGTCAAATGGATTCCTCATCCCTACAAATCGGCCTACAAGCCCTTGGGGTTCATGTGGTATTTTTTGGCGACTTTGGGATTTCTGCTGACGGGATACTTGGTCTGGCAAGCCAACCGCAAAGAGCTGCCGCGCCGTCCACCGCTGGAGATTGAACCCGACTTCCGGCATTTTCCGCCGATGGAACATCCTGCTCCAAATCCGCTCCTTCCCCGCTCAATGACTGAAACTGAGGATTCCTGATTTTGGCTTGCTATCGCCCGCTCTTGGCTCCCTTAAATCGCCCCATTCGTCTGGCTGTGCTGATTTCGGGGGGAGGCACAACCCTCGCCAATCTCGCCACGAGGATTGGCAATCAATCACTGAATGCCGAAATCAAAATAGTGATCGCCAGTCGACCCAATTGTGGCGGAATCGCTCGCGCTCAAGAATTGGGGTTTCCGTGCGAGGTACTCCAGCGCCGGGATTTCGTCAGCGTCGACAAGTTTAGTGCCGCGATCTTCGCTCGTTGCCGCGAAGAAAAAATCGATCTGGTGATTTGCGGGGGATTTCTGGCGCTACTGATGATTCCCGCCGATTTTTCCGGGCGGGTGATGAATATCCACCCGTCACTCATTCCCGCCTTCAGTGGTCAGGGATACCACGGCAGCCGCGTTCACGAGGCGGCTTTGGTACGGGGGGCAAAAGTGAGTGGTTGTACCGTCCATTTTGTGGACGACGAGTACGACCATGGGCCGATTATTGTGCAGCGAACGGTTCCCGTGCTGGATGATGATTCCCCCGCCGATCTGGCCGCGCGGGTGTTTGAGGCCGAGTGCGAAGCCTTGCCGGAGGCGATTCGGATGTTTGCATCAGGATCGCTGGAAATCGATGGCTCACGCGTGCGGACCGTATGACAGGTTTCAGGCTGGTGCCCTGCGGACTCCCTCTGGCCGCTGCCAGCCGTTAAATGCCTGTCTGCCAATAAAAATAGGAAGACTAGTGAAGATGTAACATCATCCTGGTCGATCATTGCAGGAACTAACATGAAATCGTTGAGCTTCCTCTCATCGATGGGTGCCACTTCTGTCGACAGGATGCGCGGGGATGGAAAAAAGAGGGCTCGAGGTCCGCACAAAAACGTTGGTGGTCCCTTGACGCCCCATGATAAATGATTTTGACGGATTTTGATTGAAATCCGTCACGCGATTGATAGAATAGGCAAAGTGCATTTGATTTCGCGGGATTCAGCCGGCACCTCGCAGAGAAAAGTTTTTGGTTATGATTCTCGATCAGCGACGCGAAGAAATACTGCAACTGATTGAGCAGCATGGATTTGTGTCACTGCAAGAGCTTGTTACGAAGCTGGGGGCGAGTGAATCTACGGTGCGGCGGGATTTGGAGTTTCTTGACGGGATCGGTCAGATTCGACGAACGCGTGGCGGAGCTGCTTATACAGGTGAGTCTCTGACACCGTTCGAAGAGCGGCGGGTTCGAGAAACGACCGAAAAAGAGAAGATTGGAAAGGCGGTTGCCGAGTTAATCCAGCCGGGTGAAACGATTTTGCTGGATGGGGGAACAACAACGCTCGAAGTGGCCAGGTCGCTGGTCGGCAAGAGATTGCAAGTTGTGACCAACTCGCTGCCGATTGCCAATCTATTGGCGCAGCAAGCGAGTATCGAGCTGATCTTGATTGGGGGGTATCTTTACCCTCGAACCGGGGTGGCGTTGGGTCCTTTGGCAGAGGCTTCCCTGGCGGAACTGAATGTACCGCGGGTGATTATGAGTGCGGGCGGAATCACCGAGAAGGGGTTGTTTAATAGCAATTCCCTGCTGGTTGAGTGTGAGCGGCGGATGATCAAGGCGGCAGAAGAAGTTTGGGTGGTTGCGGACAGCAGCAAGTTTGGTCGGTCGGCGCTGACATTTTTGTGTGAGTTATCGAGTGTGACGAGAATGATCGTGGATTCGGGGCTGAGCGAATCATGGCGTGAAATTGTCTTGAAGGCCGGGGTCGAATTGACGGTCATTGACGTATAGTGTCAGGGAGAAATTGAGATGGCGACAGAGTTGAGTCGTGCCGAGATCGAACAGGTGGTTCGCTCGGTGCTCGAAAAGCAATTGGGTCCGGTCGCCGCATCGAAGTCGGTGCCTGCTGTGGCCCGGAATCCGTTGCTCGTGAACATTTCGGCTCGTCACGTCCATCTCACGCAAGAGCATGTCGAGATTCTATTTGGCCCTGGGGCTCAGCTTGAGCCGATGAAGTGGCTGTACCAGGATGGCTACTTTGCGGCTAAGCAGACGGTGATGGTGGTCGGGCCACGCAAACGGATGCTTCCGGAAGTGCGTGTGCTGGGTCCCTGTCGTCCTTCGCAGGTCGAGTTGGCGTTTACCGACTCGATTTCGCTCGGCATTGAGACTCCTGTCCGGGTCAGTGGCGATCATCACGACACTCCAGGGTGTGTGCTGGTTGGTCCGGTTGGTGTGGTGGAGTTGAAGTCGGGTGTGATTCGTGCCATGCGGCATGTTCACATGAGTCCTGCCGACATGCAGTATTACGGTGTCAACAATGGAGACGCGATGCACTTACGCGTGGTCTCCGCCGGTTGTACGACCACACTCGAAGATCTGGTCGTACGTGGCGACCCGAAGGTCAAGCTGGAAGTTCACCTCGACACTGATGAGGGGAACGCCATCAATCTTCCGGCAGCGACATCGGTGGAATTAATCAAGCCACACTCGTGTGGTTGTCAGACGCATTAGTCTCGGATAACAGAGTTTCGAATAAAAAAGTCTCGGATAACCAATTTGCGCGAGGATCACGACGAACACGTGTGATCCGTTTTTCTCCCTGAAACAGTAAAGGTAACAGACAATGGCCAAAGCAATGGAAGCGCTCGGAATGTTGGAATGTAAGGGTTTGGTCTGCTTGATTGAAGGGGTCGATGCGATGTTGAAGTCGGCCAACGTGCAGATGGTTGGCTGGGAAAAGGTCGGAAGCGGTTTGGTCACCGCCTTCGTGGTGGGTGATGTTGCCGCAGTCAAGGCAGCGATCGACGCCGGAGCAAGTGCTGCCAGCAAGATTGGCGAAGTCGTGAGCGTCCAGGTGATTCCTCGTCCTCATGAAGAACTCGCCGCCGTCCTGCCAAAGTCTAAGGGTGGCTCAACCAGTTCGGCCAGCTGAAGTGAGTCCGTCTGCGATGTCGGCGGGAGTGGTACCCGCGAGGTCTTGAAGCAAGGTTGCTTCCGGGCTGGCA
>JBIKZJ010000144.1:0-13647 GCA_044354755.1 Schlesneria sp. | reverse complement strand
GTCCTGTCGAGGGCTGGCTGCGGGATCTTGGTCGATGAGATCTTGGGCGGTGAGATCTTGGTCGGCGGTGACTTCCGCAAGAATCTGCCGCATGTAGTTGAGGCTCTGACGAGCAATAAATTCCGCACCAGGCTTGTAGTCAAAGACTTCGACACTGATCCAGCCCGAATACCCGGATTTGAGTAACGCCTTCACAATGGGGCGATAATCGGTTTTCCCCATACCGGGACCAAGCAAATTCTCATCATTCACATGGAAATGGCCAGTAAGACTTGCGTATTGGGCAATCAAATCCGGGATCGGCTTGGTTTCCGTGAGCATCGCTTTGACATCCTGATGCAGCACGAAATGCGAATGCCCGACCCGGTCAATCAGTTCAACCGCCTCGGCACAGGAATTCACGAAATCCGTCTCGCGTGTGGTGAGCGGTTCCATGACGATTTTGACACCCCGATCGGCGAACGCAGGCAATGCCGCGCGAAAGACTTCGGCAGCGTTCTCGTACGCTTCCTCGCGTGAAACACCTGGTAACAGACTTCGCTGTGCCGGGGAGCCGAATACCATGACGGTCCCCCCCAAATCGGCACAGGCCTGCCCTAGTTCAATCAAATACCGGGTGGTCGCCTCACGAACCGATCGATCCTTGGTGGTCAGATGCAGCCCTTCGGTTTTGGCCAGCAACCAGTGTAATCCGCAAATCGTTAAGCCATGATCATCCGCCTGGGTCCGCAGCTCACGCCGACGTTCGGGAGAGACCTCTGAGATCCGAGGGGCCAGCGTAAAGGGTGCCAGTTCAATCCCAGTATATCCCGTCTTCGCAATGAACTGACATTGTCGCAGCCAATCCCAGTTTTCAAACAGTTCCTGACAGATCGCAAATTTCATGAGCCGCCTCGTAAGGACTTTGGAAAACAATCCACCACCGCAAGAGCGAAAGTACTGACTTCAGGCCCAGAACGCAAAAATGCGGACCGCACCATCTGTTCCTGCAGTC
The DNA here is from genome assembly GCA_044354755.1 of Schlesneria sp. Taxonomy (GTDB): domain Bacteria; phylum Planctomycetota; class Planctomycetia; order Planctomycetales; family Planctomycetaceae; genus Schlesneria. The sequence goes on along the minus strand of JBIKZJ010000144.1, from coordinate 12,653 downwards.
AGATCATATCACGGACCCTGCTTTCACTTCTCGAGCTTTCGCCGAGTGAATGCAACCTTATAGGGATTAAACTCATACACCGAGAGTTGGCTGAAGGGCATCGCCGTTCCCGCGTAGAAGACGTAAACCAAATAGATCTTACCAGGCCGCCCTACTTGGGCGATCAATTTACTTGCATTCGAATCCTCGCACTTTTTACTGAGTTTTTCCAGCAGGGATTTTTCGTTGGGGGTCGTCAAGAGGCTGCTTCCCCAAATCGTATCGGTTTCGTAACAGATGAGCGTAGAACCACCGTCATCGGGAAAGAGTTGATTTTTGTCGATCAGTGCCAGCAAGCTTTCGTCCAAAATCTGCGGCTTTAAAACCTTGGGTGGAATAAAAAGCAACTGTACGTTTTTGCCATCGCCAGACAGGTAAGGAAAGAGCGTATCGGACGGATTGGGGGTTGGAAAAGGGGAATTCGAGGTGGTCGCCACAGGGTATTTTGTGATCGCCCTCGTAATGGGAGCGCAACGATTGGACGTTAAAAAACGTTGTAACAACTCCGGTGTTGCCAGCTTGACAGCCTGCTTTTCTCCGTCCTCGGAAAGGCCATGGACGGGGACTTGATAATGATCGTTGCCATCGACAATCGCTCCGTTTTCATCGACGAGAGAATATGGTCGCCGATAGACAGGCCAATCCTTGTTGACACCCTGCCATACTTTGCTGGGAAAATTCGCCAGCAGCGCACGGTTTTCGGGTAACGAAGTGGCTTTCGCCCAACTCTTGGAATCCGGGTTGACTGATGCTTCCTTGATTACGATGACAGCTGGCTTGAAACCCTCACTCGCGTCGCAGCCGAAATGCGCAATCAAAACAAAAGCCCCGAAGTTGAATCCACGCTGAAACCAGCTCATCATGACATTCATCCAAAAATTTTGATGCATTCCCTGAACGCAATTATCACCGGAGCAGTGTCGGATGGCAACTTCGTTGAGGTCGATCGGGTTTGAATTGATCCCCACTGCATCCCGCCAATCCGAGAAGATCGGAAAAATCCTTCCATGACAGCCAATTCACGCCCATTTTTAGCCAAAAGAGGAATTGGAGGATTCTGACTCGGCAGCAAGAAAAACCGAGTCACGGCTCATTTCGTCAGCGAGTGCATTCCATTCCGCAAACAGAGGCGCGGCAGACCAGGCACGGAACCAAACTTCCAAATCCGCCGATAACGCCTGCAAGTCCACCGGTGCATTGGCATACAATTCTTCGATCGCTTCGCCCACGGTCCGGCCTTGTTTGAGTGCGGTTAACAGCCGAAACTGGGGTCGGGTGATCTCGTCACGACGGACAAAGTATCCACGTCGGGTCACCACCAACAGGACTTGGCGGGATGCCGGTGGGGTGGGGTTGCTTCCTCGCCGGACCTGCGTGGCGTATTCATGCACGGGAAAGGAAAATTCGAGTAACCGGACGCAGTCATGTAATCGCAAACGTGATGCGAAAAAGCGTTCGGGAGAGAGTCCAACGAGATCCTGCGCTGCCAACGAACGAGAACGCTCGGGGCCGGGACCATCGAAGACCTCGCTGTAGACTTGCTCCAGCCCTCCCAGCTCGATCAGAAAATCGGCAAAGTCTGGTTCATGGGAATCCAACGTCTCCGCGCGGGGTGGCCGGATGGTGGCCAGATAATCCGGGAACGCCGTTCCGAGCGCCGACAGGGTGTACCGGGTTGAGGGATGCGCAACGAGATATCCAAATCCCATTCCATCAAATGCCGCATCGCCAACAGCATAGCGAACGGCAGGATACTGAGCCCGCAAACATTCGAGCAACCGACCGTAATAGGCCTGGCCATAAATCTGCAGTCGGTCGAGGCTGGTCAGCTCGGACGAAGGTAAAATCACCTGCTCGACGTTTTGCCCCGCGACCGCCAGCCATTGCTGTGCAGCGGCCGACGAAACCCCCGACGAGACTCCCTCGGGATGCGTAATCACCGCTTGTAACCAGCGTTGAATCGTCTGTAACTCGCCTGGATCTGACATCGGGTGTATGAGCTTGCCTTATTTGATGTAAATGAATTCGTTGGAAATCAGCATGACATGGCACAAACTTTCCCACGCGAGTTTTTCCCACGCCCGTTCTGGTGTTCGATCGCCTGTCGCTGCAGCCTGCATCAGTTCCGCACGAATCTCGCCGAGAAACGACAAGGATTCCGTGACCTCCGCAGGCAATGCTTCGCGGCCATACACCCGCAGATACGCCCTTTGAATCCGCTCTTGGTCATTCCCCATACGTTCCTCGAGCAGTGTGGCCGCCAAATCGGCACTGCATTTTTCGACAAACTCACTATTCATCATCAAGAGGGCTTGAGGCGCAATCGTCGTTGTTGGCCGATCTCCATTAGGAACCGCCGCATCGGGATAGTCGAGCAATTGAAAGACATCATAGACATTATTTCGGACGACCGGCAAATAGATCGACCGGCGCTGGGACCGATAGTCGGTCAGGTCCTTGGAAGTATGGTCAAAAAAATAAGCCCGGTTTTTCACCGTTAACAGCGACTGGCCAACTCGACGATCCAGCCCTTCCCCGACGGCGATCAGTGCATCACGCACCGCTTCCGCTTCCAGTCGCTGAATTTCCGCACGTCCGAACAACCGATTCTCAGGATCAAGCTCAAGCGAATTGCGACAGGCTTCACCGAGCTCACTCGCGAGTTGATAAGTACTCGAGTCCATCAACTGCCGATGCAGCGACTTCAGGGACCAGCCGCTACGGAGGAAGTCGTTTGCGAGTCGATCGAGTAATTCGGGATGGGTGGGAAGTTCTCCGAGCAGACCAAAATTGTCAGGGGTCCGCACCAACCCTTTACCGAAATGCCATCGCCAGACCCGATTCACAAACACGCGACTGGTCAGCGAGTGCTGCGGGTTCACGAGCCACTGAGCCATTTCCATTCGTCCGCTCTGATGCGCATCAAACTTCGGCTCAATCTGTTTGGCCAGTACCCCGGGCACACGACGCGGAACCACCTCACCCAGCTTCAGGGGATTCCCACGAATATGAATGGCGACATCGACGACCGATTCCTCGGAAACCCCCATGGCACTGGGGAGTTCAAGAACCGTTTTTTCCAGTTGTGTCAGTTCTTCACGCAGTCGTTTCAGCTCGTCCTTCACCGCGTCTGGATATTTCGTTTCTCGTTGGGCAGGTTCGGTTTCTCCGTCAGGAAGCGTCGCTTTCAACACCTGATCCGCTTTGTCGATCACCGCTTGAATGATTCCCTTTTTCTGACCCAACTGCGCAGCAAAAGCAGACTGGATTGCCCGAGCTTCGGGGGTCGGAATCGAATTTTCGTGCCAACGAGCCACTTTCTTGAAGTGTTCCATGGTCCGGGTACTTTTGAAGATACCAGCCAGCCCGTAATAGTCGGCGGTTTCAATCGGATCAAACTTATGATCATGACACCGGGCACACCCCAGCGTCAGGCCGAGTACGGCACGACCGAAGGTGTCGATTTGCTCGTCAATGATGTCCATCTGCATTTTGGTCTCATCGACTTCCGCCAGAACCTTGGGCCCCAGTGCCAGGAAACCGGTTGCGGTCAGCAGGCGGGTCCGTGTTTCATCATTCTCGGCTGGCACCAAGTCACCCGCCAGTTGTTCGATCAGAAATTGATCGTAGGGGAGATCCTGATTGAATGCGGCGACGACGTAATCGCGATAACGCCAGGCATTGCCGTAAGCCACGTTCTCATCGAGACCATTCGAGTCGGCATAGCGAGCCACATCGAGCCAGTGTCGGGCCCAGCGTTCGCCGTAAGAGGGTGATGCCAGTAAGCGATCGATCAACCGTGAAAAGGCATCGGGCCGCTCATCAGACAAAAACTCGGCAATCTCGCCGGGAGTTGGTGGTAATCCCGTTAAATCAAATGTTGCACGACGCAGTAATGTTCGCTGGCTGGCCTTGGCGGTGGGAACGACCTGGGCTGCTTCCAACTTTTGCAGGATGAACTGATCCCACGGGCCACTGGCCCAAAGGCCACCCTTCGTGGGGGGAACGACCGGAACGGATCGAGGTCGAAACGACCAATGGTTGGGATCACGATGCCTGGAAGTGTTCGCCCCTGCCTCAACCGGAAAGGGGGCTCCCATTTCGACCCAGCGAACCAGATCGGCAATTTGTCGCTCGGTCAGCGATTCTTTTGGCGGCATTTGGAATGCGTCATCGGTGCGGCGGATCGCTTTAATCAACAGGCTTTCGTTTGGCTTGCCCGGGATGATCGCTGCGCCGATTTCTCCCCCGCGCAGGATTGCCGCGCGGGAATCAAGCCGCAAGGTTCCCCACTGTTTTTCGGCACCATGACAGCCCTGGCATTTTTCCACCAGCAGCGGACGGATGGAGGTTTCAAAGAACCGCAGCTGTTCAGGCGACGCCTCGGTCTCGGCAGCGACCTGGCCCAGATTGAGCAGCAAACAGACAAGTACCAGGAAACCCCAGGCGATGGATTGCATCCCCATACCCCCCGATTCACAACGTGTAGCCAAGAAAAGTTCAGCCAAGAAAAACGCAATGCCATTCGCAAACCAGACCTCGGACCAACCTGAACACCGTGACGATTGCAGAATGTCTTAACCACGATTGTGAACCACAGCGTGAGGAAACGCAAACTCGGGTCCACGAATTGACGGTTCCGGCCCAAAACCACTGCATCCATGCCAGGCCACATCGACCGCTGCTTCTCGCGGTTTCCGCTGAAGTTTCCGCTGGAATTTTCCCGGTTCTTTCCTGAAAATTTTGCGACGAGACTTGAACAAGGGGCTCACCCGTCGATTACACTTCTGGTTCCATCAAATCCGGTGCCAGTCCGGAGTCTCCCCCATTCCCAATCGAGAATTTCGATGAACCGGTTCCTCAGTCTGATTGGTCTAACCCTGCTATCTTGGTTTATGTTATCCTGGCAAGGACTTGGCGTTGCGATCTTGGCAGCAGAAGAAATCGCCGCTGTCGATCCGAGCCGCTTCGAGATCACCGTGCTGGCCACGGGATTGACTCAACCCATGGAACTGGCCATGGCCCCAGATGGGACGGTCTATTTCATCGAACTCAGCGGGAAACTCAAATCACTCAACCCGGCCACCAGAGCGGTCACGCTCGTTGGTGAAGTGATCGTGACCACCGCCCAAGAGAATGGATTGATCGGCCTGGCGCTCGACCCGAAATTTGCCGAGAATCACTGGATCTACTTTCAATATTCCCCACCCGACTTTCCGGGTCAGCATATCTCGCGATTTACCTTGGTAGATGGCCTGCTCGATCTTGCATCGGAAAAGGTCTTGATGAAGTATGAAGAACAGCGGAAAGAATGCTGCCATCATGCCGGCTCGCTGCAGTTTGGTCCGCGTGGTGAGCTCTTCATCGCCTGCGGCGATAACACGCATCCACATGGTGACTCGCAAGGTTACGCACCACTGGATGAACGTCCTGACCGCTCACCCTGGGACGCGCAAAAATCGTCGTCAAACACCAACAGTTACAACGGCAAAATCTTGCGCATCAAGCCCACCCCTGCGGGGGGATACGAGATCCCCGACGGCAATCTGTTTCCCCGCGACGGTTCAAAGGGACGACCGGAAATCTATGTGATGGGATGCCGCAATCCCTGGCGGATGAGTGTCGACCAGCAGACCGGTTTCGTCTACTGGGGCGAAGTCGGTCCGGATGCGGGATCGGAAGGGCCTCGCGGACCTCGTGGCTACGACGAAGTGAATCAAGCCCGGCAGGCAGGAAATTTTGGCTGGCCCTACTTCATCGCCAACAACCTTCCTTATGCCGATGTCGACTTTGCGACGGGGGAAATTGGTCCGTTGTATGATCCCAACGCTCCCGTGAATCGCTCGCCAAACAACACTGGTGAGCAACTTTTACCACCCGCCCAACCGGCGTTTATTTATTATCCTTATGGGGGATCGACCGAGTTCCCGGAATTAGGGAGCGGTGGCCGAACCGCCTGTGCGGGACCGGTCTATCATTATTCGAGTACCTCGACCTCGACGATCAAGTTTCCGGCGGCTTACGACCGGACTTTAATGATCTTTGAATGGTCGAGAAACTGGATCAAGGGGGTCCATCTGGATTCCGATTCGCGGATCAAGCAGATCGAAGCCTTGATGCCACAACAGCGATTTGTCCGGCCCATTGACATGGAATTCGGTGCCGATGGGGCACTGTATGTGATGGAATATGGCGAAACCTGGGGTGTGAACCAGGATTCGCGACTCATTCGTGTCGAGTATGCCAGCGGAAATCGGACACCGGTGGTCATTGCCTCGGCCGAAAACAATATCGGCAAGCAACCGCTGGCGGTCTCGCTGTCGAGTAAAGGAACATTTGATAAAGATCTCGCAGACCAATTGTCCTACGAGTGGCGATTGATCCAGACTACTGACCCGAGTGCCCCAGCGCGGGTTCTTTCGCGGCAGCCGGATCCAGTGGTGACAATTGAGGAACCCGGGATTTATAATGTCGAATTGGTTGTTACCGATCCTCACGGCGCCAGTCGGACGGCGTCAGTCCCGGTCCTGGTCGGAAATTCCCGACCGACAATCCGCTTTATCGAGCCACAAGTAGGAGATTTTTTCGACCCCGAACAGCCGATCCGCTTTGAATTGCAGGTGATCGATGCCGAGGACGGAACCAATGACGACCAGGAGATCGACGAGCGGGGTGCCGAACAGATCGATGCCGATTCCCCGGGACGTGTCTCACTCAACGTCGTTTACTCGCTCGGTTCGATCCCCGGTTCAGGAGCAGGTGGCGAAGCCAAGGACGAAGGCCCGATCGGGATGCGCCGCATGAAAAAGAGTGACTGTTTTAACTGTCATGCGGTCGATCAAAAGCGAGTTGGTCCGCAATTGCTGGAAATTGCCACGAAATATCGCGGGAAGGACGGGGCTCTTGAGGCATCGGTGCAGCGTGTCCTGAAGGGCTCGACCGGAGTCTGGGGTAAGATCCCGATGATACCTCATTCGCACCACACGCCCGAAGAGATTCAGGAAATGGTGAGCTGGATTTATAGTCTTGAGCCACAAGGATTAGTACGAGTCTTTAACGGGTTCGTCGGCGAAATTCCGCTGAACAAAGACGAAACCAGCAAGCCGGGTCATTTCAAGCTGGAAGCCAATTATCTCGATCGAGGTGCCGGGGCGATTCCTCCCCTGAACGCGTCGGCTTTGATTTATCTGCGGCAACGATTGGTCGAGGCGGAAACGGCGGATGAAGTGCATGGACCGCAAATCCTGAACTCGGGGACTGCTGGTGGTGGAAAGTTCGCAGGAGCGATTAATCATGGTCACGCGCTGCGATTTAACAGCCTGACCCTCGACAAGGTGAAACACTTAACATTCCGGGTCGCCTCGGCAGGAGCAGGCGGGTCGATTGAAGTCCGGGTTGATCGCCCTGACGGAGATCTCTTGGCGACAGTCCCGATTGAAGTGAATGGGGCGTGGGAAGTCTGGTACGAGAAGACGATCGAGATCCCTGAAACGAAGGGGCGGCACGATGTCTGGATTCGGTTTATTCATCCGCAAAACGCGGGGGGCCTGATGAATCTCGACTCGATTCTCTTTCAACCGTAGTTCCCGGTCGCGGCTTCACTTCACGTTCCACGTTTGTATGGAAAGCACCATGGAATCAAGAGGGGGCATGGTGCAACATGACTGAGTAATCATTCACAGCGAAGTGAGGGAGACAGGCACACTTTTTCCGGCAAAAGGAGGAGTGAGTGGTTTGTACGATTTGGCAGTTCTTCACTTTGTCTCGGGAAAAATCACCCAGTCTCCGAATCAGCCTGCCCCCGAACTGTGAACGGTTACCTTGCCCCATTCATGACCAAATTGAACGAATAACCGGCTCGACTGGCATGATCTCTTTTCAGCGAGGAAGTCCGGGCTGAAAGACCGGTGGAAGACCCGGTGGCAAGTTGGGAATGGAAGCGGTTTCCGGGCTGACCCATAACACAATCAGCCCCTGGGACTTGTCCGATTTGAGAACCTTGCCCAAAGGATCGACCAACTGAACGAGTTTATCAAAATCGTCAACGGGACCAACCATCAGGAACGTGGCTTCATTTGAGACAATGGATTGACTCTCATGTTTACCTCCCCCAAGTAATGGCATCAAACGTACTGCGACGATCTCGGGATGAACGGTTTGAGGGAGTCCCACGAGGCGAATTGCACCCCCTTTGTTTCCATACTTCTTCAGCAGATCATTCTCCGGGATCGGAACATCCTCTGGCGGTTGTTCCGGTGGAGTTGTTGACATGACTTGGGCTGGGACCGGATTCGGCGTCGAGAAGGGTGGTTGATTCGACGGAAACATTCCTCCAGGATGTTGCCTTTGTGGCGGCCCGGCCTGTGTTGCAGGCATCGATCTCCCATTCAGTTGCGTAGTCAGGGCCATTGACGCCAGACTCAGATCCTGTCGCTCCGTCGCCGCGTTGTCGAGTTCAACAAGAATCTCAGGATTCATGCCGAACACAATGTCATAAGGAAACTCTTTTCTAATCTTGGATAACTCGTTGCTGCGAGTCAGGAAAAGCTTCTGACTTTCATCAGCAGTCAATGGATGCTGTGAGATGAATTCGAGCCAGTCATTGGTCGCTTTGGCCAGATTCGCCGACGCAGACTTGATTTGTGGCAGAGCACTTTGGGCCGTTGTTTTATCCTTGATCGAACTCATCACTCGGGCATGATTCCGTTCGGCGTCAACCACCGCTTTGAGAAAATCGTCGTGAGAAGTGGGACGTCCTGGCAGCTTGAGAGCAGGAACGGCCGAACTGACTTGCTGCAGAACGTTTTTCGGCAGCAATGCAAAGATACCCAGGCCGAGAACACAGACCAGACCACACACGATCAGTCCGATGAGGATCGGTGGGAAGCCTTCAGATCCCTTCTTCGACTTACGGCCCGTCTTCTTTTTGGGCGAACTGCTTTTTCCAGCCATGAGCTTGATCTCTATTGAGGCGATTCGAATTAAGGGCGACACAAGAACCATCAAGAAAAGAATTTCGTGTATTACATTCATTCCGCCTTGATCGCAACCATTTTCAGACGCAGCAATCCGAGCAACGTTTCTGCAGCCACCTCAGCGAAGTGCGGGTCGTTAATGTGATTGGCGCAGTCGATTAACTCGACCGTTCCATACGTCGATCGGATTGCCTGAAACAGCGATTCACGTGCTTCTGAGTCGTCGAAGGGTTGCCCGCTGCAGTCAATCGCCGAAACACCCAAAAGCGGCAGGACAATCGCAGTCGGTCCCGTCGCTGCCGACGCCTTGCGACCGATTTCTTGACCAAGCTGATGGTTCTCTGCCACCGTCGTCCGCATCAAGGTGACCGTGGCATTGTGCTGGTAGAACTTGCGGTCTTTGAACTTTTCGGGGACGGTGTGGCTTGGCCCAAAGTTGACCATATCCAGCGCCCCGACCGAGATCACTTGCGGGATCCCGCGTCGGCCCGCTGCGGTCAAACGATCGGGGCCGGCCGAGAGTGTCCCGCCGACCAGTTCGTCAGCCAGTTCCGTCGTCGTGATATCGAGTACCCCTGCAAACATTCCGTCCGCAATCAGGCTTTCCATCGCCTCGCCACCGATACCCGTCGCGTGAAAAACAACGACTTCATACCCCGCCCGCTCGAGCACCTGTCGAGCCCGCTCGACACAAGGAGTGGTCACTCCAAACATCGTGGCCGCAATCAAAGGCCGATCTTCACGAGGCGTTTCGATCGGAATCGCTCGCCGATTCAAAACCATCCCTGCCATCGCCCGGGCCGCATTGCCAAGAATGGTACGACTGATCCGATTTAACCCCGAAATATCGACGACCGCATTCATCATCAAGATGTCTTTGCTGCCGACGTAGGGTCGCGTCTGGCCTGAGGCGAGAGTACTCACCATCAGCTTGGGAACCCCCAGTGGTAGCACTCGCATCGCTGCAGTGCCGATAGTCGTTCCGGCAGAACCACCTAAACCGAGAACGCCCGAGACTTCGCCACGTGCATGGTCCTCGGCAATCCGCTTCGCCACGCCGATCGCCGCTTGCGTCACCGCCAGGCCGCGATCTCCCCGTTGACGGACCTCGGCCAACGAGAGACCCGCTGCTTGAAAGATCTCTTCACGAGTGATCTCCCCCTTCAACGACGGCTCACCCAGACAGCCCGCGTCAACGATGCGGGTCTCGACACCCAATTCGGTCAGCAAGTCCCGCAGATACCCTGTCTCGGTCCCCTTGGTGTCGAGCGTTCCAATCAGATAAACGGGCATCACGGCACCTGATGAACAAAAGGGAAATGTGTGTCACTGGTGATCATCTGCAGGCTGGCGCCCATCCGGGGACTGCCGCCCATCTGGAAGCGGGCGATTAACGACAGCGCGCGTGGTCTCAACAGGGACCGCAAACAAGTACCAGGCATCCCTCCGCGACCTCGCCTCCTGTTTGCCAGCAATGCTTACTTGGCGGAACCCTGATTCAGATAGAGCTTCACATTCTGGGTCGCGCGGCCCCCTGCGAGCACATCGAGTTTTCCATCATCGTTGAAGTCGGCGACGAGGGCATCTTCAACCGCAATTCCGCGATTATCAATCACATACTTCGACCAGCGTTCACCAGCCTCATCATCCGCCGAAAAGAGATACAGACCGGGGCCTTTGATATTTCCCGTCCCCGCTTCGCGGTGACCGACGAGGATTTCGTCGATCCCATCATCATCCAGATCGGCGGCCCATACGGCGTGTCCCTGCTTCATCGCGTCTTCAATCACCGTTCGCTTGAGTGGCAATTTTCCGTCGCTATTGGCGGTATAAACGGCGACACTTGTCCCATGCATCGGTTCCACGGTTGCCAGGAATCGCCCCCCTCGTTTCAGTTTTCCCTGCTTGATTTCACCCGCTCCACGTAACTCGGGTTTGTCCGAGAGGGCACCGGTTCCGAGCTTGGTCAGCTTGAAGGACTCGCCCTGCTTTTGAATCAGCGAAATCCCTTCTTCACTGGCGGTAATGGTGTCGAGCTTTCCGTCACCATCCCAGTCGGTGTGGAGATGGTGATGCACCCGGTTCAGCGTTTCGTCGAGTTCCTTGAAGAGCCACCGGTCCGTTTTTGGAGCCGCCGGGATCGAAAATGCGAGCAAACGAACCCCCGACTTCCCGTCGACACTCCGATTCAAAGGCGAAACCACTAATTGCGGTTGTCCCGTCCCCAGAACATCCGCAAAACTCATCCGATGGGTACTCTTTTCGAGAGCAATCAGGTGCACCGACCATTTGTCATCCGGTTTTTTTCCACGGGTGATCCATTGGATACTCCCCGTATTGGCTTTAATCCAGCCAGCACCGAGAGCGAAGTCGATTTGGCCGTCCCCATCAATGTCATGCGGTGCGATACAAACGTGATCCAGATCTGCCTGATTTTCGAGGATCACATGTTTGGTCCACAGCGGGGCTTCATACCACTGTACCCGGTTTTCGCTCACCGCCACGATATCTGGCTTGCCATCACCATTGACATCGGCTCGACTAACGGCGTAACAGACCGTGCCGATCTGGGGATCGATAATCTGCTCGACAAACCGAGGAGCGCCGGCCAAAGCCGTTTCCGTTTCCATAGCGGCAACGACGAATAGAGTAGCAACGACGAATAGAGCAGCAATGACGGACAGTGAACAACCACGCATGGAACATCTTTCGCTGGCGACCGGTTTCGAATTCTCTGGTATGATTTACCAAGGGGACACAGACGTATCAGACTTCGGCCAGGGCTTCCGTGGCATCGCCAAACTTTTCGGGTCGGACATTCATTTTGTCCATCATCGACATGTAGAGTCGACACATTTGACGATTGGGCTGATCGCGGTAATCGAGCACCTTACCGGTCTGAATCTTGCCGCCGCCGCGTCCCACCATCACGACCGGTAGCTGCGTCGCATCATGGCTGCCACTCATCATGCTCGAACAGAACATCAGCATCGTGTTATCGAGCGCAGTCCGCTCCCCCTCCTGAATCCCATCCAGCTTTTTGGCGATGTAGGCCAATTGCTCGACGAAAAACTGGTTCACCTTCAGCCAGTCGGGGGTATCCGAGTGGGATAGCAAGTGGTGAATCATGTAATCGACGCTCAGGTGTGGGAACCGAAGCGACGAGTGATCATTATTCAGCTTCAAAGTACAGATCCGTGTCGTGTCGGTTTGGAAACCGAGCACCATGATATCGCACATCAGTCGCATGTGGTCCGCGATATTCTGCGGAATCCCTTCCGGTGGTCGGGGGACATTCGGTTTGTCGAGTGTTGGCCGCCATCCCTGCAATTCACCTATTTTCCCCGCATTTTCAATCCGCTGCTCGACATCGCGAACGGAATCGAGGTATTCATCCAGCTTCCGCTGGTCGGCCGTGCTGATCTCGCGTCGGATCTGCCGGGCATCTGCCAGCACCGCATCCAACACGCTTTTATCCCCCCGCTGCACCTCGTCCTTGAACAGCCGGTCGAATGCGAGTGACGGATAGAGTTCCAGCGGCGTGGGCGTTGTTGGTGAGCTCCACGAAATGTGCGAACTGTAGATCATCGAATAATTCTTGTGAACGGACGGATTCCCCGCTTCACAACCCAGAACTAG
>JBIKZJ010000143.1:0-13663 GCA_044354755.1 Schlesneria sp. | reverse complement strand
GCCCCGCGTGCCGAGTTTCTTGCTCGCGGGGGCAAGGTTCAAACATTATTCAACCTGGTAATCTTTGGCGAGCAATTCAAAGTTGTTGACACCTTGATCGGTGAGCCCCGAGTTCCGTACGATTTCGGTGGTCGCGACCCGATTACCCGTCAATTCCTTCGCAACGGCATGAATCCGTCCGTTCGAGTCATAGCTGTAAGTGACTTCGACGGGAGAATTCGCCGGGAGGTTTGCTGGAAGCCCCACGATCTGGAAATCGCCGATCTGGGTACAGGCATCGGGATCGGTCGCGTCCCCTTCCAGAATGTAGAGGTGAATCGTTTTCTGGTTCGAGGAATTGGTGACAAATCGCTGGCTAACGCTGAAGGGGATCGTCGAATTCCGGGGGATCATGATGTGGTTCATCTTGCGAGTCCGATCGTCCGGATTCGTGACCTTCACTCCGAGTGAATGAGAATTCACGTCGCTGGTCTGAACGGTTCGCAATCGAGCGGATACGAGGGCACTGAGTCCCTCGATACCCCGATTTTCCCGGGCTTCGAGAATCGCAGCGTGGATTGCGGCTCCCTGAGCCACAGCCTCTTCCGGTCGCAGTTCACGTGACGGAGTTCGCTGACAGACTTCGAGCAGCATTTGCTCGACGGAAGGCATGTAGGTTGAACCACCCACCAGCACCACTTCATCCAACGATCCTGGCTCAACACCCGCTTGTTGCATCACCAGTTCGGTGGTATCGCGGGTTCGTTGCAGCAGATCGGAGGTCATTCTTTCGAAATCCTTCCGGGTCAACTGCAGGGTGAGGGTCTTGCCATGGAAGTAAACTGACAGAGGGACCTGAGTTTTTGTACTGAGTGCTCGTTTGGCATCTTCGCATTCGACCGTGAAGTTTCGGATCGCTTCGGCATCTTCGCGGGGATCGTCGCTAAACTTGCGGTAGAATTGTTCGGCCACGTGGTCCGTGATCCGTTTGGTCCAGTCAATCCCCCCTAACATCACATCACCGTCCGTGGCCAATACCCGGAATTGGGTTGGCGTGTAGCGAACCACGGTGACATCAAAGGTTCCCCCGCCGAGGTCGTAAACCAGGATGGTTTTGGATTCTTGTTTGAGATCGGATCGCCCCAGTTCACCCTTCATCCAGGCGTAGGCGAGTGTCGCGGCGGTCGGTTCGTTGATGATGTCAACAACATTCAGACCTGCAATACGACCTGCATCCTGTGTTGCCTTACGACGAACATCGTTGAAATAGTAGGGAACCGTGATGACGGCATTGGTGATCGGGCCAATCGCTTTCTCGCCATCCTGCTTCAGCTTTTTCAGAATCAGTGCAGAAATGAATTCTGAGCTCAGCTTCTTGTTCTGATAAACGACGAAAAATTCCTTATTTCCCATCTGCCGCTTAATGGCTTCGACGATGTGGTCGGGAGATTCCTGGGAAATTCGTTCGAACGAAGGGCCCACTACCACTTGACCATCATCCCCCAGCAGCACGACTGAAGGGGTGATGTTCCGTCCGTCAGCATTCAGCAAGGAAATCGGATTTCCTTCTTTAGTCAATTGAGCGATCGCCGAGTATGTCGTTCCGAGATCGATACCAACGGTTTGGCCTGCAAGGAATTTCATGAGACGTCTGTTCCCTCAAGAGGTAAGGCAATGGTGAATTGTCGATTGACAAGTTTCGATATTCTATCGCGTCTGTGAACAAAGACCAAGATCGTGAGGCATAACACCGGAATCCCTATTCTGACTGAGCAGCCAGACGGAAATCAAGCGACGATACCAATTCTTAACCAGTTCCAAACACGAATCCTGCGATCAAATGCTCAAATGTCATTTTATTGCACTGAAATAGTACACATATACTAACGCAAAACGCACATGTCGGGGGGCGTATCGGTCTGGTGTCGATGCGACCATTCAGGACCCAAGTCGACTGACAAGTCGACGGAACGGGGACGATTTGCCCAGCCAAGTGACTTGGCGGACATTTTTCATCAACGGAGAGAACCCGGATGGGTGATGGGAAATTCGCCGTTGAAACTCCTGATTTCTCGGTCCTGTGAACAGTGATGGACCGATTTACGGTTCAAGCAGAGACTGCGACTTGCCGAATTTTGCAGATTCCATTACCGTCCCGCGAGAGTTGGAGTCAGGAGACCCCAATTGAAACCCGTGTTACTGATTAAATCGGCTTAGGCAGATTGATCTGGATGGATGTCAACCGGGTCGAAAAATCGTAAGGCGTCCTTTGATGGACGTAACTCACATTCGCCAAAAGGAATTGACGATGACAGGGTTGCGAAGCAACGGATTCGTAGTTTCACTCGCGGCATCGGCGTTTTTTGTCAGCGGCATGGTGATTCAGCGTCAATTCGACCGGTCACATCCAGCGGTCATTACGATCGGCGATCTCGAATTTTTTGGCAAAGATTTTCCTTTATCATCTCATGGGCAACCCGTAACTACGCTTCTGGGTGATTTTTCTGCCGACAGCGATTTATCCGCTGATTGTCAGGGGCTTGTCACCGATCCCTTGCGGGAGCTCTGTAAAACGGATCATGGCCTATTTGTCATCGGCAGTGGACAAACGGACCTCCCGATCACCCAAGATCTGCACGGCCTCTACATGGTAAATGGGCCTGTTGGTGGGATCATTCCTGTCGCAGGAACGCAACCTGCCAAGGAACCTCGACGATCGGGTCTGATCGCCGAACGACCCTCTGCTGTTCCCGCCCCTGTTGATGCGTTGCCTGTGGACCACGATTCATCGGCGGCAGGCTCTGCGACACCCGAGGAAAATACTGCGGAAAATTCCGCAGAAGAGACCGCCAGTTCGGCGGTTCGAAATGTCATCGAACGGGAACTCGCCCACACGACGCGTGAAGAACGGGATATCTGGTTTGATGAGCTGAAAACACTTCCTGCTGGCGTTGTGCGAGATTTGCTTCAGGTCCGCAAACAGATGCGTGCTCTGCCGCGCGTTTCGGGGGGAGCCCCGGAAAAACTGGCGTCGACTGAGTCGATTGCAGGCCCCCTCCAACGCGAAATCGTCGCGGAAGCGGTTTCGCAAAAAATTCGTTTTCAGCTTCCCGGCGACGATTCAACCACCATCGCTCTCGAATCGGCAATTTCCCAGCTGCGTCACAATTTGATGAATGCGGCCACCCCCGGGTTTAAACGGCTGCGGGTCACCATGGTCGACTGTTATTCACCACAAAATTTTGGTTTGTCGCCACTCGACGGAATCGATTCTCATCCGTCGTTCGAGGCCCGGGTTCGTGGTGAAGGTTGCCGGATGAGTCCCATGCAGCTCGACCTGAAGCAAGGAGCCTTTAAAGCGACCGGACGACCGCTCGACCTCGCAATTAACGGCGATGGTTTTTTTCACGTTCAGCAGGGTGACAAAGAATTTTTGACACGGTGTGGAGCGTTTGCGCTGGATCAGGACCGCCAGCTGTCCCTTTTGGTGGCCAACTCGCTGGTATTGATCCAACCTCGGATCAAAATTCCGGAAGATCTGCGGGAAATTCAAATTTCTGCCGAGGGGACCATTTCGATTCTGAACTCAAGCGACGCCACCACCATCGTGCTGGGGCGAATTCCGCTGGCACGGGTCGCCAGTCCAGGGCGGCTGAAGCCGGTCGGTCAGACTCTGCTCGAGGCCAACGAAGATTCCGGTCCGATTGTTGTTGGTCACGCCATGGCCGAGGGTCTTGGCGAACTGCAGCAAGGGGGGCTGGAACAATCGAACGTCGATTTCCAGGCCGAACTGGATGAAATTGAAGAGCTGATGATGTTATTGAAGGCGACCCCGATATCCAGTTCGCGACCCGTTACGGCGAGCAGTCCGGAAACAATACCTGCCCGCTAAAGTTGATCGTGGGCCTTGGGTTTTTGCTTTTGATTTCTGTGCGAGAAGTGATATGCCTCTTCATCCTGAAGCTGCCCTTTTTCTGGAACAGGTTGCTCGCCAGTCAACGCCTTCCGTGGAAACGCTTCCGATCGAGTTAACACGCCGTGCGGCCCTGATGGGAATCCGCCCTGGCCCTCATCCACCGGAACTGGCAAAAGTCGAAAATCGATCGATTCCCCGGCCAGATGGGACACTGCTGCCGGTCCGGATCTACGTTCCCGTGGGGGCCGGCCCTTTTGGCATTTGCCTCTATTTTCATGGGGGTGGCTGGGTTCTCAACAATATCGACACTCATGACGATTTGGTGCGGCGTCTCACGGCGACTTCCCAATGCGTGTTTATCAACGTTGACTATCGATTGGCCCCCGACCATAAGTTTCCCGCAGCGATTGATGACGCCTACACCGCTCTGGAGTGGGCCTGCGAAACGGCCCAGGAATTCCAGGGAGACCCGGGCAGGATTGCGGTCGCAGGGGACAGTGCCGGGGGGAATCTGGCTGCCGTGCTCTGTCTGATGTCGCGTGATCGGGGTGGTCCCCCGATCGCCTTTCAGGCATTGATCTATCCGATTACCGACTGCGATTTTGAACGTCCCTCCTACCAGAGCAATGCTGAGGGATATTTTCTGACCCGCAGTGAAATGATCTGGTTCTGGAATCACTATGTTTCGTCACCCGAGCAAATGCGCGAACCTTACGCTTCACCCTTGCTGGCCCCATCCTTAAAAAAACTTCCTCCCGCAACGATCCTCACTGCGGAGTTTGATCCGTTGCGCGACGAAGGGGAAGCGTACGCCACCGCACTGCAGCAAGCGGGGGTTCCGGTGGCGTTTCATCGCTATCCCGGGATGATCCATGCGTTTATCAGACGCGTCGAGCAGTTCGAGACCGCGCGGACGGCGATTCAGGAAATCGGTCAGCAGATTCGTGCCGCGATTGGTGATTGATCACTGACTCGGTAAGCTTGCCCGTTTCATTCCGGAACGGAGGGGGCTCTGTGTTGTCCACCACCGGGTGTCTACCATCGATTATCCGCCCGAATCACTGGTCGTTTTTGACTGTCAGAATGGATGTGTCATGCAGAAATATGTCATTATGGGAGCCCAGGGCTGCGGCAAGGGGACGCAAGCCAAGCTGCTGAAGCAAGAACTGGATCTCGTTCATATTTCGGTTGGCGACATTTTTCGCTGGCATATTCAGTCACACACGAAGCTTGGGGCACGGATCAAACGGCTGATCTCGGATGGGAAGATGGTCGACGATGAAACGGTCGAGCAGATCATTCGTGAGCGTCTCGGACAGCACAACTGGAACTTTGGCTTTATTCTCGATGGATTTCCGCGAACAAAAACGCAAGCGGAATTTTTTCTGGAAAGTTACGACATTGACGCGGTGATCCACATCGCGGTTCCGGACGAAGTGGTTTTTGAGCGTGTGCTCGCCCGCCGCCTCTGCAGTCAATGTGGCCTGGATTACAACCTGATTCACCATCGTCCCGCGATTGCGGACACTTGTGATGTCTGTGGGGGTAAATTGACCATCCGCAGCGACGACAATGAAGAAGGATTACGTCAACGCCTGAAAGATTATCGCACGCAAACCGAACCGGTGCTGGAACTGTTTGGCCGAAAAGAATTGGTGATTCAGACGAACGGGGCACTTGGAATCGACGAGATTCGCGCCGATATTCGCGCGCAGCTCGGGTTGCGAAAAACCAAGTAGCCCCCCATCCCCAAAAACATGTCGATGAATTTGGGTCTGACGAGTGATCAGACCAGAGATCAGACGAGGCAATGCAGCGGATCTGCAAGATAATACATGGCTTCCAGTGCTCGCGGATCATCTGCCGTCACGAGCGGTCCCGGTGTAATGATTTCGAGAGGAACGGATTCCATTTTCTCTTTGTTGCGAGCAATGAACTGGCCAAGGAACAGGGATGTCTGATGGATCCGGCAAACAGGATTCACGGCCGATGCGGCGAGCGAGCCGTTCTTGATGGCATCGAGTCCATCCTTTTGTCCATCGACAGCCACCACCACCATTTTTTCGTGAATTGTCCCCTTGAGCGCAGGAATGGCCCCCAACGCCATATCGTCGCTATGGAAAAAAGCACCGGCAATCGGTGTGGTTTCTTGCTGGAGCAAGGCTTCAAACGTATTGCGGGCTTTTTCCTTTTTCCAGTCGCACCAGCGAACCCCGCCGCCGACCACCTGCACGTTCGGAAACTTTTTGAGAATGTTCTCGAAACCCTGCCGTCTCCCTTGTGCGCCACTATGGCCGTCGAGACCGCCAATGTGAATCACGCTTCCCTGGCCGCCGATTTTTTGCATCATGTAGCCAACACTCTTCTCGGCCATATCCACATGGTCAGGAGTCACTTCGCACCAGACCCCTGTCGATCTCATCTTGTCCATGTCGACCAGCAAGGTGTCCATCGAGATGACCGGAATG
Source organism: Schlesneria sp. (assembly GCA_044354755.1). Taxonomy (GTDB): domain Bacteria; phylum Planctomycetota; class Planctomycetia; order Planctomycetales; family Planctomycetaceae; genus Schlesneria. The sequence goes on along the minus strand of JBIKZJ010000143.1, from coordinate 7,300 downwards.
CCCCGTTCCTTCAGTCGCTTGCAAGGTTCTGCCAGTGAATCGATCTGGACCGCCTGAAAGCAGCAGAAGTCCCAGTCGCGATTGGTCAAGGCATCGATCTTGTCTCGTTGTCGTCCGGGATCGAATTCGCCGTCAAACCATTCGATTTCGATGTTCAGCAGACGCCCCCAGAGTTCCGCCGTTTTTTTACCTAATTCACACCAGGTACTTTGCAAGCCAGCATTGGAAAACGCCGCTCGCAGTGGCTTGCTGCTGTTGGCCCCACTTCCGGCAATCCCCGCCGCATTCTCGGGAACCCCCGTCGTACAACCGGCGACGGTCAGTCCCAGTGCTGCCGTTGAACCCAACGCCAAAGTTTCCAGAAAGTCACGTCGTGATGCTGCCATGATGTTCCTCGATGCAGGTGTGAATGGAATCGACCTCCTGAATTCCTGCTCGCCAGATCGGGAAATGACCGACGAATACTCGCACGCGGCAAGCGGCGCGAGTCATTCAGACGTGGCGAAGAATTCAGAATTATCCATGAAGGTATTCAAAAACGGTCCCATTTCCTACTTCACCGTCCGATCACCCCCTTCGATCAACTGATTTCGTCGAGACGGAACGGTTCGAGTTCTCGAAAAAACTCGCGAAATCAAGGTGCCGTGACGATAAATCTTGTTGGGCATCACAGTTCGTTTTCCTCGTACCAGGATCCCCGGCACATCGATTTTCGCTGTTTACGAGTCATGAACGAAGATTGGATTGCACCAGGACAGGGTTTTGGTACCCATCCGCATCATGATATGGAAATCGTTACCTACGTCCTCGAAGGTGCGCTAGAACATCAAGATTCCATGGGGAATGGCGAAGTCTTGCGACCGGGGGAATTTCAACGAATGTCGGCAGGAACCGGGATTACCCATATGAACACCTGCTGGCGACCAGCGATGGTGCCGCGATCAGTGATACGAGCTCGCTGAAGCTCATTGCTTTGAACAATGCCGAGATCATGTTGTTTGATCTGGCCTGAAACTTAAGTACTTCCGATTACGAAAGTCTGATCTGATGAAAAACACAATCCACGGCCTGACGACAGTGTTAGGACGTTTGCTGTTGTCCACCATTTTTCTCATGAGTGCCGTCGGCAATAAAATTCCCAACTTCGACCAAGTGGCCAGTACGATGAAGGGACAGGGAATTCCCCAGCCGCAAGTGATGCTGGCGGGGGCGATCCTCTTCCTGGTCGCAGGAAGTCTCTCCATTATTCTGGGGTATAAAGCCCGCATCGGTGCGACCCTGCTCCTCATCTTCCTGGGACTCGCTACGTACTACTTTCATGATTTCTGGAATTTTCGCGGCGAAACTCAACAAGCCCAGATCATTCAGTTTATGAAAAACCTGGGCCTGATGGGTGCAATGCTGCTGATCATGGCCAATGGATCAGGGGCAATGAGTCTCGATAAGGGAAAAAGTCCCCCCAAGCCAAAGCCCGCAAAATAAGTCTTCATTTCCGGGTGGAAAATTCATGATTGCTTCCCGTGCTTCATCCAATTAGCATCAACGGACATTGAAGTGTTACTCACTGGAAGTGAGGTTCTCCTTGAGCTTATCCAAATTCCGTCGGCTGCCATGTTGCCTGTGGCTGTTGTTTGTTGGCTTGATCGTTACCAGCAGCTCCCACCGGGCTGGTGCGGAGGTCCCTTCGTTTGAAGACGGAGTGATCCCGGTCCTGACCCGGTTTGGTTGCAATTCCGGCGGTTGCCACGGCAAATTGGCGGGCCAAAATGGCTTTCGGCTTTCTCTACGAGGCTACGCCCCCGACGCCGATTACGATTCCATCGTCCGCGAAGCCCTGGCCCGTCGCGTCAATCAGGCCTCGCCCGAGCTCAGCCTGCTCGTGCTCAAGGGGACCAATGCCACGCCACACGGTGGCGGCCAACGGTTGCAACCCGATTCACCCGGTGCGAACCTGTTGACCGAATGGATCCGTGCCGGAATGCCCGGATCGAAGAATGATCTCGCAAAGCTCATCCGCATCGAACTGACTCCGTCCGAGCAGTCGCTGGTGATTGGACAGACTCTTCCCCTGCAAGTCACTGCCATCTACGACGATGGAAAACGCCGTGATGTGACGTGGCTCACCCAGTTCACGTCACGCGACAGTGCCATGCTCGATGTTTCGGAAAACGGTCAGGTCCGGGCGCTGCGACATGGCGAATCGGTGATTACTGCAGCCTTTCGCGGCTTGATTGAAGTCGCTTCGATCACCGTCCGTTATGAAAACGCCGTCGAATCGGCTTGGTATGCGACCCGAAATAACGCTGTGGACGAGGCGGTCTTTGAAAAACTGGCGAATCTTAAGATTGAGCCGAGTTCCCTCTGCGACGACGCCACGTTTTTGCGGCGAGCCACCCTGGATGTGTTGGGAATCTTGCCAACCGCTGCCGAAGTGCGTGACTTCCTAGCGGATTCACAGCCTGACAAACGGCAGCGCCTGGTCGAGAGACTGCTCGACCGTCCCGAATTTGTCGACTACTGGACGTATTGGCTGAGTGAACTGCTCCAGAACCGCAAAGAACGGGACCACGATGTGCGGGGTGCGAAAGGGGTCCGTGCATTCCACGAGTGGCTTCGATCACAGCTTGCCGCCAACCGGAGCTGGCGCGATATTGCGACCCGTGTTCTGACTGCGAGCGGATCGTGTGTGGAACAACCGGGAGTCGGCTATTTCATCGTTACGGTCGGTGAACGCGAAGCGCATGAATCGGAAGTGGCCGATTCCGTGGCTCAGGCGTTTCTCGGCACGCGGATTGGATGTGCTCGTTGCCACAATCATCCCTTGGAAAAATCGACTCAGGATGATTACTACCATTTTGTCAGCTTTTTCTCGCGGTTAACACTGGATCGCCAGCGACCGGAAGACTTACCGACCATTCTGCAGGTGGGGACACGAAACCAGTTCAACTTACGACGACAGATTCAGCAAGAAGAGCAGAAACTGGCACAGCTCAAGGGGGCCAATACCGAGGCGAAACAGATTGCTGAAACTGAACAGCGGATTGCCGACTGGGAGAAACAAATTCTGCAGGAGGCTCAAACAGCGGTTCAAGTCCGGCAGCCTCGAACAGGACAGATGCTGGCACCGCGACCTCTGGATCGATCGGAAACCGTGATTCCCATCGGCAGTGATCCCCGTGAAGCCTTTGTCTCGTGGATGACCAATCCCTCCAATCGCTATTTCTCGGGTGCGATGGTCAATCGATTATGGCAACATTTTCTCGGCAGTGGTCTGGTCGAACCAGTCGACGATTTGCGTGCCACCAACCCCCCTTCCAATCTCGCTCTTTGGAATTTGCTCAATCAGGAATTCGTGGCGAGTGACTTTCAGCTGAAGCCGACGCTACGGTTGATCTTGAATTCTCGTACCTATCAATTGATGTCCGCAACACGGGAATCTAACTATCGCGATCAACGTTTTTATTCGCACTTTTCTGCCCGCCGACTCCCCGCAGAAGTGCTGCTCGATGCCATTTGTTCAGCGACGGGTCAGCCCGAATCCTATCCGGGTTATGCCGTCGGTGTGCGTGCGATTCAGGTTCCCGATCCCTTTACCGATTCGTACTTTTTATCCCTGTTTGGTCGTTCACCCCGCACCACCGCGTGTGCCTGTGAACGAAGCGGCGATGTGACGTTGCCGCAATTGCTGCACCTGCAAAATGGGGATCCCCTGCATGAGAAAATTCGGGCCAGCGATGGACGGCTGGCGCAGCTCTTGGCAGCGTATCCTGAAAACTCGGCTGTGATCGACGAACTGTTTCTGGTGACGCTGTCACGACTGCCGACGGAACACGAGCGATCAGGGATTCTCAGTGTGGTTCCCACAGCAGATCGGGCCGAGGGTCTGGCGGATCTCTTCTGGGCGTTACTGAACTCCAAAGAATTTACCTTTAATCATTAAATGCAAACCCTGGTGCGAGCATCCTTATGTTTGAACTTCGGCATTCCAATCGTCGTGATTTCTTGACCGTGGGGGCCATTGCCCCGTTGGGATTGTCGCTCGCGGGTACGTTACGGGCCGAGGCGTCAGGGCAAGTCGCACACGATCGTCGTGCCAAGTCGGTGATTCTGGTCTATCTCGGTGGAGGCTTGTCCCATCACGACAGCTTTGACCTCAAACCGGCAGCGGCGGAAGAAATTCGGGGCAAGTATCAACCGATTTCCACAAATGTCACCGGCCTGCAGATTGGCGAATTGTTGCCGCTTATGGCACAAACCATGGACAAAGTCTGCCTGGTGCGAAGCGGAGCTCACAACAATGACCACCACGAAACCGCGACGAACTGGGTGATGTCGGGTCGGTTTGGTTCTGCGTTCGGTGATTGGCCTGCCTTGGGAGCGGTCGCGGCACACGAAAGCGGCTTCCCCGGAACACTGCCTCCCTACGTGGCGATTCCTCGGAATCCCTCGTTCACTTGGGAACTTGGCAAAAGCGCATTCCTGGGTGGCCGTTATGAATCCTTTAAAGCGGGGGACCCGAATGAAAACGGTTACCGCGTCCGGGATGTGGCTCGAGCGCAACCCCTTCCTGAAGTCCGCGTGCAGCGCCGGCAATCACTATTATCGCTGGTCGATCATCTCGCTCGAGAAGTGGAAGGAAACGATCAAATCGCGGCGTATGATCAGTTTCAACGACGTGCCGCCGAGATGGTCCTTTCCGGCGAAGCGCGGGATGCCTTTGCCGTCGAACAGGAATCGACCTCGTTACGAGACCGTTATGGTCGCACGACGTTTGGACAAAGCTGCCTGCTGGCCCGTCGTCTGGTTGAACGGGGAGTCACCTATGTCACCGTCAATTTCGGTGGCTGGGATCATCATGCTAGGATCTGGCCGGGGCTTGAATCCAAGCTGCCGGATCTCGATCGAGGGTTTTCGGCATTGGTGAGCGATTTGTATGAGCGAGGTTTGCAGCGGGACACGCTGGTCGTGATGATGGGCGAGTTTGGCCGGACACCAAAAATCAACAAGGACCTCGGTCGAGACCACTGGGCTCCTGCCGCCTCGCTGCTGTTCACCGGGGCCGGGGTCGTGACCGGCAAAGTGATTGGTGCGACCGACAAAGACGGTGCCCAGGCAACCGAATCCCCGATTTCCCCGGCAGATGTCGCCTGTACAATTCTGTCATCGCTGGGAATTGACCCACAGAAACAACTCAAAACACCCGACGGCCGTCCTGTGGAAATCCTCGATCAAGGAAAGAAGATCGAGGCCCTGTATGTCTAGCCGATTTGCTGGGTCGTACCGAATCCCGTTACCCACCACGCTGCGTCAGCTGATGTTACTCATCCCGCTGATGGCCATCGTCGCCCTCGCGCAGGACAAGCCAGAAGTACCCCGAATCGCCGTTGCGGTCCCGTTTGCGATTCCGGTGAATGCCACCACAAAAGTGCTGGTCCGGGGTTGGAAATTGAATCGTGACCTCGAGGCGAAGTCCACGATCGGTGGGGTGACATGCAAAGTCGTTCGACACGATCATGCCCCGATTCCGAATGGCCAAGACGCCAAACAAATTGGGGACACACTCGTCGAACTCGAAATCACTGTCCCCGCTGGCTTCTCGTCGGCGAGTCTCCCGATCCGGTTATTCGCGGGCGAACTGGAAAGCACCGAGTACACGCTGCTGGTTGGCGGGCGCGATCCGGTGGTGAGCGAGATCGAGCCCAACGATGGCTTTCGTCAGGCCCAGGCCATTGCGATCCCGCAAATCGTCGATGGGCAGCTGCATGCAGACCGAAACGTGGATGTCTTTGCGGTCAATCTCGGAGTCCCCCAAAAACTGCTGGTAGAAATCATCGCCCGCCGACAAGGTTCGGGATTGGACAGCGTGCTGACGATCTTCGACGCCAAAGGAAATAAGATCGACAGCAACGATGACGCCGTCGGGGCCGATTCGAGGATCGAAATCCCTCTCGCCGCCGGCCCATATTGGATCGTCATTCAAGACGCCAATGATCACGGCGGATCCGCCCATCCGTATCGACTCGTGGTACAATCCCTACCCTGACCGCACGGAAACGAACCTGTTCCACGATCCCTCTCGAGAAACGAGGACTGCTGTGAATCGAACTCTCTGCATCAGGGTCTGCACCCTGCTGGCTATGATTACGTCGCTCGTATTGATGAGCGGACCAACTCACGCCGACGATGTCATGCGGATTTTCCTGTTCGCGGGCCAATCGAATATGGTCGGGTCGGATGCCCAGACGGAACGGATCGACGAGTTTCCTCCTTTTCGAGGTGCGGGTGCGCCGCAGGAGGATGTGCTCTACAGTTACGTGCTCGAAAACGGGACTCAAGCCTCGACCGGATGGGTACCACTCCGGCCCCTCAATTCCTTCGGTCCCGAACTAACCTTTGCCCGTCGAGTGAAACAACAGATTTCGTCGCCGATTGGGATCATCAAATCGGCTGTCGGAGGAACGACCGTCGCGTTCGACTGGAACCCTGATGCGCCCGAGAAAGGACAAAAGCTTTACCCGCGAACCCTGAAGTTGATTCGTGAATCCCTGGATCTGCTCAAACAGCGTGGTATCGCCTATCAGCTGGAAGGGGTGATGTGGCATCAAGGCGAAAACGATATGCTCGATCGCAATTTGATGAACCAGTATGCCGAGGGGCTGAAAAAGCTGATTGCTCGCTTACGAGTTGACTTGCAGGCCCCCGAGCTCAAGTGGTATCTCGCCGAAGTGAGCGAAAAGGGGATTTGGGGGATGGATCATCGAGCCAATCTGGGCGTGCTGTATGATCAACAACAAATCGTGCTCAAATCGGATTCTCGGTTACGCTGGGTACCGACGTCCCATCTCGCCTTTGAAGTGATGGGAAGTGGTCAGCCACACTACCATTTTGGGACACAGGGGCAGCTTCAATTGGGCGAGGCATTCGCCAACGCCTACCTCCAGGAAGTCGATCGACTCCCCCCCGCTGCTGACCGCCGTTTCCCGGAAAATCTCCCTGTTGCTGCCAAGAAACGAGTCCGACTTTTCGTGCTGGCTGGCCAGCGCAATATGGAAGGTGAAGATTCGTATGTCGACGAGATTCCCAGCACGGCGGGATTTGAGTCATTGAGCCATCCCCAGGAACAAGTCCTCTACCGTCATTCACTCGGAGGGGGCGTCGCGGTTTCCACCGACTGGGAGCCGTTAGAGCCCAACGAGTTTCTGGGCAATTTCGGACCAGAACTCAGTTTCGGTGCGCGCTTGCGCAAGTCGCTCAATCCGGAGGAAGGGATTGCGATCGTCAAATTCACACACAGTGGAGC